>NZ_JADQDD010000099.1 GCF_019263595.1 Pseudonocardia sp. KRD291 | reverse complement strand
CCGTGAGCACTGAAACTGACAATGACAGGCTTGTCCCCGCAAAGCAAGAGCAGTGCTCTCGTTGTTGGAGTGGGTCCGGCTCCCGCCGACGCAGGAGCGGTGCGGCGTCACTGGCCGGTGGGCAAGCGCTACGGTCTGTGCCGTGCGGCTGGGGTACCTCTCACACGTCGCCGGCGACGACCCGGCGACCGTGTACCGGGAGACGATCGAGCTCGCCGTCCTGGCCGAGGAGCTCGGCTACTCCTCGTTCTGGGTGGCCCAGCACCACGCCGGTCACCTGGGCGGACTGTTGCCCTCCCCGCTGGTCCTGCTGGCCGCCGTCGCCGCGCAGACCCTGTCGATCCGGCTCGGCACCGGGGTCGTGGCGGCACCGCTTCAGGACCCGCTGCGGCTGGCCGAGGACGCCGCCGTGCTGGACGAGATCAGCGGCGGCCGGGTCGAGCTCGGCATCGGCGCCGGCGCGGACCCGGCCGCCTCCGCCCGGTCCGGGCGCGACCACGATCGACGCCACGCCGACTGCCGGGCCGTGGTGGACCGGCTGTGCGAGCGGCTCGGTGAACCCGACCTGACACCGGCCCGGCCGACGCTGCGCGACCGGATCTGGTGGGCGACCGGGTCGTCGTCCGGTGTCGACGAGGCGGCGGCGCGCGGGATCGGTGTCGTCTCCGGGCGTCCCGCGAGGTCGCCCGACGGCGCCGACACCGGTGTCGCCGCGGACCTGGCCCGGTACTGGACCTACGCGGCGGGACCGCCGCGGGTCCTGCTCTCGCGCCCGGTCCACCCGGGTCGCACGCCGGACGCGGTCGCCGCCGAGTGGGCCGACGACCCGGCCATGCCGTGGGCCGACGAGATCCTCGTGCAGGCCCAGCCCGCGACCGCAGCCGGCCAGGTGCACCGCACGACGATGCGGATGGTCGCCGAGCATCTCGGCCCGCTCCTCGCGGCCGGGGGACCGGCGCCGCCGGCCGCCGGCACCGGCCCGGTCGTCAGCCGCGCAGGGGCGCGATGACCTGCTCGGCGAAGCGCAGGACCGGCTCGGTCGAGCGCGGGTTCCCGAAGTCCATCACGACGTGCGCCACCCCGCGGCCGGCGTGGGCGGAGAGCTCCTCGACGAGCTTCTCGGAGTCCTGGTCGGTCACCGGCAGGGGGCGTTCGAGCGTCACCGACACCTCGATCGATGAGGGGTCACGACCGGCGCGCTCGGCCGAGTCGTGCACGATCCCCATCCGCCGGTTCCAGTCCCCGACCGAGCCGCGGGACGGCGCGTTCCACATGTCGGCGATGCGCCCGACCAGCGGCAGCCCGACCTTCTCCCCGCCGGCGCCGATGCACACCGGCGGGACGGTCTCGGGCAGCGGCGGCGCGGCCGCCCCGTCGATGCCGAAGTGGGTACCGGAGAACGACGGGTCCTCCTGTGTCCACATCAGCCGGCAGATCTGCACGAGCTCCTCGAGCTGGGCGAAGCGCACCGACGGCGCCGGGAAGTCGTAGCCGTAGGCGCGGTACTCGTCCTCGCGCCACCCCGCACCGATGCCCAGGACGAAGCGCCCGCCGCTGAGCACCTGCAGGGTCGCGGCCATCTTCGCGGTGAGCGCGGGCGGCCGGTAGCCGTGGCCGAGGACGTGGTGGCACAGCAGCACGTTCTCGTGGCGCGCCGCGAGCCAGGTCAGCGTGGTCCACGCCTCCAGGAACGGGTCGGACTTCGCGTCGAAGCCGTAGAAGTGGTCGGCCAGCCACAACGAGTCGAAGTGCGGGAGCGCGGCGGGCAGGATGTGCCGGTCCTGGAACTGCGCGATGGGCTGGTAGCCGCTGTCGCGGTTGCCGATCGCCGGGGACAGCCAGCCGAACTTGAGAGCCGTGGACATGCGCCCAGCCTGGCACGGGCCGGGACTCGCATCCGAGGCCGGCAGCGGCCGGCGGGCCGGTGCGGAGCGCACCGTCGACGCCGCGTGCCCCATGACGGCTACCGCGGCGTCGCTCCTGCGAAGGTGGTCACTCCCCGACACGAGGAGCGGACGTGGACCCGGCACACGGCACGTGGAGCGGCTCGGAGCAGGGCGCGGCGGCGCTGCTCTCGGCACTCGTTCGGCAGCGCAGCGTCTCCGGTGACGTGGCGGGCCAGGTCGCGGTGATCGACACCGTGCTGGCCGCCGTGCGGGCGGTCGCGCCGGACGTCGGGTGCGAGGCCGAGCTCGACGGCCCGCATCCGTGGGCGCTGCTGCGCACCGGAGGTGATCCCGGTCCGGCCGCTCCGCTGCTGTTCGCCTGCCACGTCGACACCGTGCCGGTCGGCTCGTCGGCCGACTGGAGCGTCGACCCGTTCGGCGGGGAGATCGCCGACGGCCTCGTGCACGGGCGCGGCGCGTCGGACATGAAGGCGGGGGTGGTCGCCTCGGCGGCCGCACTCGTCGAGGCCTGCCGCCGGGATACACCCGCGGCGCTGCTACTGACCAGCGACGAAGAGGTCGGCTGCCTCGGTGCCGTCCAGGCGCGGGACGTGGTGCGCGCACTCGCCCCGGGCGCCGTCGTGATCCCCGAGGCGACCCACAACCGGGTCCACCTCGGACACCGCGGCGCACTGTGGCTGCGCGTCGTCTCCCGCGGGCGGGCCGCGCACGGCAGCACGCCCGACCTCGGCGTCAACGCGATCGCGCGCCTGGCCGACCTGACCGTCCGGGCGCGTACGGAACTGCCGCTGGCCGCCGACCCCTTCCTCGGCCCCGAGACGGTCAACCTCGGGACACTGTCCGGCGGCACGGCGACCAACATCGTCCCGGACCGTGCCGAGGCGCACCTGGACCACCGCGTCGTCGGCGACGGCGCCGACCTCCTGGCGTGGTGGGAGCACCAACCCGAGGCGGACGAGGTCACCGTGACCTCGCGCCTGCCCGCGGTCACGACCGACGCCGGCGACCCCTGGGTCGCGCGACGGGAGCCGGCGTCCGAGCCGGTCCGCTACTTCACCGACGCCTCGGTGCTCGCCCCGGTGCTGCCCGGCGTGCCGATCGCGATCTGGGGACCGGGCGACCCGGCGCGCATGCACGCGGTCGACGAGAACGTTGCGGTGGCCGAGCTGGAGCACGCGATCCGGGCGTTCCGCGCCCTCGTCCGCTGAGCTCGGTTCATCGACGGGGCAGCCCACCGACACGACCGGGCCCGACGCGGACGTCGCGTCGGGCCCGGTCCTCGGGTGCGCCGCTCAGGCGGCGGGGCTCATCGCCTCCGCGAGGCGCAGGTGCGCGGCCGCGTCGTCGTGCCGGCTCAGCCGCTGCAGGGTCCGGCCCAGCAGCAGGCGGGCGTAGACGTCCACCGGGTTCTCCGCCACGAGCGTCCGCAGCTCCTGCTCGGCCCGGCCGAGCTGGGCGGAGTGGTAGTACGCCCGCGCCAGCAGCAGGCGCAGGGCGCTCGAGCCGGGCTCCTCGGCGACGAGCGCGGCCAGTGCCCGGGAGGCCTCGATGTAGTCGCCGGCGGCGAACAGGAACGTCGCCCGGTCGTAGCGATCGGTCACGGTGTTCATGTCTGGTCCTCCCCTTCTGCGGAGCGGGTACGTGGTTGATTCTTCAACCATGTCGGTGGAACCACGGGACGGGTGACGATGTTCCCGGCCCCCAGCCCACGCCCGCGGCCCACTCCCCGGCCGTCAGCCCTGGGCGTCGCGGACCGCGGCACGGTCGGCGGAGCTGACCGGGTCGAGCAGGTCGTCGACCTCGTGGTGGGTGCTCACGTACTTCGCGACGTAGGGGCACATGGCCACGATCCGCAGCCCCGCCCCGCGGGTGTCGGCGAGGGCGTGGGCGACGAGCTTCCCGGCCAGGCCTCGCCCGCCGAACCGCTCCTCGACCACGGTGTGGAAGAAGATCCGCCGTCCGTCCCGGTCGAGGTAGGCGGCGAACCCGGCCGGCTCGGCGTCGACGTCGATCTCGTACCGACTGCGGTCCGGCGCGTGTCGCAGCGCGATCGCGTCGGTGGTGGCGTCCTGGTCGGACGGCATGGGATCTCCTCGGGGACGTGTCGGATCGTGCGGGATGCCATTGTGCGTCGGCGGCCCGGCCGGCGGCAGCGGCCTCCTATCCGCCCCGAGGTGCGCCGAACAGGCCGTCCAGGTTCGCGATGCGCACACCGGTGCCGGTGTCGGCTTTCGCAGCCGGGGCCGGCGGTGCGGAACCTCGCGGGCTCGGGATGTCGATCACCGGGCCGGGTTGGCGGCGTGGTGTCCGTGTGGGGTCGATCCAGGCCGGTGGCAGGAACTCGGGGAGTCCGTCGCGGATGCGGACGGTCCATCCGGGGTGGTGGATCAGGCGGTGGTGCTGTCGACACAGCATCACCAGGTTGTCGATCTTGGTGTGGCCGAGGTCTTCCCACGGAATGATGTGGTGGACCTCGCACCACGACGGTGGCCGGTCGCAGCCGGGGTGGGCGCATCCGCGGTCGCGGGCGATCACGGCGCGGCGGAGTCCGTCGGGGATCGAGCGGGTGACGCGTCCGACGTCGAGGGGTTGTCCTTCGCCGTTGAGGACGATGGGCAGGACGGCGGCGTCGCAGGCGAGCATCCGCAGCGTCTCGGGTGAGGTCCTGCCGCCGAAGTCGAGCATGCCGTTGCGGGCGCGGGCTTCCAGGTCCTCGAGTCTGATGATGACCGAGATCTGCGGGCGCCGTCCGCCGGTCTCGGGAACCAGCGAGGTCGGGCCGTGGGACAGGGCGTACCCGCACACCTCGGCCAGGGCTTCGGCCTGGCGTTGGGCGGGTTCGCGGGTCTCGTCGGCCGTGGTCGGCTTGGACTTCGCGTCGATGACCGTGGCGATCGTGTCGAACATGGCGGCGTCGTCGAACCGTCCGGTGATCTTTCCGCCGGGCCGGTTGCGGTGGCGTACCAACCTGAGCTCGTTGACCTCGGGCTCGGGGTGGTCGTCGTCGGGGGCCGGGCCGTCCTGGTCGAGCTTGTCGACGAGTTCGGTTCCCCACGTCTGTAGCTCGGTTGGGGTGTAGTCGCTGCTCTTGGCGGCGAGTTCGGTTTCGGCGGCGGCCCAGACGGCCGGGGCGAGCCGGTCGGCGGCGCGGGTTCCGAGTACCTTCGCCACGACCTCGACGTGGCGCAGGCTGGTGCGTCCGGCGTCGAACACCGCGCTGGTGGCCGGTAGCCGCGGCGGCAACGCGGTGCCGTCCAGGGCGGTCTTCCCGACCACGTTCTCCGCGGCGGTGGTGTGGCGGCGGGCCTCGTGTCGTTCCCAGCCGAGGAGGTCGGCGAGGGCGGCGGTGCTGGTCTTGTAGCCGCGGGAGGTGAACACGTCGCGGCGTTCGGCGGCGGCCAGGACACCGACCGAGAGGTGATCGAGGCGCCGCCGGGCGGTCTCGCAGGCGATGAGCACGGAGATCTGCCCGGTGTCGTTCGCCCCGACGACGACCGCGCGCAGCTGTTCGACGGCCTCGATGAGGCGGTCGTGCGCGGCGGCGATCCGGGCGTCGGACATGGACCAATTGTAGTCGAACAAGTGTTCGCACTCTAGGTCCGTCGCCGCAGGTCAGCGACCACTCGACGCACGGCCGGAGCTCGACGATGCGGTCGTTGCGGTGCCGGTCGCGGTCGCGCTCGCCGGCATCCGGGCCACCACGTCATAACGACGGTGGAGTCCGTGGCACAAGGGGCGCGGCGGCGCCGTGACCGGGACGCCGCGCACGCCATGCATGCGTACCGCATCGCCAGTAGCGAGATCCCGCTCTCGGGCTCGCGCGCGCGACCTGACTCCGTCCGGGTCGGCGCTCGCCCGGATCCAGATCACGCTCATCGATCCCCTCCTACGAGGTCGGGCGCGGTCCCGAGGGGTCCCCTCGCTCACCCGGCGTCCCGAAGGATCCCTCCGTGCGCGGCGCGGCCCGCCACTGCCGGGCCCACCACGGCCGGGCGGGCACGCGGTGGCGCCGTCCGGAGGACGGCGCCACCCTCCTGCCCACCCCGACGGTCTCGTCGAGCGCCGCGGCGCAGAGGTCGACGACGGCCGGCCCACCGGTACGCCCGTGACGTGTGAGCCCGGCGGGTGTCGGAACTCTCGTGATTCGGACACAGCAGCCCAAGTTCGGCTGACCGTGCGGTCAGCGAGTCTTGGGTTGTGTCCCGTGCGAGAACGACGCCGACTCACTGCCGCGCTGCGGGACCGCCTGCCGGCCCATACGTTCGACCACCCGGCGCAGGTCGTCGAGGAACAGGCCGGCGAGGTCGGGGGAGAAGCCGTTGCGCACCACGATCCGGAGTGCGGCGATGTCCTCGCGGTGCGCGGGGAACGTGTAGGCGGGCACCAGCCATCCCGACTCGCGCAGGCCCGCCGACACGTCGAACACCGAGAACGGCTGCTCGCCGTCGATCACGAACGCGAAGACCGGCAGCTGCGACCCGTCGGTCAGCAGCCGGAACGGGCCGAGGTCGGCGATCGCGGCCGCCAGGTCGGTGGCGACGTCGCGGCAGGTCTGCTGCACCCGCCGGTAGCCGTCGCGGCCCAGGCGCAGGAAGTTGTAGTACTGCGCGACGACCTGCCCGCCGGGCCGGGAGAAGTTCAGGGCGAAGGTCGGCATGTCACCGCCGAGGTAGTTGACCCGGAACACCAGCTCCTCGGGCAGGGCCGCCTCGTCGCGCCACAGCGCCCACCCGACGCCCGGGTAGACCAGCCCGTACTTGTGGCCGGAGGTGTTGATCGATGCGACGCGGGGGAGCCGGAAGTCCCACACCAGCTCGGGGTCGCAGAACGGCGCCACCATCGCCCCGGACGCGCCGTCGACGTGCACCGGGACGTCCAGGCCGGTGCGCTCGGCCAGGTCGTCGAGCGCGGCGCAGATCTCGGCGACCGGCTCGTAGCTGCCGTCGAAGGTGGACCCGAGGATGGCGACGACGCCGATCGTGTTCTCGTCGCACTGCGCCACGGCCTCGGCGGCGCCGAGGTGCAGGCGGTCGCCCTCCATCGGCACCAGCCGGGGCTCGACCTCGAAGAAGTTCGCGAACTTGTCCCAGCAGACCTGCACGTTGACGCCCATGACGATGTTCGGACGGTCGGTCGGCTTTCCGGCGGCCCGGCGGGCCTGCTGCCAGCGGCGCTTGAGCGCGAGCCCGCCGAGCATGCAGGCCTCGCTGGAACCGGTCGTGGAACAGCCGATCGCCGTGGACGGGTCGGGCGCGTTCCACAGGTCGGCGAGCATCCGGACGCAGCGCTGCTCCAGGTCGGCGGTGCGCGGGTACTCGTCCTTGTCGATCATGTTCTTGTCGAACGACTCGGACATCAGCCGTTCCGCGTGCGGCTCGGCCCAGGTCGTGACGAACGTGGCCAGGTTGAGCCGTGCGTTGCCGTCGAGCATCAGCTCGTCGTGCACCACCTGGTACGCGACGGCGGCGTCCAGCTCGCCGTCGGGCAGTGTGAAGCGCGGCACCCGGACCGGTTCGCGGGCGAACACCGGGTTGACGTTGACGTCCTGGCGGTCGCCGTCGGTCTCGGACGGCTGGTGGGCGGTCGGCATGGGCGCAGGGTAGGCCCGGAGCCGGCGTCAGATCGGTCGCGTGGCCCGTTCGAGGAGCTCCAGCACGTTCTCGTAGGGCCGTCCGGTCGCCCGCGTCATCCCCAGCTCGCAGGTCCGGTTGCAGGAGACGTAGGCGTCGAAGTCCCCGTGCCGGTCCAGCTCGGCGGCCTGGCGGGCGGTCGCCGAGGCGGTCAGCTCCGGATGCAGCAGGCCGCGGTCGCCGGCGAACCCGCAACAGCCCCACTCGTCGGGGACGGTCACCGACGACGAGACGGCCGCGGTCACCTCGCGCAGCGCACCGGCGACCCCGAGCCGCGTCGCCGAGCAGGTCGGGTGCAGGGCGACGGCCCCGGCGGGTGAGGTGACCGCGAGCCGAGGCAGGACGTGCTCGGCGACGAACGCCACCGCGTCGACGACCCGGAGGGCCCGAAAGCGCTCCGGCCCCTTCTCGATCATGAGGCGGACGCCCTCGGTGCAGGACGACGCGTCCCCGACGACCGGCAGCGATCCGGAGCGCGTCGCCTCCCACAGCGCCGGCAGGACCCGGGACGCCATCTCCTCGTACCCGCGGGTCATGCCCTTGGACTTCCACGGCGTCCCGCAGCACAGCGACGGCATCGCCGGCGGCGTCGTGACCGGCACGCCGGCCCGCTCGCACAGCGTCCGGAAGGCGTCCGTGGCGCCGGGACCCTGCGCGGCCGCACCGAACATCGTGGCGGTGCAGGAGGAGAACAGCACCGCGACCGGGTCCGACGGCGCCGTCGGGGTGTCGCGCCGGCGCCCGCCCCCGGGCAGCTCCGGGGACCACAGCGGGACGGTGTCGTCGGCGTCGACGGTCCTGCGCGCGACCGCGTTCGCCCGGGAGACGACCGGGTCGGGCAGGAACGTGGCCGTGCTCAGCGCGGCGGCGGCGGCCCGGGTCGTCGCGTCCCAGTGCCGGGCGGCGACCGCCCAGCCCCTCGACGCCAGCGCTCCCGCCTGCTCGGCGCGCAGCCGGGTGACCAGGTCACCGGTGTTGATCAGGACCGGGCAGGCGGTCTGGCACATGCCGTCCGCGGCGCAGGTGTCGATGCCGTCGTACTCGTACTCGCGCCGCAGCGTGTCCAACAGGACGGTGTCCCCGGAGTCGCGTGCGCGCTGGATCTCGCGGCGCAGCACGATCCGCTGTCGCGGCGTCGTGGTGAGGTCCCGGCTGGGGCAGACGGGCTCGCAGAACCCGCACTCCACGCAGCGATCGACCTCGTCCTCGACGGGCGGGGAGGACTTGAGGTCCTGCAGGTGCCCGTCGGGCTCGTCGGTGATCACGACGCCGGGGTTGAGCAGCCCTCGCGGGTCGCAGAGCCGCTTGATCTCGCGCATGACGTCGTAGAGCTCGTCGCCGTACTGGCGGCGCACGAACGGGGCCATCATCCGGCCGGTGCCGTGCTCGGCCTTGAGTGAGCCGCCGTGACCCAGGACCAGCTCGACCATCTCGTCGGTGAACCGGGCGAACCGGTCCAGCGGCGCACCGTCGCCGAGGCGTTCGGTGAGCATGAAGTGGATGTTGCCGTCCTTGGCGTGGCCGAAGATGACGCAGTCGCGGTAGTCGTGGCGCTCGAACATCGCGGTCAGCTCCACGCAGGTCGGGAGCAGCTCGGGGACCGGGACGACGACGTCCTCGAGCAGCGCCGTCGTCCCCTGCGGGCGGGCGCCTGCGACCATCGCGTAGAGGCCCTTGCGGATGTGCCAGTACCCGGCCCGGGTCGCGGGCTCGGACGTCAGGGAGCCGGCCCCCACCAGCGGCAACCTGTCGAGGACGCGACGTGCCGACCCGGCCATGTCGTCCGCCTCGGAAGCGGAGTCGGCCTGGTACTCCAGCAGCAGCGCGGCGTGGTTCTCCACGGCCAGGGTGCGCAGCAGCTCGTCGGCCTGCGGGTCGGCCTGGCCCACCCGCAGCGACGTCGCGTCGAGGAGCTCGATCGTCGCCGGCCCGGTCCCGACGAGGGCGGGCAGCGCGCCGGTGGCGGCGGCGAGGTCGTCGAACAGGAGCAGCCCGGTGCGGGCGTGGGCGAGCACCGGGACCGTGCGCATCACGACCGAGGCGATGAACCCCAGCGTGCCCTCGCTGCCCACGAGCAGGTGGGCGAGGATGTCCGAGGGCCGGGTGTGGTCGAGCAGCGAGTTCAGCCCGTAGCCCATCGTGTTCTTCATCGAGAACTGCGCCTCGACGTGCTTGCGCAGGGCGGGCTCTCCCCGGACCCGGTCGCGGAGGCGCGCCAGGCCGGCGTGCAGCGCCGGCTCCAGCGCCGCCAGGCGCTCGTCCGCGTCCGGGGCGCCGGTGTCGACGACGGTGCCCGAGGGCAGCACGAGCACCACCGAGTCGAGGGTGGCGTAGCTGTTCGCGACGGTGCCGCAGGCCATCCCGCTGGAGTTGTTCGCGACGACCCCGCCGACGGTGCACGCACCCTCGCTGGCCGGGTCCGGGCCGAGCTTGCGGCCGAACCGCTGCAGGCGGGCGTTGACCTGGCGGATCGTCGCACCGGGGCCGATCCGCACCCGGGCGCCGTCGTCGAGGACCTCGATGTCGCGGAAGTGCCGCCGGGTGTCGACGAGGATGCCGTCGGTGCCGCCCTGCCCGGACAGGCTCGTCCCGCCCGAGCGGAACGCGAGCGGGACCCCCGAGCCGGCCGAGGCCGCGAACAGCCGCCCGACCTCGTCGGCGTCGGCGGCGGTGACGACCGCGCGCGGGGTGAGTGCGAAGTGCGAGGCGTCGTGGGCGTAGGCGAGCCGGTCGGTGGCGCGGGTGTGCAGCGACGACGGATCGCGCACGGCTCCGCGCAGCCAGGCCAGGAGGTCGGGGGAGCCGGTGACCGGCTGCTCGCACACATCGGAGGTCATGGCGATCCCATCCTGGGCGTGGAGAACCGGCGGTCAACGCCATCTCTACCGCACCGGGCCGGTGCGGGACAGCGGCTCACTGCCGGTGCTGGACGACGTTGACGACGTTCCCGTCGGGTGCCCGGACCAGGAACCGGCGCACGCCCCACTCCTCGGTGGTCAGCGGGTGCACGATCTCGTAGCCGTTCTCCAGCGCCTCGGCGTGGGCGGCGTCGACGTCCTCGGCGTGCACCGAGATGGCCGCGTCCTCGGGGGAGGTGGCGTCGCGCGTGACGAGCTGGACGTTCGCCCCGGTCTCGGGGCAGGTGTAGCGGGCCACCCACCCCATGCTGAACTCCTCGGTGCCCAGGCCGAGGAAGCCAGTGTAGAAGCTCTTCGCCTCGTCGACGTCGGCCACCCTCAGGTTGGCCGTGATGCGGAGCGCGCGCATGGAGGTCTCCTGTCCGTCACGGGGCCGACGCCGGTCGGTCGCGGATGGGATGGTTGCGCGGATGACGCGACGTCGTAAAGGGGACGGCCCCCGGTGAGCGCCGGACTGTACGAGATCACCGTCAACGCCCTGCTCGACCGCGGTACCGCACTGAGCCGCACCGAGTGGGAGTCCGCGGCGTCCCGGGTCGGTCGCGAGCGCGTACCTGCGCTGCTCGTCGAGCTCACCGACGCCGCCCTGATCGGCGGTGACGTGCTGCCGCGTGCCGTGGCCGACGCCTGGTCCGGACCGGCACGGCCCGAGCGGCGTCTCGACCCCGAGCAGTGGGTGGAGCTGTTCGGGGCCGCCGGCTACACCGTCGACGGAGAGCCCGCGCCGCGACCGGGCGTGCCGGTCCGGCTGCACGGCACCGGGGAGGGGGACGTTGCGGGTCTGGCCTGGACCGAGGACCGCGCCGGGGCACCGGGCCACACGACGCTCGCGCCGCCGGAGGCGTTGCTGGCCCGGGTCACCGCCGCGGACGGCCGCGTCGAGCACCTGGTGGACCCGTCGCTGCTGGGCCCGGTCACGGCCGTGTGACCTCTGCCGGCACCGGGACCCGGGGCCGGGCCCGGACGAACAGCGACGCGGCCAGGGCGACCAGCCCGATGCAGCCGGCGACGACGAACGCCGTCTGCAGGCCCGCCGCGTCCGGCCCGCCCGTCGGCGACACCGAGCCCAGGGCGGCCACGGTCACGAACACCGCCGTGCCGAACGCGCCGGAGACCTGCTGCAACGTCGAGAGGATGGCGCTGCCGTGCGAGGTCAGATGGTCGGGCAGGACGCCCAGCGACTCGGTCATCAGCGGGGTCATCATCAACCCGAGCCCCGCCATCAGCAGGACGTGGATGCCGATCACCGCGTTCAGCGACGACGCCGGGCCGAGGGTGGCGAACAGCCACAGCGACGCGGCCATGGCCACGGCGCCGGGGATGACCAGCGGCCGGGCACCGAACCGGTCGAACAGCGCGCCGACCGGGCGTCCCAGCAGGCCGAGGACCAGGCCGCCGGGCAGCACCGCCAGGCCGCTGACGAACGTGCTCGTCCCCAGCACCGTCTGCAGGTAGAGCGGCAGCAGGATCGCCGAGGCCCCGATCAGGCACATGAACAGCGGGACGCTCAGGGCGATCGCGACCGCGAACGGGCGGTGGGTGAACGGGCGCAGGTCGAGCAGGGCCCGGTCGTCGCGCTGCAGCCGGAGCTGGCGCGCCACGAACACCGTGAGCGCGACCACCCCGACCACGATCGGGACCCACGGCGGGACCGCGTGCCCGCCGCCCGAGGACTCGCCGAGCGTCGAGAGCCCGTAGAGCACCCCGCCGAAGCCCACCGCGGAGAGCAGGACCGACGCCACGTCCAGCGGCACCGCGCGGGTCGTGCTGTCCAGGCGCAGCCACACGGCGCCGATCACGAGCGCGGCCAGGGCCAGCGGCAGCACGATCCAGAACATCCAGCGCCAGCCCAGACCGGCCAGCACGGCGCCGCCGATGGTCGGCCCGATCGCCGGGGCGACCGCGATGACGATCGTGATCGTGCCCATGGTGGCCCCGCGCCGCGCGACCGGGACGAGCCGCATCACCGAGGTCATCAGCAGCGGCAGCATCACCGCGGTGCCGGAGGCCTGCACGATCCGCCCGGCCAGCAGCACCTCGAAGCCGGGTGCGATCGCGCAGAGCAGGGTGCCCAGGCTGAACAGGCTCAGCGAGGCCACGAAGATCGCTCGCGGGGTGAATCGTTCGAGCAGGAACCCGGTGGTCGGGATGACCACGGCCATCGTCAGCAGGAACCCGCTGGTCAGCCACTGCACGGTCGAGGTCGGGACGCCCAGGTCGACGGTCAGGTCGCGCAGCGCGACGCTCAGGATCGTCTCGTTGAGGATCATGACGAAGGCGGAGACGACCAGGACGCCGATCAGCAGCCCGGCCCGCCGGGGCGCGGGGCCGATGGACACGTCCTGGTCGATCTCGATCTTCACGTTTCCCTCTCACCGCAGGCGGGTCTCCCGGCTGGGCCGCCACGTCCCCCGACGACGCTACCGGTTAAGTCACTCAGCTGATTGAGAGATGCGGCACGGCGTCGCCCGCCGGTCCGGGTGGCGTTCGGCCGTTCGGGTTGCCGTGGTGACACGCCGACCCTACGGTCGAGGTCCGGGCCGCCGGCGGCTCGGCGTTGTGCCCCGGACCCGGCATATCGGTCGTGACGAGACGGCGGGACGGGGCATCGGCGTGGTCGATCCGGGCAGGTCCTCGTCGGTGACGCGGAACCAGCCCGTCGCGTGTCCGCGGCGGGCGGCGACCGACGCCCTGCTGATGGCGGCCGGACGAGGCGACGTCGACGCGTTCGCGCGGCTCTACGATGCGACGGCCCCGACGGTCCTCGCCATGGTGGGCGAGGTGCTGCGGGCGCCGGCCCGGGCCGAGCGCGTGCTCGAGGAGGTGTACCTCGTGCTCTGGCGCTGTGCTCCCGCGTTCGATCCCGCGGTCCGGTCCGCCGAGGCGACCGTGCTGGACACCACCCGACGGGTGCTCGTATCCCCGGTCCGCGATGTCGTCGCCCGCGGACCCGCCCGACGGCCGCGGCCACGGCACTGACCGGTTGACAGGGCGCGATCATGAGGGAAGGTCCCCTCGTGAGGCACCCGACGGCACACCTGGCCAACCTCGACCTGAACCTGCTGGTCACCCTGCGGGAGCTGCTGCGCGAGCGGAACGTGACCCGGGCCGCGGCGCGGATCGGGGTCACCCAGCCCGCCGCCAGTGCGTCGCTGTCGCGGCTGCGCCGCCACTTCGACGACGAGCTGCTGGCCCGCCGGGCGGGCGGCTACGTGCTGACCCCGCTCGCGACCCAGCTCGCCGACCAGGTCGAAGGCGTCTGCGCGGCGGCGGAACGGCTGTTCGGCACCGGGCACGGGTTCGACCCGGCCTCGTCGCGGCGCGGGTTCACGCTGCTGGTGGCCGACTACACCGTCGCCGTGCTCGGGTCGTCGCTGTCCGCCGCGCTGGCCGAGCGGGCACCCGGCGTCGACCTGCACCTGCGCCTGGTCCGGGAGGCCTTCGCCGCCGACATCGGCGAGACGATCCGGCTGATCGACGGCATGGTCGCGCCGCCCGCGGCCCGGTTCGACCTGCCGGAGCTGCGGTCGGTGGAGCTGTTCTCCGACCGGTGGGTGTGCGTGATGGACGCGGCGAACCCGGTGGCCGGGCAGGGCCCGCCGACACTGGAGACGCTGGCGCGGATGCCGTGGGTGGTGCCGTTCCAGCCCGACCGCGGGTTCGCCGCGTCGGCGCCGATGACCCGCCAGCTCACCCGGCTCGGGCTGGAGCCGGAGATGCGGGTGCGCGTCGAGAGCTACCTGGCGGTGCCCCATCTGGTGACCGGTACCGACCGGGTGGCGCTGATGCAGGAGCGCCTGGCCGACCAGGTCGCCGAGCGCCTGGGGCTGCGGGTGCTGGAGTGCCCGGGGGAGCCGGCACCGATCCGGGAGCGTCTCTGGTGGCACGCCGACCTGGACGGCGACCCGGCGCACCGCTGGCTGCGCGAGACACTCGTCGAGCTCGCCGCGGCCCTGTGAGCTGCGGACCTGTGACCTGTGACCCTGCGAACTGTGGCCCTGTGAGCTGCGACTATCGATGCGCCTGATGGCTTGGCAGGCGAATCGTCTATTTCCGCGGCACGCCCGGGCGTTCCTACGGTGTGACCCATGCCGCACGCGCTCACCGACCTTCCGGTCCACACGGTCGTCCGCGACCGCCCTGTCCGGGCCGACGATCCCGCCGAGCACACCGTGGCCGCCGACGTGTGCGTCGTCGGCGCCGGGATCGCGGGCCTCTCGGCCGCGGTCGAGTCCGCGAAGCTGGGCCGCGAGGTGGTCCTGGTGGACGCGCTGCCGGTGCTCGGCGGCCAGATGGTGAACTCGCTGATCGGGCTGTTCTGCGGCGTGTTCGGCAACGCCCCGGAGCACCGTCGGCTCACCCGCGGGATCTTCGACGACATCTTCGCCGAGCTCGAGCCGACCGGCGACATGTTCTACCGGGTGGGGCACACCACGACCGTCGGCTACGACGAGGTCCGCCTCGGGCGCTGGGTCGAGGACACCGTCCGTGCTCACGGGATCCGGGTGCTGACCGGCGCCTCGATCGTCGCGGTCGAGCGGGACGGGCGCCGGGTGCGCTCGGTCCGGTTCGCGACCCGCTACGGGTCGGTCGAGGTCACCGCGGCCGGGTTCGTCGACGCCAGCGGCGACGCCGCGCTGGCCTGGGCGGCCGGTCTGGAGTGCCGGCTGCCGGACCGCGAGATCTACGGCAGCCAGCAGCTGGTGGTGGAGAACCTGGACGAGACCCAGCAGCCCGAGCCGGCCGACCTCGCCGCCCGGGTCGGGGCCAAGGCCGCCGAGTACGGGCTGCGCCGCCACGACGGGCTCGCGTTCTTCTTCCCCGGCCGCGGCACCGCGGTGCTGAACATGACCCACATCGAGGCCCCGCTGGACCCGATCGCGGCGGCGCGGGCGCAGATGGAGGGCAAGATCCAGGCCGACCGGGTGGTCGCGTTCCTGCGCACGGAGTTCCCGGAGGTCTTCGGGAAGGCCACCGTGCGCTCCTACGGCCTGCCCGGGCGCCGGCAGACCCGGTGGCTGCGCGGGGTGCACCAGCTCGGCGTCGACGAGGTCCGCTCCGGGGTCCGCTTCCCGGACGCGGTCGCCCGCACCGCGTGGCCGATCGAGCTGCACGACACCCCGCAGGGCTACGTGTGGGAGACGTTCGGCCCGGAGCACCTGCACTACGTGCCGCTGCGGTCGATGACGCCGCCGGACGCGGACAACCTGCTCGCCGCCGGGCGCTGCGTCGACGGCGATGCCGCGGCCCTGTCCAGCGTGCGGGTGATGGGCCCGTGCGCGGCGATGGGCCACGCCGCCGCGCACGCGTTCGACCTCGCCCGCGACGGCAGCGTGCACGACGTCGACACCGCGGCGCTGGCCGGGCGCATCGCCGAGAACCTCGATGACTGACCCGGAGGCGAACGCATGATCCTGACCGACACCGAGCGTGCGATGCGCGACGGCGCGGAGGGCCCGGCCGTCGCGGCGGCGATGGACCTGCTGGTGCGCTACGGCGAGGCGCTCGACGCCGAGGGGCTCTGCGAGGTCCGCAACGTCGCCGGGACCACCACGCAGCCCTCCCCGGCCAAGGCCCGACTGGTCGCCGAGGGTGGCTGGGACAAGGCGTTCTCGGTGATCAACCTGGACTCGGACGAGGACCTGGAGATCCCGCCGATGGCCGTGCCGACCTGCCAGCTGCAGCAGGGCTTCGGCCCGGACTCGGTCGGCACCGTGCCCTACCCGGCGGACTTCGTGGCGCTGCAGTCCGACGCGGAGGTGTTCTACGGCCGCCGCGGGGTGTCGATCCTGGCCACCTGCACGCCGTACCAGGTCGGGAACCTGCCGGTCCGCGGCGAGCACTGCGCCTGGATGGAGTCCTCGGCGGTGGTCTACGCCAACTCGGTGCTCGGCGCCCGTACCAACTGCGAGGGCACCGCGTCCACCGGTGCGGCGAGCCTGACCGGGCGGGTGCCGTGCTGGGGCAACCACCACGACCGGCACCGCCGCGGCACCCACCTGGTGCGGGTGGACACCCCGGTCGCGACGTTCCAGGACTGGGGCCTTCTCGGCTACTTCGTCGGCGACGTCGTGCAGGAGGCCCGCCCGGTCGTCACCGGGGCGCACGCGCTGCCGGACCTGACCGACCTCAAGCACTTCGGAGCCGCGGCGGCGTCGTCCGGCGGGGTGGAGATGTACCACGTCCCGGGCGTCACCCCGGAGGCCCCGACGGTCGAGGCCGCGTTCGGCGGGCAGCCCGTCCCGGAGGCGGTCGTGTTCGGCGAGGCCGAGCGGCGGGCGACCTACGCGCGGCTCAACGACCAGGGGTCGAGCACCGACGTCGACTTCGTACTGCTCGGCTGCCCGCACGCGTCGCTGGACCAGATCCGCGACGCCGCACGCGCCCTGGAGGGCCGCCGGCTGCACGACGGGACCGAGCTGTGGATCATGGCTCCGCGGGCGCTGGCGGTGGTGGCCGAGCGCAGCGGCTACACCGCGGTGATCGAGGCCGCGGGCGCGAAGGTGCTCACCGACTCCTGCCCGGCGATGTCGCGGACCGCCCCGCCCGGCACCCGGGTGTTCGCCACCGACTCGGCGAAGCAGGCGCACTACCTGCCCGCGATCCTCGGGATCGAGGCCTGGTTCGGCACCACCGCCGAATGCGTCGACGCCGCGGTCACCGGCCGCTGGCGGGGGGAGCTGCGATGAGCCGCATCCGGTCCGACGCGACCCGCGAGCCGGCGGCCCCGACCCTCGAGACGGCCCCGGCCCGCGAGACAGCGCCGTCCGCGGGCCGGGTGCTGCTGCGCGGGCGCACCGTGGTGCCCGGCGTCGTCGAGGGCGAGGCCCTGGTCTCGCACGAGACGATCTCCGGATGGGGCGGCATCGACCCGGCCGCCGGCACCATCATCGAGCCGCGCCACGAGCTGTTCGGCGTGTGCTTCACGGGGAAGATCCTGGTGTTCCCCGGGGCCAAGGGCTCCTCGGGCTGGTCCGGGTTCTTCCAGACGACGCGGCTGCTCGGGACCGCGCCGATCGGGATGGTCTTCGCGGTCACCACGACGAAGGCGGCGCTGGGTGCCGTCGTCACGCGGGTGCCTGCCCTGTCCGACCTGGACGGCGACCCGGTGGCACTGCTGCGGACCGGGGACGTGGTCCGGCTCGACGCCACCGCCGGCACGGTCGCGCTCCTGCACCCGGCGCCGGGGACGGGGGCCGACCGGTGAGGGTCCCCGTGCTCCGGGTGGACGAGCTCGCGCCCGGCGAGCACCGGGTCGTGCAGGTCGGGAAGCGCTCGATCGGCGTGTTCCGGGTCGGCGACGAGTTCTTCGCCCTCGCCGACCACTGCCCGCACCAGGGCGGGCCGCTGTGCCGTGGCCGGGTCGCGGCGGCGCCGACATCCGGCCTGCCGGGCGAGTTCGGGATGGCCGACGGCGCGTTCGTGGCGTGCCCGTGGCACGGCTGGGAGTACGACGTGACCACCGGGCAGTCCTACTTCGGCCCGGGCGAGGCGCCGGTGCGCAGCTACCCGGTCTCGGTCGAGCCGGCGGCGGCCCACCCGGCAGCGGCCCACCCGACGACGGGGCGCCTGCCCGGCCCGTACGTCGCCGACACCTACGACGTCGCGATCGAGGACCGCTACGTCGTGATCGACACCGCGGGCCGCCGCACGCGGGCCGACGACGAAGGAGACGGCCGATGAGCACGTCGCAGGCCGTACGCCCGCGCCCGGCACGCACCCGGACGCCGGTGATCGACGCCGACATCCACCCCTCGGTCGACCCGGCCCGGATCGCCGACCTCCTGCCGGAGCCGTGGCGGCGCCGGTACACGCGCTTCGGGGTGCGCAACGCCGCCCCGCCCGCGGTCTACCCGCGGATGCGCAACGGCGGCATGCGGCTCGACTCCTACCCCGAGCAGGGAGCGCCCGGCAGCGACCTGGGGATGCTGCGCGCGCAGCTGCTCGACGCCTACGACGTCGCGGCAGGGGTGCTGATCCCGCTGCAGAGCCACACGTTCGGCGCCGAGGAGCCGGAGTACGCCGCCGCGCTGTGCCGGGCGCTCAACGAGGCCCTGGTGGCGGACTGGCTCGACCCGGAGCCGCGGCTGCGCGCCAGCATCTGCCTGCCGCACGAGTCGCCGGAGCACGCGGTCGCCGAGATCGAGCACTGGGCGGGCGACCCGCGGTTCGTGCAGGCGCTGTTCCCGAGCGGGACCCACCTGCCGATGTCGGACGCGAAGTACCGGCCGATCTACGACGCGGCCGCGGCGCGCGGGTTGCCGGTCGCGGTCCACCTCGGCGGCACCGAGGGCCACCGCGGGGACGGCTGGCCGTCGTTCTACCTGGAGCAGCACGCCTGGTACGGCAACGCGATGGCGGTCGCCCTGACCGGGCTGGTCGCGGGCGGTGTGCTGGCCCGGACGCCGGGGCTGCAGCTGGTCCTGGTCGAGGGCGGGGTGTCCTGGGTGACGTCGCTGCTGTGGAGCCTGGACGAGGCGTGGCCGCTGATGCGCGACGACATGCCGGGGGTGACCCGCTCGCCGTCGGAGCAGGTCCGCGAGCAGTGCTGGTTCACCACGCAGCCGATCGAGGAGTCGCCCGATCCCGCCCACCTCGCCGCGACCCTGCGCCACTCCGGGCTGACCGACCGGATCCTGTTCTCCTCGGACTACCCGCACTGGGACTTCGACGCGCCGGACACCGCGCTGCGGGTCCTGCCGGCGGACCTGCGGACGCCGATGATGAGCGCCAACGCGGCCCGGCTCTACGGGCTCGACCCGGCCGTTCCTCCGAGTGTCCCGGCGCCGAGTGTCCCGGCGCCGAGTGTCCCGGCGCCGAGTGTCCCGGCGCCGAGTGTCACGACGCGGAGCGCCCGATGACCGCGGGGGAGACGGTGGCACCCGCCCGGCCGGAACCGGGAGCCGTCGACACCGACGTGCACTGCGCGCCGGCGTCGCTGGCGACGCTGCGCCCGTACCTGAGCGCCTACTGGCTCGACTACCTGCAGAACGCGAACCTGGCGCTGTCGCCGTCACAGGGCGGGGCGTACCCGCCGCAGGCCCCGCCGTCGGCCACCGACCGGGCGCGGGCGGCGGG
>NZ_JADQDD010000098.1 GCF_019263595.1 Pseudonocardia sp. KRD291 | reverse complement strand
CGAGGCGGGTGACGATGTCCCCAGGGGTCCCATCGCTCACCCGACCGTCCCGAAGGTTCCCCTCGAGGCGCTGTCGGGTGCGTGCGGACGGCGGTGTGTCGGCGGCGTGGGAGGCGGGTGGGTGCGGTCGTGGTGTACCCGCAGGTCGGGTGCGGGTTCGGCGCTGGTAACCTCGTCCGGTCCCCTGGCCCGGCACTTCATGTGAGCCGGTTCTGTCGGGGGGCACTGAGAACCTCCTGCCACGGCACACGGCCGTGGCCGTTTACAGTCCATAGGAGGTGAGTGGTTCTCATGCGTCATTACGAGGTCATGGTCATTCTCGACGGAGGCCTGGACGAGCGCACCGTCCAGCCGTCGCTGGAGCAGTTCCTCTCCGTCGTCAAGAAGGACGGCGGCTCGATCGAGAAGATCGAGGTCTGGGGCAAGCGTCGTCTCGCCTACGAGATCAACAAGCAGGCCGAGGCCATCTACGCGGTCGTCGAGATCACCGCGGAGCCCGCCACGGTCACCGAGCTCGACCGGCAGCTGGGGCTCAACGAGTCCGTGCTGCGCACCAAGGTGCTGCGCAAGGACGTCACCCGCACCCCGGCGCCCGTCGCGAGCTGAGGGGGCGATCATGGCCGGCGAAACTGTGATCACCGTGGTCGGCAACCTCACCGCCGACCCGGAACTGCGTTTCACCCCGTCCGGCGCCGCGGTCGCGAACTTCACCGTCGCGTCCACCCCGCGCACCTTCGACCGCCAGTCCGGCGAGTGGAAGGACGGCGACGCGCTGTTCCTGCGCTGCAACGTCTGGCGCCAGGCGGCGGAGAACGTCGCCGAGACGCTGACCCGCGGTGCGCGGGTCGTCGTGCAGGGCCGGCTGCGCCAGCGCTCCTTCGAGACCCGTGAGGGCGAGAAGCGCACCGTCGTGGAGATGGAGGTCGACGAGGTCGGCCCCTCCCTGCGCTACGCCACGGCCAAGGTCAACAAGGTCAGCCGCGGCAGTGGCAGCGGCGGCTTCGGTGGCGGCGGAGGCGGCTTCGACGGTGGCGGCAGCAGCGGCGGCGGAGGCGGCGCCCAGCAGGGCGGCGGTTCCGGCGGCGGTGGCGGCTACGACGACCCCTGGGGTTCGGCCCCGCCGGCCGGCAGCGGCCCGGCGGCCGACGACGAGCCCCCCTTCTAGAGAACAGACCATTCCCTGTCGCCGGTGACGGCGGCACCAGATCCATCAGGAGCACCCCACCATGGCCAAGGCCATCGTGCGCAAGCCGAAGAAGAAGGTCTGCGCGTTCTGCAAGGAAAAGGGCCAGGCGATCGACTACAAGGACACCGGCCTGCTGCGGAAGTTCATCTCCGACCGCGGCAAGATCCGTGCCCGCCGGGTGACCGGTAACTGCCGTCAGCACCAGCGGGACGTCGCCGTCGCGGTCAAGAACTCCCGCGAGGTCGCCCTGCTGCCGTACACCTCGACCGCCCGCTGAACGGAGCTTGCGGAGTGAACATCAACACTGTGGAGGGCGTTCGATGAAGCTCATCCTGAACGCCGACGTGCCGAACCTGGGCGCCCCCGGCGACATCGTCGAGGTCAAGGACGGCTACGGCCGCAACTACCTGCTCCCCCGCAACCTCGCGGTGGTCGCCACCCGTGGCGCGGAGAAGCAGGTCGAGCAGATCCGCCGGGCGCAGAAGACCCGCGAGATCCGCGACCTGGGCCACGCCCAGCAGGTCGACGGCCAGCTCAAGGAGCTCAATGTGACCGTCCCGGCGAAGGCCGGCGACAGCGGGCGGCTCTTCGGCTCGGTCACCCCGACCGACGTGGTGGACGCGGTCCGCTCCGCCGGTGGCCCGACGCTGGACAAGCGCTCGGTCGACGTGCCCGGCCAGATCAAGACCATCGGCAAGCACTCGGTGCAGGTCCGCCTGCACCCGGACGTCACCACCGATCTGCCGATCGCGGTCGTCGCGAGCTGATCGAGGAGTTCGGCAGGCGGTGACCTGTCGAACACCGAGCGTTATGAGGGG
Organism: Pseudonocardia sp. KRD291; assembly: GCF_019263595.1. Classification (GTDB taxonomy): domain Bacteria; phylum Actinomycetota; class Actinomycetes; order Mycobacteriales; family Pseudonocardiaceae; genus Pseudonocardia. The sequence continues at coordinate 17,566 of NZ_JADQDD010000098.1, read as the reverse complement.
CGGGGCCCGGAGCGAGAGCTCCCGGCCCCGCCCTTCTGCGTTGTCCGACACCGGCAGTAGCGGTTCCGGACACGTCCGGGGGAGATCAACCACGTGGCGCCGGGGACAGCGACACGCCGTGAGGTGACGCGGACTTCGGCCGACGGGCCTGTGGACGCGCCGGGCGGCGAACGGTCGATGTCGGGCTCCGACACGCTGATCCGGGGCTCGGTCCCGACACGCCGCACCGTCTTGTCCACAGCTGTCCCCATGCCTCTGAACTGCGCCTATCGCGGTTTTCCGCAGGTTGTCCCCAGACTGTCCACATGCCGGTCCCCCGGTACTCCAGGCAACGTGCACCTCCATGCACATCCCATCCCCAGGACCGTGCACAGCGCGCTTTGATCGCGGGCGCGGCGGCGACCTAACCTCGCCCGGTCGGCCCGCACGGAGGCTCCGCACGCCCGCGCGGTCCGGCCGTCGATCGTCGTCGGACGCCCGGCGTGCCGTTCCCGGCACGTCGAACCGATGTTCGATACCATGAGTCCCGGGGGTGACGCTGCGTATGGCCTTGACGGATGACCGTCCGGCCGGACGGCCACGAGCGGTCCGCGACGGCGAACAGTCGCAGAGCGGCCGTGAGGGCGGTGCCGGGCCGGCGTTCGACCGCCAGCCGCCGCAGGACCTCACGGCGGAACAGTCGGTGCTCGGCGGGATGCTGCTGAGCAAGGACGCGATCGCCGACGTCGTCGAGGTGCTGCGGCCGGAGGACTTCTACCGGCCCTCGCACCAGACGGTCTACGAGACGATCCTGGACCTCTACGGCCGGGGCGAGCCGGCGGACGCGGTGACCGTGTCCGCGGAGCTGCAGCGCCGTGGTGAGCTGGTGCGCCTGGGCGGTGCGCCGTATCTGCACACCCTGATCGCCACCGTGCCGACCGCGGCGAACGCGGCCTACTACGCGGAGATCGTCGGCGAGAAGGCGATCCTGCGGCGCCTGGTGGAGGCCGGCACGCGGATCGTGCAGCTGGGCTACCACGGCTCGGAGGGCGGCGAGGTCGAGGAGGTCGTGGACCGGGCGCAGGCCGCGATCTACGAGGTCACCGAGCGCACCACGAGCGAGGACTACGTCGCGCTCGAGGAGCTGCTGCAGCCCACGATGGACGAGATCGACGCGATCGCGTCCCGGGGCGGGGTGGCGCTGGGCGTGCCGACCGGGTTCGTCGACCTCGACGCGTGCACGAACGGCCTGCACGCCGGCCAGATGGTCGTCGTCGCCGCCCGGCCGGGTCTGGGCAAGTCGACGCTGGGGCTGGACTTCGCGCGGTCCTGCTCGGTCAAGCACGGGATGACCAGCGCGGTGTTCTCGCTGGAGATGAGCAAGTCCGAGATCGTCATGCGCCTGCTCTCGGCGGAGGCGCGGATCCGGCTGGCGGACATGCGTGCCGGGCGGATGAGCGACGACGACTGGACCCGGATGGCGCGGCGGATGAGCGAGATCTCCGAGGCGCCGATCTACATCGACGACTCGCCGAACCTGACGCTGATGGAGATCCGGGCCAAGGCGCGGCGGCTCAAGCAGCGCAACGACCTGAAGCTGATCATCCTGGACTACCTGCAGCTGATGACCTCGGGCCGCAAGGTCGAGTCCCGCCAGCAGGAGGTCTCGGACTTCTCCCGGCAGATCAAGCTGCTGGCCAAGGAGCTCGAGGTGCCGGTGGTGGCGATCAGCCAGCTCAACCGTGGCCCCGAGCAGCGCACGGACAAGCGTCCGATGCTCTCGGACCTGCGTGAGTCGGGATCGATCGAGCAGGACGCGGACATGGTGATCCTGCTGCACCGCCCGGACGCGTTCGAGCGTGACGACCCGCGCGCCGGTGAGGCGGACCTGATCCTGGCCAAGCACCGGAACGGGCCCACGAACACGATCACGGTGGCGCACCAGCTGCACTACAGCCGGTTCACCGACCTCGCGCACGGCTGATCCGCGGCCGGTCACCCGCGGCCGGGACGGGGTGGGCCGGGACGGGTCAGGCGAAGCCGGGTCCGCGGGTCGTCGCGGACGTCGCGGCGATCCCGAGCGTCAGGACGGCGATCACCATCCCGGCCACGACGACCGTCATCGCCCCGGCGGCCGCCCCGGCCAGGAGCATGATCAGCCCGGCGGCGAGCATCACGCAGGGCAGAGCACCGGCTCCGTGCATCGACCGGTGCGAGCCGCTGCGGGACCGGTCCGGACGGATCCGGACCGGTCGGGCGCGTCCCAGGGACCGGAACCGTGCCGCGAGGCGGGGGTCGCTGTCGCAGAGCTGCCGTTCGATCAGGTCGAGATCACGGCGTTCACGGTCACTGAGCACGTCTGGAACCCCTCGGATGGGCAACGGTCGCATCGGGAGGCCGGTTGTCCTGGGGCATCGTCGATCCGGGCCGAGCCTGCAGCCGATGCTACGTGACCGGATCGTGACCTTTCCGTGGGGTTCGCCGCACCGTCCGGACGGGGACGGGCGCGCCCCGCGGTGCTACCAGTTGGTCAGCCCGAGCGCGTCCGTACGGCGGCGGGGGTCGGCACCCAGACGGGCGCAGAGCTCGGTCCAGCTGCCGGCGGCCCGGTCCTTCTCGCTCATCGTGCCGACCGGCAGCGGCCAGCGGATCGCGAGGTCGGGGTCGTCGAACCGGACCGAGACGTCCTCGGTGGGGTCGTGCGGGGTGTCGATCCGGTAGCAGGTGTCCACGGTCGCGGTGAGGGCCTGGAACCCGTGCAGGCATCCCGCCGGGATGTAGAGCTGGCGCATGTCGGTGTCGTCGAGCAGGAACGACGCGACCCGGCCGAACGTCGGAGAGCCCGGGCGCGCGTCGATGACGATGTCGTGCATCGCGCCGTGCGCGCAGCGGACGAGCTTGGACTCGCCGGCCCCGGTGCGGCCGTGCATGCCCCGGATGACACCGCGTACCGAACGGGACTGGGAGTCCTGGATGAACCGGCTGGTGTCGACACCGTTCGCGGCGGCGATCGCGGCGTCCAGCGTCGCGGTGTGGAAGTCGTCGGCGTCCGGGTGCGGGGCCGGGACGAACTGCACGACACCGTCGATGACCGTCCGGTGAACCTGCATACCTGACCTCCGAGTCCTGTCCGGGCGTGCCCGGACCACATCACTACCCACCGTCGTACCAGCGGGCGTCGATGCCGGCCGTCACGACGTCGGCGCCGACGTTCGCGCCACCGGCACTGCTCAGTGACCACAACGAATGCTCCAGCCGACGGTCACGTTCCGCGAGAGGAATGCTCCGTGTGGGTGCACGCTGCGTGGTCGGAGATGCCGGATCGCGCGGTCCGAACCCGGAGCGTCCACTCCGGCCGTCTCACCTACTATCCTCAGTAGTCGAGCGGGATCGCGCCAGTCGGGCGCGGGTCGGACGTCCGACGCACACCGGAACCGGATCGAGGTGGCCATGCCGGACGACGCGGTGATGCACTGCCGGTCCTGCGGGAGCGCGGACGGCGAGGTGGTCCTGGACCTCGGCCGGCAGCCGTCCTGGGACCGGATGCCGTGGGCCGACGCGCCGCTCCCGGACCCGGAGTTCGACCTGCAGATGTGGTTCTGCCGGTCCTGCTCCCTGGCCCAGCTGCGGTGCGACGCCGAGAGCGTGGACGAGCTGTTCGCCGTCGAGCCCCGCGCCGTCGCGGAGCAGAGCGACCGTTCGATCGCCCGCCTCGAGGTCGAGGGCCTGGTCGGTCCGCGCCGGACGGTCGTGGAGTTCGGCAGCCCGCACGGGGAGTCGTGGCTGCCCCGGCTGGCCGCGCACGGGATGACGCCGGTCCCGTCCGCTGTGTCCGGCCGGCCGGCGGACCTCGTCGTCGACTTCTACGGGCTCCTGCACGAGCCCGACCAGGAGGCGGCGCTGCGGTTGCGGGCGGCATCGCTCGCCCCCGGCGGAACGCTGGTGGTGCAGATGCTCTCGCTGGGCACGGTGCTCGCCGAGAGGCAGTGGTACGACCTCCGGCACGGGCACTACGCGTACTGGTCCCTGCCGGCGCTGGACGAGGCGTTGCACCGGATGGGGCTCGGCGTGCACCGGGCGTGGTGGTACCCCATGTCCGGGGGCACGGTGCTGCTCACGGTCCGGCGCGACCCGGAGCCCGACGCGGCCACCGTGGGCCTGATCGACGCCGAGCGGGCGGCAGGGGTGACCGATCCGGCCGCCCTGGCCGGCCTGCAGCGTGCGGCGTCCGGTGCGCGCGAGCTACGGGAGTGGCTGATCGGCGAACGCGCCGCGGGACGCACGGTGGCCGGTTACGGCGCGGCGTCGCGGTCGGTGCCGCTGGTCTGCCGCGCGGGCCTGGACTCCGGTCTGCTGCGCATGATCGGGGACGCGTCGCCCACCAAGCAGGGCAGGCGGATGCCCGGGACCGACATACCGGTGGTCTCGCCCGACGAGCTCGTCGCGGCCCGTCCGGACCGGGTCCTGCTGTTTCTCACCGAGCTCGTGGACGAGGTGCGCGACACGGTCTCCGGGGTCGAGTCCGCCGGAGGGCAATGGGTGTTGCTCGACCCGGCTCCGCGGGTGCTCGAGCTGAGCGCCGCACGGTGACCGTCGCGCCCGCGTCGACCTGTGACCGGATCATCGCGGAGCCTGTCACCGGGATAGTGTCTGACCCGGGAGGGCAGATGCGAGGTCGACTCGGTGAGCTCGAGGCCACGGTGATGGACGTGTTGTGGCGCTCCGTCGACCCCTGCCGGGTCCGCGACGTCCGCGCCGAGCTCGCCCCGGGGCGTCCGCTGGCCTACACCACGGTGATGACCGTGCTGGACAACCTGCACCGCAAGGGCTGGGTGCGGCGCGAGCTGGACGGCCGGGCATATCTCTACCGGCCGGTCGCCTCCCGCGAGGAGGTCACCGCCCGGGCGTTGCGGGACCTGCTCGACTCCTCCGAGGACGCCGAGGCGGTCCTGCTGCACTTCGTCCGATCCGCCTCCGAGCGCGAGTCCGAGCTGCTGCGCGACGCACTCGCGGCCGCCGGGACGTATCCGCCGTCGGACGGCGGCGACCCGGACGACCGGCGCGACCTGGGCGACCAGGGCCGGGCCGACCGGGACGGGGCCGATCGGGACGGGGGCGACCGGCGATGACGGTCGCCGTGACGCTGCTGCTCGGTGCCGCGATCGTGGCGCTCGCCGCGCCGCACCTGCTGCGGCGCACGGCCGAGCGCGCCGTCGATCCGGTGACCGTGATCGTGGGCTGGTTCCTGGCCATCGCCGGCGTGCTCGCGACCACGGTGGCCGGGCTGCTGCTGATGGCGTTCCCGCACGGGGCGGTGGACACCCCGCTGGCGCATCTGGTGCGCCGTCCCTGGTGGTTCGCCGTGGCCAACGCCCCGGACCTGCTGCTCTACCGGGCGGCGGGCTGGGTGGCGCCGGCCGTGCTGGTGCTGCTGCTCGGGCGTCTGGCCGTGGTCGCGGTCCGGGAGTTCGTCCGCGCCCGCCGTCAGGTCGGCCGCACGCTCAAGGTGTTGCGCGTGCTCGCCGAGATCGACCGGTGCCCGGCGGGCGGCCCGCCGACGCTGTGGCTGCGCTCGGACCGACTGGCCGCGTTCAGCTACGGCGGCCACGGCGGCGCGGTCGTGCTGACCGACGGCCTGCGGGCCCGGATGGCCGAGGACGGGGTGGCCGCCGTGCTGGCGCACGAGCGGGCGCACGTCCGCGGCCGGCACCACCTGCTGATCGCCGTCGTGGAGGTGCTCGCCCGGGCGTTCCCGGTGGTGCGTCTGCTGGCCGAGGCCCCGGTGGCACTGCGCGAGCAGGTCGAGCTGGCCGCGGACCTGAGCGCGGTGCGCCACTGCGGCCGGGACGCCGTCCGCAACGCGCTGATGGTGCTCACCGGCGCCAGCACCCCGGAGCGGGCGCTGGCGATGGCACGCGAGGCCGTCGACGTGCGGCTGCGCCGCCTCGCCGGAGCGGCGCAGACCCCGTCGGCGACGGCGCGGGTCACCCGCTGCGGCCTGCTCGGCACCGTGCTCGCCGCGACGCCGGTGCTCGCCGCGAGCGCACTGCTGCTGTCGCTGTCGGTGCTCACCGCCGCGGCGACCGCCCTCACCTGATCGCCTGCGCGGGGATGCCACACGGTGGCGGCCTCAGGCGGCCGTGCGGTCGGAGCGCCGGGAGCGCAGCCACGACGGACGGCGGCTCGACGGCGTGTCGGCCCCGCCGGGTCGCGCCCGCTCCGCGGTGCGGGTGATGTTGCGGACCATCCCGCCGAACACGATCCCGTGGAACGGTGCCACCGACCACCAGTACAGGTAACCCGGCAGTCCGTGCGGGATGAACACCGCCCGCTGGTGGTAGGTCGACCCGCCCGGACGCGGCACGACCGACATCTCCAGCCACGCCTGGCCCGGGACCTTCATCTCGGCCCGCAACCGCAGCAGCCGATCGGACCCGGGGGTCGCGGTGCCACCGCCCTCGGTGATCGCCTCCACCCGCCACCAGTCCAGCGCGTCCCCGGTGTGCAGGTCGTCCGGGTCGCGCCGGCCGCGGCTGAGCCCCGGGCCCGCGGCGAGGCGGTCCATCCACCCGCGCACCGACCAGGCCAGCGGGAACGAGTACCAGCCGCGCTCGCCGCCGATGCCCTTGATCACCGTCCACAGCTGCGCCGGATCGGCCGTGCTGTCCTGCTCGCGCTCGTCGAGGTAGACGCTGCCACCGGTCCACTGCGGGTCGCTGGGTAGCGGGTCCGACGGCACGTCCGCGGACGTGGCGCCCGACCAGCGGGTCTCCACGTCCCCCGAACTGATCTTGGACAGGGCCAGCCCGACGGCCCGGTCGTAGCCGATCCGGCCCTCCGGCGGGTCCGGCACCAGCGAGAGGATGTCCTGCTCGGAGCACACCACCTCGTGCACCAGCGACTCGATCAGCGGCTTCGCGATCGACTTCGGGACCGGGGTGACCACGTTGACCCAGTGCGCGGACAGCCGCGGGGTCAGCAGCGGCACCGGCAGCACCCGGCGTCGCGGCAGCTGCGCCACGCTCGCGTAGCGCTGCATCATCTCCAGGTAGGTGAGCACGTCCGGGCCGCCGATGTCGAACGTCCGGTTGATCTCCCCGGGCAGGGCGGCGACATCGACCAGATAGCGCAGAACGTCGCGCACCGCGATCGGCTGCACCCGGTTGTGCACCCAGCTCGGCGTCACCATCAGCGGCAGCCGCTCGGTCAGGTGGCGCAGCATCTCGAAGCTCGCCGACCCGGACCCGAGGATCACCGCCGCCTGCAGCACCACCGTCGGCACGCCGCTGCGCAACAGCGTCTCCCCGACCTCGACCCGCGACGCCAGGTGCGCGGAGAGGTCGGCCGGGTCCGCGTCCGGATGCAGCCCGCCCAGGTAGACGATCCGGCGCACGCCGGCCTCGCGGGCGGCCTCGGCCAGGATCAGGGCGGCCCGGCGGTCGGTGGCGGCGAAGCCGGACTCGGACAGCGAGTGCACCAGGAAGTAGACGACGTCGACGTCCGCGCATGCGCGCCGCACGCTGTCGGCGTCGAGCAGGTCGCCCTGCACGATCTCGGCGTCCGCGGCCCACGGCACGTCGCGCAGCTTGTCCGGGTTGCGCACCAGGCAGCGCACCGCGACGTCGGCGTCCCCCGGCGCGCCCGCGGTGCCCTGCCCCGGTTCGCGGCCGAGCAGGCGCGGGGCCAGCCGTCCGCCGATGTATCCGGTCGCGCCCGTGATCAGGTATCGCACGTCGCCGATTGTCCACCTCCGCCGCCGGTGGCGCCCGGTGCGCGGAGCCGGTCGGGCGCCGGTCCGGACGGCGGAGCCTCGTGCCCGGCTCGGAGCAGCAAACCGGACGAATGATCACCCGCCGTAGAACCACACCCGTGTGACTGACGCCCGGAGGCCCGGCCGGCCACCGGATCGGGTCGGTGGCGGAGCCGGAGTGTGAGATCACCCGGAAAGATCGACGGTCCGGGGCCGGATCGGCGTCCCGACGCCCGGTTCCGGTGCCGCCGCGCCCGGTGGGCGTCCGGGCGCTGGTTACTCACTGCTCCATTAGGTGTCACGCTGCGTACTGTCAGCGAACCTGCGGTGGGTGTGTCGGACCGTGACGCCACCCGTACGAGGGGTGATGACGGAATCGCTGTAACGGTCGAACCGAAGCCGTTTCCACCGTTGAGTGTCACCCGTTGTCCGAGTGAGTGGGCCGAACGGCGGTACGACGAATACGACGTACAGGCGATCTCCGCGAGGCACACGCTGGCAACGGGAGAACGGGATGCAGGAGGTACGGCGGGTGTACGAACACGACGACAAGGGTCTGTACGCAGCGGTCAGCCGGCGGCGCGCCGCGCTCGCGGGTTCCGGGACCGACGCCTGGCCCTTCCCCGGGAAGCACGAGATGCACGAGGAGATCGCGGAGGAGACCCCGATCTTCCACTCGCTGACCGTCGGCGGCTGGCGCAGCCGCCAGCGGCGTGACGCCGGAAGCGCCGGCCGCGCGGTGCGCTCGGTGCACCGCCCGACGGTGAGCCGGACGGCCGAGGACCTCGCCGCCTTCCACTCCGACCCGCTGCACGCCCCGGTCCCGGCCCAGGGGACCACGCGGCGTCGCCGTGACGCGGAGCGGGCCGCGGACCGGCGGGCGATCGCGGAGCTTCTCGGCGGCGCCGGGCGGCACCGCCTCTCGACCCCGGCCTGACCGGCCGGCAGCAAGGCGGGACGACGGCGGGGGCCGTCGAACCCGACGCGGTCCACCCCTCACGGGCGGTGTGACCGACACGGAACGTCTCGCGGGTGCTTCGGCCCGCGGGATGCGGACGACCGGCTGGGGAGCAGGGTCGTCAGCACGCAAGGCGAGGGCCGGTGCCCGGGACGGAAGAGGAGCCGTCACGGGTACCGGCCTTCGCGCGTCGTGCCCGGCGCCTTCGGGGAGCGCCGGACGTCCGGGGACCCGTCGAACCGTGGGGAGCGCGGTTCGGCGCGGTGGCCCCGGCTGCGGCCGCGGTCCTCGACCCGGCCACGCGGTGACGACAAGATCGCCACGGACGGTGACGGTATCGAGGCTCCGCATCGGCCACAAGAGGGGCCGCAACCCGAGTTGCGGGACCCTGGTCACGGAGACGGACGAGCCGCGCACCGCGGGAGCCCGATACGAGATGCCTGCGACGACCGGCCGCGGCGCGCGCCCGCGGGCGGGGCCCGGGCGTCCTAAGCTCCCTCGGGTGAGTACGAACCCGACCGACGGGCCCCGCCGGACCGATCGTCCGCTGGACGAGGCCGGCGTGGTCACCGCCGTGCGGCGGGCCGGCGAGCGTGGGGCGACGGTCCGTCCGACCGGAGCCTCGGCGCGCATCCCGGGGGCGCTCGTGCGGACCACCGACCTGCTGCTCGACTGCTCCGCGTTGACCGGCGTGGTCGCCGTCGCGCGGGACCGGGTGCTGGTCCGTGCCGGGGAGCGGCTGGCCTCGCTGTTCGCGGAGCTCGCCGCGTCCGGCCGCAGCCTGGCCGTGGTGCCGGACGCCCCAGGCGCGACCGTCGGCGGCGCGGTCGGGATGGGCGTCTACGGCGGTGGGCCGCGCGAGGGATCGCTGTCCGCGCAGGTCGTCTCCGCCCGCCTGGTCGACGGCCGGGGTGTGGTGCGCACCGTGGAGGGCGCGGAGCTGGACGCGGTGCGCTGCGGACTGGGCGCGCTCGGCGTGCTCACCGCGGTCGAGCTGCGCACCGTGGAGCTGGAGCGCCTGCAGGTGCACGAGCAGGCCCGTCGCCTGGACGAGGCGCTCGACGAGGAGCTGCTGCGGGCGCATGCCTGGACCGAGCTCGACGTCGCGGTGCCCTCGGGGCAGGTGGTCAGCCGCTGGGCGGACCCGGTGGACCCGGACCGGGCCCCGGCCCCGACCCGGGCGGAGGGCACCGTGACGACCCGGGCCGCGGTCCGCGCCGAGGCGTGGGGACGCGCCGTCTCCCGGCTGGCGTCGAACCCGCCGTGGGCCTCCTGGCCGCCGCCCGCCCGGTGGACCGCGGGGACCGAGGGGCGGCCCTACGAGGTACTGCCGGACCCGCAGCCGTGGGACCCCGACACCGCGGAGTGGGCGATCCCGGCCGCGGCGCTGGGCGGCGCGCTGCGCGAGCTGGGTGCGGCGGCCGGCGCCCGCGGGATGGAGCTGCAGCGCCCGGTGCGGGTGCGCCTCGGCGCGGCGGAGACCGGTCTGCTGCACCCGGCCCAGGGGCGGGACACCGCGTGGCTGAGGATCCGCACCCGCGCCTCCCAGGAGCCGCTGCGGCGCCTGGCCGGTGCGGTGCTGGAGAACGTCGCCGGACGCCCGGCCTGGACGTCACGGCACGAGTGGGGCCCCGACGAGCTCGCGGTCGCCTACCCGGGATGGGCGCAGTTCCAGCGGGTGCGCGACGAGTACGACCCGGACCGCCGTTTCACCGACCCGAACCTGGAGCGCGTCCTCGGGCCCTGAACGAGCCGGTTCAGAGCAGGGCGGCACGCAGGCGGGAGGACACGGCGCGGACGCCGGACACGGCCGCGCGCCGGTCGGACCGGGTCGGCTCGCCGCCGGAGACGACCTGCTCCCCGGACACCCACACGTCCCGGACCAGGCGCGACCCGCCGGCCCAGACCAGGTTGGAGACCAGCTGGGCGTCGTCGTCCGGGGCGACGAACGCGATGTCGTCGGTGTCCACGTGCACCACGTCGGCCCAGCGGCCCGCCTCGAGCACCCCCAGGTCGTCGCGCCCGATCGCGGCCGCGGCGTCCGCGGTGGCCATCAGCAGCACGTCGGCGGCGGTGAGCGCGGCCGCGTCGTCGGCGCCGACCCGGGCCAGCAGACCGGCCAGGCGGGCCTGCTGCCACATGTCCATGTCGTCGCAGGACGCCGGGCCGTCGGTGCCCAGCCCGACCCGGACCCCGGCGCGGCGCAGGTCCAGCAGCCGCGCGGTGCCGGCGGCGAGCTTGGAGTTCGAGCCCGGGCAGTGCGCGACGGCGACCCCGTGCCGGGTGAAGGTGTCCACGTCGGCGTCGGACAGGTGCACCGAGTGCGCGGCCAGCACCCGCCCCCCGAGCGTCCCGGTCTGCTCCAGCAGGGCCGGGACCGAGCCGTGCGCGGCGCGCAGGTCCGCGTCCTCGCCGAGCGACTCGGCGACGTGGGTGTGCAGCAGTGCGCCACGGGCCCGGGCGTGCTCGCCGACCGAGCCCAGCGCCTCGGCGGGCAGCGTGTAGGCCGAGTGCGGGCCGTAGCCGTACTCGATCCGGCCGTCGGCGTCCGGGACGAGCCCGTGCGCGTCGATCCGGGCCGAGACGTCGTCGCGCATCTGCTCCCAGGTGCCGAGACGGTCCCACCCGGGCGCGGCGATGATCCCCGGGGTGAGCACGGCGCGGGACCCGGCGGTGCGCACGGCGTCGGCGATGGCGTCGGTGAAGAAGTACATCTCGACGCTGGTCGTGCAGCCGGTGCGCAGCAGCTCCAGGCAGCCGGCCAGCATCCCGGCGTGCGCGTCGTCCTCGGTGAGCAGCGCCTCCGCCGGCCACATCACTCCGGTCAGCCACGGCATCAGCGGCAGGTCGCCGCCCATCCCGCGCAGCACCGACATCGGGGTGTGGCAGTGCGTGTTGACCATCCCGGGCATCAGCAGGCCGGGCAGCGGGCGCACGGTCGCGTCGGTGGCGGGGGCGTCGACGGCGCGGCCGAAGAACGCGATCCGGCCGGCCGCGTCGACGTCGAGCACCGCGTCCCGCACGACCGGGAAGCCCGGCCCGCAGCTCAGCCCGACCGGGGCGCTCAGCCGCTGCACCGTGGGCGCGGCGGCCCCGGACCCCTGCCGGGTGGGCGAGGTGCTCACCGGCGGTCCAGCAGCGACCGCAGCGAGCGGAACGGCGGCAGCCAGGCACCCTCGTCGGGCAGTGCGTCCAGGGTGACCCGCGGCAACGGCTCGCGGAACACCCCGTCGATGTCCTCGAGGTCGAGGAACGAGATCACGTCGGAGACCTGGGCGAACCCGGCGTACTCCCGAAAACCGATCACCGAGACGTCGGTGCCGGCCTCGTTCAGCTTCTCCAGCGGCTCCCGGAACGCCCGCCCGTCGCCGGAGGCCACGACCAGGTGCCGCAGCCGTCCCTCACCGGCCCGCAGGTCGATGTGGGCCAGCATGTCGTCGTCGACGTCGGAGTCGTCGTGGGTCTTGGGCTTGGCGAACACGGCGAAGCCGACGTTGCGCAGCGCCTCCACCCACGGCCGGACGGTCTCCACGCTGCCCGGCGCGACGTTGGTGAACACGCAGGCCTCGGCCTCGGCCTCGGGGCCGGCCAGATCGAGCAGCCAGCGCCCGACGGCGTCGAAGCGGGGGCGGTAGGCCGACGTCGGGCGGGCACCGAGCAGCGAGCCGAGGCTCATGTCCATGTTGGGGGCGTCCCAGACCAGCAGGACCCGCGGCGGCGGACCGGGCTCGGAGCCGGTGGCGGCGCCACCCGGACGGGGTGCCGCACCGGGGGCAGCGCCGGCGGAGTGAGCATCTGAGCTGCCGAAGGGTCCCCCGCTTGTCATGCCCCGACCCTATCGCCGCACGTCCGGTGTCCGCCCCGGCGGTCGGCGTCGGCCAGACTGGTCGTCATGAGCACGACGGACGCGCAGCAGGTGGCCCGGGAGTCCTCGGCGGCGATGGTGGCTGCGGACTCCGCGGCCCGTTCGACCGGGGTCCGGATCGTCGAGATCGGGCCGGGGCACGCGACGGCCGCCCTGACGGTGGCCGGACAGCACGTCAACGGGCACGGCGTCTGCCACGGCGGGGTGCTGTTCCTCCTGGCCGACACGGCGATGGCGCACGCCTGCAACAGCTACGGCACCTCGGCCGTGGCCTCCGGTGCGGACATCGCGTTCCTGCGCCCCGCCTCGCTGGGCGACGAGCTCACCGCCTCCGCGACCGAGCGCGCGCTGGCCGGGCGCTCCGGGCTCTACGACGTCAGCGTGCGCACCGGCGACGGAACGGTCGTCGCGGAGTTCCGCGGCCGCACGCGCCGGGTGCCGGGCCTGGCCCCGCCGCCCCGCGTCGAACCCTGACCCCCGTTCGTCCGCGGGGCAGAGGCCGTCCGCGGGGTCGGATGCCGTGCGGGGGGCTCAGATGCCGTGCGGCGGGAGGAACGCCGGGCGCAGCTCCGGGTCCGGCTCGTCGTAGTAGCGGTGGAACACCGGGGTCAGCCCGCCGGAGACCGGCGGCACGATCCAGCTCCAGTCCGCCGGGCACCGCCTGCCCGCCTCGTTCTCCCGGGCCACGTGGGTCAGGAACCGCTCGGACTCGGTGTGGTGGTCGGCCATCGTCACGCCGGCCTCGTCGTAGGAGTGCGTGACGGCCCGGACCAGCTCGATCGCCGCGCGGTCGCGCCACATCGTGCGCACCGAGCGGGTGTCGAGGCCCATCCGCTCGGCGATCTCCGGCAGCAGGTCGTAGCGGTCGCGGTCGGCGAGGTTGCGGGCGCCGATCTCGGTGTCGAGGTACCAGCCGTTGAACGGCGCGGCCGGGTAGTGCACGCCGCCGATCTCCAGCGGCATGTTGCTGATCGCCGGCACCGCATGCCAGCGCAGGCCCATCCCGGCGAACCAGTCGAGCTCGGGGTGGCTCAGCGGGACCTCCTCCACCGCGTCCGGCGGGACGTCGAACAGCCGCGACCGGCCGTCGCCGCCGGTGACCAGCAGCGGGAGCACGTCGAAGCGGCCGCGCGGCTCCGGCCGGGGCCAGCCCAGGGAGACCACGTGGTCGGTGAACGCGACCTGCGCCGGGTCGCCGGTCACGTTCCCGTCGGCGTCGCGGTGCCCGGCGTAGCGGATCAGCTGGTCGTTGCGGATCCGCGGGCCGGCCCGGCCCGGCCCGTCCGGGGCGAAGACCGTGATCGTGGAGCGGATCTTCCCGTCGCGGGTGGCCGCGCGCAGGTGCCCGACGCTCTCCTGGGCGACGTCCGCCGGGTCGTGCAGGTGGCGCAGGTCCCGGACCTGCAGCGACTTCCAGTACAGCCGGCCGATGCAGCGCGCGGAGTTGCGCCACGCCACCCGCGCACCGAACGTCAGCTCGTGGTTGGTGTGGCTGTAGACCCCGGTGCGCTCGATCTCGGTGCGCACCTGGCGCAGCCGGGCCGCGAACGGGATCGCGGGACTCGTCTCGGCGTAGACCTGGTGCAGGAACTCCTCGGCCCGGGCCGGGTCGACCGCATCCGGCGCGGCGCCGGCCGGCCGGCCGGGCTGCGAGCGCGCCGGCATCACCGGGCGCTGCGGCCCGGGGCTCGGGCGAGGTGGACCGAGCACCGGGCAGGGCGTTTCCACCGTCGTCACAGATGTCCTCCGTGGTCACTCGGCGGGGGTCCGAGTTGGGGTGCACTACTTCTTACCCGGTGACGCTCCGTAAGTCATCGGTGGCTCCGGGGCGCACGATCGTGTAAAGCAGATCGCGGACGGGACGCCCCTCGGATACTGCGCGGGCCTCGAACTTGGTCATCGGGCGCCAGTCCGGGCGGCGTGACCAGCCGCTGCCGGGTGCGCTCTCGTCCAGCAGGCGCAAGGCGGGCTGAGCTGCGCAGACCTCCCGCATCCGGTCCGCGTAGTCGGGCCAGTCGGTGGCCAGGTGCAGGGTCCCGCCGTCCCGGATCCGGGACGCAGCCAGCGCGGCGAAGTCCGGCGCCACCAGCCGGCGCTTGTGGTGGCGCCGTTTGGGCCACGGGTCCGGGAAGTACACCCGGATGCCGTCCAGCGAGGCCGGTGCGACGGCACCCTCCAGCAGGTCCACGGCGTCACCGCGCAGCAGGCGCTGGTTGCCCAGCTCCGCATCGGTGATCCGCATCAGCAGCTGCGCCAGCCCGGGCTCGAAGACCTCGACGGCGACGTGGTCGGTCCCCGGCTCGGCGGCGGCCAGCGCCGCGGTCGTCTCGCCCATCCCGGAGCCGATCTCCAGCAGCACCGGGGCGTCGCGGCCGAACCAGGCGTGCGGGTCCCAGGGCGCACCGTCGGCGAGGACGTCGGCGAGGACGTCGTCGACGTCGCGGCCGTACTCCGGCCACCAGCGGTCCCAGGCGTTCTGCTGTCCGTCGGAGAGCCGGTTGCGCTGGTGGACGAAGCTGCGGATCCGGGAGCCCGGCGCGCGCGGAGACCGGCGCTCGTCCGTCTCAGGCACCGCTGTGCTGGGTACCGCTGTGCCGGGCATCGCTGTGCTGGCTACCGCTGGGCCGGGTACCGGCGGCCGGCATACGTACGTGCGTCGTGGCGCCGGGCAGGCGCCCGCGCACGTAGCCCGCCGCGGTGACGGCGAAGCAGGCCGCGATGGCCGCGGCCGAGGCCGGGTTCTTGTCACGCAGCTCACGCACGACGCCGCCGGGGAGCACCTTGAGCGTGTAGCTGCTCTCGGTGGACAGCGAGTCCCCGGTGCCGACGACCTTCGACACGGCCGCCTTGGACAGGCCCTCGGCCCAGCCGCGGCGCAGCAGGTAGGCCCACTCGACGCGGTCGGAGCTGACTCGGTGGTCGACGGCGGCCCGCGGCTCAAAGATGATCTTGGGGCTGCGGCCGTCGGCGGTGTAGGCCTGCCGGGCGCGGATGCAGAGCTCGGTCTCCTCGCAGCCCAGCGGGTTCTTCCCGATCCGGCCCATGTCCTCGGCGAACCCGCCGACGCGCGTGAACACCTCGGCGCGCAGGGACATGTTGCAGCCCATCAGGTTGCGCACCTCGGCGCGCTCGGTGGGCTGACCGGTGTAGGTGCACCCGACCACCCAGTCGAGCTCCCCGGTGGCGTTCGGGTCGCGCGGCGCGGCACCCGGCAGCGTCGAGGGACGGCGGGTGGGCCAGCGCGGGTGCGCCACACCCCCGACGCCGATCACCGACGGGTCGGCGTAGGGCGCGAGCAGGGCGCGCAGCCAGCCCGGGCGGGCCGACGCGTCGTCGTCGAGGAACACCACGACCTCACCGGTCGCCTCGGCGACGGCGGTGTTGCGGGCCCCGGACAGGCCCTGGGCGAAGCGGTTCGGGATCACCCGGACCCCGTGCGGCGTGAACTCCTGGCCGGCCCGCACCAGCAACGCGTCGTTGTGGTCGACGACGACGATCGTCTCGGTGGCCGCCACGTCCTGCGCGGCCACCGACGCGACGGCGTCGACGATGTCGTCCCACCGCTTCTCGGTGTAGACGCAGACCACGACGCTCGCCGTGACCGTGGTCCCGCGGTCGTTCACGGACCCGTTGCGACCTTCGGCGCCGGGGGGCACAGCGTTCACGGACTACTCACTCCTGACGTGCACGGATGTCTCCGGCCCCGGGGAGCCCGCGACCGACAGGACCGGTCGCTAGCGCGCGTAGCCGGAGCCCTTGCGCCGACGCTCGGCGCGCCGGTGCTCTGCCGCCAGGGTACGCAGCACCCGGGTGCCGTCCGCGAAGGTCCGCAGGTTGGTCTCGCCAAACATGCGCTCGCGCTCGACCGACGGCACCTCGGTGATCTTCAGCCCGGCCGCGGCGACCCGGCAGTTCAGGACGGTCTCGATCTCGAAGCCGTCCCCCCAGATCATCGAGCCGTCCTCGGGCTGCGGGATGGCCGGGTCCGGCAGCTCCAGCTGCGGGACGAGGTCGGCCCAGAAGGCGTTGTACCCGTAGCAGAGGTCGGTGTAGGCGGTGCCGAACAGACGGTTCGCGACGCCGTTCAGACCGGCGTTGCCGGTCTTGCGCAGCAGCGTGATGTCGTCGCTGCCGCCGCCCTTGCGGAACCGGCTGCCCTTCGCGAAGTCGGCGCCGGCGACGAGCGCGGACACGAACGCCGGGATCTCGCCCGGGTCGGCCGAACCGTCGGCGTCGAACATGACGATGACGTCGCCGGTGGCGGCGGTGAAGCCGCAGGCCATGGCGTTGCCCTTGCCCTTGCGGGTCTGGGTGATCACCCGGGCCCAGGGCAGCGTGCGCCGCGCGGCCGCGACGGAGTTGTCGGTGGAGTTGCCGTCCACCACGATCACCTCGTGCACCGCGGGCCGGACCGCGGCGATCGCCGGAAGCACGATCTCCAGGTTCCGGGCCTCGTTGCGGGTCGGCACGATCACCGACACGGCGGGGTTCGGGGTGCGCCGAGGAGCCGGGCGCGGTCGGGGCCGACGGAAGCCCTCCGGGGCATCCGTCTCCTTCGAGGGGGTCGTCCGGTGTCCGGACGGGCCCGGGAAGGGCGTCTGTGCCACACCGGTGCCGGTCGGCTGTCCCGGACGCGCAGGCGCGTTCGAGTCAGGGGTGACGGCCGGGCGGGCGGGCGTAACGGCGCTCACACTTCCTCCATACAGGTCCGCTCTGGTGATCCAACGACGGAGTCACGGTCTGGTTGCGGTTTTCGTGTCGACATCTTCGGCGAACCCATACGTAGAGACGCCCGGGGGCGGCGGGGGTTGCTCCGCTCCGGTGATTCGTCCGGATCGATCATGACCGGGCGTGCACGGCCGTAGTCCTACGCATCCGCGCAGGAGCGGGTCGCGGCGAGACTGCGCCCATGACGACC
The DNA here is from genome assembly GCF_019263595.1 of Pseudonocardia sp. KRD291. GTDB lineage: Bacteria > Actinomycetota > Actinomycetes > Mycobacteriales > Pseudonocardiaceae > Pseudonocardia. Next base: position 96 of record NZ_JADQDD010000098.1, on the reverse strand, counting down.
TGCACCGACGGCCGGGACACGCCCGTCCCGGACACGACGCCCGGGTTGCACGCCCGGATCGACGAACTCGACGACCGGATCGCGGCGCTCGAAGCC
>NZ_JADQDD010000097.1 GCF_019263595.1 Pseudonocardia sp. KRD291 | reverse complement strand
CGACGACGCCGGTCGACCCGGCGGTGCTCGAGGCGGCGCTGCCCTATCTCGGGGCCCACTTCGGCAACCCGTCCTCGAGCCATTACTTCGGGACCGCCCCACGCGAGGCCGTGGCACTCGCCCGTGCCCGGGTGGCCGCGCTGCTCGGTGCCCGGGACGGCGAGATCGTGTTCACCGGCGGCGGGTCCGAGTCGGACACGCTCGCCGTCCGGGGCACCGTCACGGCCGCGCCCGCCGGGAAGCGTCAGGTGATCACCGTGGCGACCGAGCACCCGGCCGTCCTGCGGGCGTGCCGGAGCCTCGAGGCCGACGGCGTCACCGTCACCCGGCTGCCGGTCGACGGGCACGGCCGGGTGGACCCGGCCCGCCTGGAGGAGTCGATCGGCGCCGGGACCGCGCTGGTGTCGATCGCCTACGGCAACAGCGAGACCGGCACCCTGCAGCCGATCCGCGAGCTGGCCGCGGTCGCCCACGCGCACGGCGCGCTGTTCCACACCGACGGGGCGCAGGCCGTCGGCAAGGTCCCGATCGACGTCGACGAGCTCGGGGTCGACCTGCTGACCGTGGTGGGCCACAAGATGTACGCGCCGAAGGGGGTCGGCGCGCTCTACGTCCGCGACGGGGTCGCCCTGACCCCGACCGTGCACGGCGGCGGGCAGGAGGACGGCCGGCGCGCCGGCACCGAGAACGTCGCGTTCGCCGCCGCCCTCGGCCGGGCCGCCGAGCTGGCCGGCGCCGAGCTGGCCGCGGGCACATGGGGACTGGCCGGCCTGCGCGACCTGCTGCACCGCGAGCTGGAGCGGCTGCTGCCCGGCCGTGTGTCGCTCAACGGCCATCCGGAGCACCGCCTGCCCGGCACGCTCAACGTCAGCATCGACGGCGTCCGGAGCCGGGCGCTGCTCGCGGCCGTGCCCCGGGTCGCGGCCGCGACCGGGTCGGCCTGCCATGAGGGCGTCGACGCGCCGTCGGAGGTCCTGCTCGCGATGGGCCTGTCCCCGGAGCGCGCGAACGCCGCGGTGCGGCTGTCGCTGGGCCGGTGGACGACCGAGGCGCAGGTGCGCGAGGCCGCGCGCCTGCTCGCCGATCAGGCCGGCCCCCGGTCCTGATAGGGCGGGTCAGACCTCGTCGGTCTCGATCACGATCTCCGAGGTCAGCGTCCGGTGGACCGGGCAGCGGTCGGCGATCGCGAGCAGCTTCGCCCGTTGCGCGTCGTCGAGGTCGCCCTCCAGGTGGATCTCGCGCACGATCCGGTCCACGTGCCCGGTCGAGGTCTCGCACTCGGCGCAGTCCCGGGCGTGCAGGCGGTCGTGGGTCAGGGTGACCGTCGCGTCGTCGAGCGGCAGTCCGGCCCGGTCGGCGTACATCCGCAGGGTGATCGCCGTGCACGCGCCGAGGGAGGACAGCAGCAGCTGGTAGGGGTCCGGGCCGGAGCCCGCGCCGCCGGCCGAGACCGGTTCGTCGGCGCTCCAGTGCAGGAGGTCGGTGGCGACGTCCTGGCCGTAGGGTCGCGCGTCGCCCGCGGACACGACGACCGTGCCCGGTTCGGGTCGCCCGCGGCCGTGACCGGCCCCCGGGCGGCTCTCCGGCTCCGCGGCGGTCAGGAAGCGCGCGGCCCAACCGGCGATCATGGTCGCCGCCCAGCGGGCGTCGGCCGGGCGGCTCAGCGGGTGGTCGGCCCCCTGCAGCGCGACGACCGAGGCGGTCGGGCCGACCGCGTCGGCGATCCGGCGGGCCTGCCCGGCATCGACGACCGCGTCGTCCGGGGCGTGCAGGAGCAGCAGCGGGACGGTCAGCTCCGCGAGCCGGCCCCGCAGCGGCGCGGGGGCGCCGTCGGCCCGGTCGGAGGGCGGCAGCGGCGCGCCGATCGTGGCGACGGCGCGTACCTCCGGGATCCGGGCGGCCGCGGCCAGCACCGCGGCGCCGCCGAGGCAATGGCCGACCAGCAGCGACGGCGCCCGCCCGGCCTCGCGCATCCGGTCCGCGGCGCGCACCAGGTCCTCGACGTCGCCGGCGAACGACGTGTCGGAGAACGACGTGCCGGTGGTGTCGCCGCCGGACCCGCCGAGCCCGGTCGACTCGACCCGCAGCACTCCGATCCCCTGCCACGCCAGCGTGCGGGCGATCTCACCGGCGGCGCGGCCGTCGTCGCCGGTGAGGCAGTGCGCGAACAGCGCGTGCCCGACGACCGCGCCCTGCGGTGCGTCCAGGCGCGCGTGCGGGCACGCCCTGCCACCCTCGACCGTCCGCCGCCCGGTGGTCACGGCGCTCATCGCTGTCGTGCTCATCGCTGTCCTCGCATCGGTCTCCGAGCCTGTCCTCGACGGTCGTCCGCCGACATGCCGCTCAGTGTCGTCCGATCGACAATTCGCGATGGGCCGCATCTCGCCGCAGGTCAGGTGCCGCAGAACGTCGTGTACGACCCGAACTCCGGCGGGGCGGGTGCCGCGTAGGCCTCGAGGCCCGGACGCTCGTCGAACGGGTGGGCGAGCACGTCGAGGAGCCGCTCGAACGGTGCCGTGTCGCCCGCGGTCGCCGCGGTCAGCGCCTCCTCGACGTGCTGGTTGCGCGGGATGTAGACGGGGTTGACGCGGTCCATCGCGTCGGCGACCGCGCCGGGCTCGCCCGCGGTCGCGAGCGCCGCCTTCCAGCGGGAGGTCCACTCGTCGAGGGCGGACGGGTCGGTGAGCAGCGACCGCATCGGCGCGTCGTCGCCGCGCACGGCCGAGGACAGGGACCGGTGGAACGCGGTGAAGTCGACGCGCTGCGCCGCCAGCAGCGCGGGCAGGTCGTCGATCAATGGGTCGGTCCGGCCGGGCGCTCCGGTGAGGCCCAGCTTGGCCCGCATGCCGTCACGCCAGTAGCGGTCGTAGCGCTCCTGGAACGACGTGAGCACCTCGGTGGCCGCGGCGACGGCGGCGTCCTGGTCGGTGTCGATGAGCGGGAGCAGGGCCTCGGCCAGGCGGGCCAGGTTCCACTGCGCGACGCGCGGCTGGTTGCCGAAGGCGTAGCGACCGGCCTCGTCGATGGAGCTGAACACGGTGGCCGGGTCGTAGACGTCGAGGAACGCGCAGGGGCCGTAGTCGATCGTCTCGCCGGAGATCGTCATGTTGTCGGTGTTCATGACGCCGTGCACGAACCCGACGAGCATCCAGCGCGCGACCAGCGAGGCCTGGGTGTCGAGGACGCGCTCGAACAACGTCAGGTACGGGTTCGCGGCCGCGGCCGCGTCCGGGTGGTGCCGGGCGATCGCGTGGTCGGCCAGGCGGCGCAGCAACGCCGTGTCGTCCTGCGCGGGGTCGCCGAGCGCCGCGGTGTACTGGAACGTGCCGACCCGCAGGTGGCTCGACGCGACCCGGGACAGCACCGCCCCCGGGAGCAGCCGGTCGCGCGCGACGTCCTCGCCGGTCGCGACGACGGCCAGTGCGCGCGTGGTCGGGATGCCGAGCGCGTGCATCGCCTCGCCGATCACGTACTCGCGCAGCATCGGCCCCAGCGGCGCCTTGCCGTCCCCGCCCCGGGCGAACGGGGTGCGCCCGGAGCCCTTCAGGTGCAGGTCCCGGCGGTTCCCGGACCGGTCGTGCAGCTCGCCGAGCAGCAGGGCGCGGCCGTCCCCGAGGCGCGGGGAGTAGTTGCCGAACTGGTGCCCGGAGTACACCTGCGCCACCGGCTGCGCACCGCCGGGCACGGTGTTGCCCACCAGGACGTCGACCCCCTCGGGCGAGCGCAGCGCGCCGGCGTCGAGGCCCAGCTCGGCGGCCAGCTCCTCGTTCAGCGCCACCAGGCGCGGGGCGGGGGCGGGCGCGGCGGTCCACGGCTGGTAGAGCCCTTCCAGCTCGCGCACGTAGGTGTTGTCGAACGTGAACGATGTCCCGACGGCGACGGTCATGGCTCCAGGCTACGACCGGACGGAGCGGGGGACCTGCCGGGACGGTCGACGCTCACCCGGCCGTCGACAGGCGGCGGGCGGCCTCGGCGCAGGTGGCGACGCGGACCGCTGCGGCGTCCTGGGCGCTCGCGCCGTACTGCGTCCCGGCGTCGGGCAGGCGGGTGGAGAGGCGGTCCGCCGCCGGCGACAGACCGGCGTAGCCGGCCCCGCCGTAGACCCACACCGGCGCGAGCGCCTTCACCGAGCCGGCGGCGTCGAGGACGTCGGCCGAGAGGTAGGTCAGGCCCCGGGGGTCCTGGTCGGTGAACCGGGCGGTCGCGAACGAGCTCCCGCTCCCGGCCAGGTGCGCGGCGAGCCCGTCGAAAGCGGTGGCCTGTGCCCGCTCGCAGGAGGCCAGGGCCGCGCGCGGTCGGCGAATGCCTGCTGCCGGAAGCGGGCCGCGTCGGCGAGGTCACCGGCCTGCTGCTCGGACACCGTGCCCCCGGACGCGCTCGCCGAGTCCATGGGCGGGTAGAACCACAACGCGGCCCCGACCAGGCCGACGAACGCGACCAGCGCGGCCACGACCACCGCGGCTATCGAGATCTTCTGGCGCACACGAGATCCTGTCCCGGAGGCGGCGCCGCTCATCGGCCCGCGCGGTGTTGTCCCCAAGCATCCTCGGAATCGGGTTCCCGTGCTCGCCGGCGAACTGTGACCACCGTCGCCCGGACCGGGGTCCGCGCCGTTCAGGAGCCCAGCGCGAGCACGTTGCAGACGTCGCCGCGCCCGCCGGTGGAGGTCAGGCCGCGCTGCGACCCGATCCGCTCGGCGAGGAACTCGGCGTCCTGCCCGACGCCGGAGAAGCGGCCCGACCCCCAGGTCCACTGCCAGGCCAGGCCGAGGAAGTACAGGCCGGGCACGTCGGTGGTGCCGCGGCGGTGCGCCGGCGCGCCGCGCCCGTTGAACACCGGGACGTCGACCCAGCGGAAGTCCTGGCGGAAGCCGATGCACCAGACGACCGACGTGATCCCGGTGTCGGCCAGGGCCAGCTCGGTGGTCTCCCCCGCGGGCCGCCACACCGGGGTGTAGCGCTCCTCCTCCGGGGCGTCGACGCCCTGGGCGGTGACGAACTTGTCGATCGTGTCCTTGATCGACTCGCTGACCTCGTCGGCGTGGTCGAGCGACTCGGTGAGGTTCGGCGCGAAGTGCAGGGTGCCGTCGCGGTGGTCGGTCATCAGGCCGTAGAGGCGCATGCCCGCGGCGGCGTGCGCGCGCAGGTCGATGTCGCGTCCGCCGTCGCGGCCGGTGACGTAGTGGTTGGCCTGCGCCCGGACGGCCTCACGGCGCGGGTGCTCGGTGACCGGCATCCGGTAGTAGCCCATCTCGTCGAGCCAGTCGGTGACGTCGCGGCCCCGGTAGAACCGGGCCACCCGCGGCGCCTCCCCGACCACCAGGTGCACCCGGCGGCCCTCCAGGTGCAGGTCCTCGGCGATCTGCGCACCGGACTGCCCGGACCCGACGACCAGGACCTCGCCCGGGGGCAGCGCCGCGCCGCAGCGGTAGTCCTGCGACTGCACCTGCGTGATCTCCGGCGGCAGCGGCTGAGACATCGGCGGGGTGATCGGCGTGTGGTAGCCGCCGGTGGCCACCACGACCTGGTCGGCCGTGCAGTCCCCGGCCGAGGTGCTCAGGTGGAAGGTGCCGCGGCCGTCGCGGGTCAGCCCGGTGACGGCGACGCCCTCGAGCAGCGGCGGGTCCACGAACGCCCGGTAGGCCTCGAGGTAGTCGACGATCTCCGAGCGGACCATGAACCCGTGCGGGTCGTCCCCGGCGTAGGGGAAGTCCGGGAGCCGGCACTGCCAGTTCGGGGTCACCAGGCAGAACGTGTCCCACCGGTGGTTCTTCCAGGAGCTCGCGACGGTGTCGCGCTCGAGGACGAGATGGTCGACGCCGCGTCTGTCGAGACACCGGCTCATCGACAGGCCGGCCTGTCCGCCGCCGATCACGATCGCCGGTCGGTGTTCGCCCGACAGGTCAGCCGGGACCGTCCTGTGCGCCGTGCCCGTCGTCGAGGTCATCGCCGTTCTCCTCTTCAGAGCAATTCGTCGCGGAAGAACCCGACGTTTCTCCGAATGTGTTTCCGGCCGGTTACCCGCGAACCAACAACACGTTGTGCATTGTTACGTCATCACCTGATGACCCTCGGCGAATCCCGACCATCCGACGTAGTTCCGTCGCAACACGACGGAAATGATTCCTTGGTGTTCTTGGGGCCGCCCCGTCCCACCCCGAACTCCTGAGGAGACGAGCATGACCAGCGTTGAGCTTTCCGACATCGAGAAGAAGAGCCTCGAGGAGATCCCGCACCCGTCCCTTCCCGAGGGGTCGAGCATCTACGGCGGCACCAAGGTCTTCCCGGATCTGCAGGCGGAGAACGGGGAGTCCTACTTCACCCTGGTGCACGGGATCGCGCACGAGTCATCGGTGAGCTTCGTGGCCGTGCTGCAGGCCACCCGCGCGCTGCGCAAGGGCTTCGAGTCGGCCATGTACTTCTACGGGCCGGGGTCGCTGAACTGCCTGGCCACCCGCGGGTTCCCGACCACCGGCACGTCGGCGTTCCCCGGCGAGCACAACATCAACGACCAGCTCAAGACATTCCTCGGCGAGGGCGGCAAGGTCTACTGCTGCCGCTTCGGCCTCTCCCTGCACGGTGCGCGCGAGGAGGACCTCATCGAAGGCGTCATCCCGACCCACCCGCTCGACGTCCAGGACGCCCTCATCCACTACGCGCGCAAGGGCGCGATCATCAACTCGACCTACCAGCTCTGAGCAGCGCCGGTCCGGGACCGGTGCGCGTGCGCCCGGCCCGGACCTCCCGCCGTCCGGCCCAGCACACCGTGGAGGTCTCCCGCATGTCCCCTCCGTCCAGCCAGGTAACCGAGCTCGGACTGCACGCCCGTGCCGAGATGGCCGTTCGCGGTGTGGCGATCGACCCTCCCCGCGGCGTGACCGACCTCGGCTCGGTCATCCCGCTGCGCCGCCCCGGCGGCGCGGGGCCGTCGGCCGACGGGCACGTGCTCGTCGACGGCCTGCGGACCACCGTCCCGATCGTCGACGCCAGCCCGTACCGCCTGCGCGACGGGCGGCTCGTCCGGCGTGAGGTCGACGGCGGCGTCACCGACATGGGCGTCGCCGTCGACACCGTCGACCGCCCCGCCTTCTACGACCTGCACACCGCCGACGGCGTCTCCTACGAGAAGATCGCCCGCCTGCATGGCAACGACGTGCTCGCCACGACCGTCGTGCAGACCTGCGTGCGCTACGGCGAGGACGACCGGTGCCGGTTCTGCGCCATCGAGCAGTCCCTGGACAGCGGCGCGACCACGGCCGTCAAGACACCCGCGCAGCTCGCCGAGGTGGCCGAGGCCGCCGTCCGCCTGGACGGGGTCCGGCAGATGGTGCTGACCACCGGCACCAGCAACGGCCGCGACCGCGGCGCCCGGCACCTCGCCCGCTGCGTCCGCGCGGTCAAGGCCGCCGTGCCGGACCTGCCGGTCCAGGTGCAGTGCGAGCCGCCCGCCCCGGACGACCTCGCCGCCCTGACCGAGCTCCGGGACGCCGGCGCCGACGCGATCGGCATCCACGTCGAGTCCCTCGACGACGACGTCCGGCGCCGCTGGATGCCCGGCAAGGCCACCGTCGCGCTGTCGCAGTACCGGGCGGCCTGGGACGAGTCGGTGCGCCTGTTCGGGCGCAGCGCCGTGTCCACCTACCTGATCGTCGGCCTCGGCGAGGACCCGGACGAGCTCGTCACCGGCGCCGCGGAGCTGATCGAGCGCGGCGTCTACCCGTTCGTCGTCCCCTACCGCCCGATCCCGGGCACCCTCGCGTTCGCCGACGGGGACCCGGCGCCGGACCCGGACCTGCTCGCCGACGTCACCGCGCGGGTGGCCAAGACCCTGCAGGCGGCCGGGATGCGCGGGTCCGACCAGGCGGCCGGCTGCGCCGCGTGCGGTGCCTGCAGCGCGCTGTCCGCGGTCGGGGGCTGAGCGCGGTGACGATCCTCGGTCCCCGCCGCACCACACCGGCCCCTCGCTGGGTCGCCGACGAGCTGCTCGGCGGCCGCCCACGCGGTGGCGCCGACACGCTCGCGATCACCGAGGCCCGCGCCGCCGACGGGCACGACCCGATGGTCGCGGCCTACCGGTCGCTGCGCCGCGCGGTGTTCGTCGACGAGCAGGGCCTGTTCGCCGGGCACGCGGGCGCCGACCACGACGACCACGACGACGACCCGCGCGCCCTCGTGCTGCTCGCCCACGACCACGACGGCGAGCTCCTCGGCGGGGTGCGGCTCGCGCCGGCCGACGCCGCCACCGCCGACCTCGGCTGGTGGTGCGGCAGCCGGCTCGTCGTCGCGCCGGGAGCACGGCGCCGGGCCGGTGCGCGGGTCGGCGCCGCCCTGATCCGGGCCGCCTGCGCCCGCGCCGAGGCCGCGGGCGTCCTGCGGTTCGAGGCCGACGTGCAGCCGGCCAACGAGTCGCTGTTCCGTCGCCTGGGCTGGCACCGGATCCGGGACACGACAGCCGCAGGACGACCGCACGTCCGCATGCGGTGGCCGGTCGGGAGGATCCAGAAGCTGGTGGACGTGACCAAGGCACCGCTCGGCGCCCTGCTCGGGGCACTGGGATCAGGGGCACCGGGATCAGGGGCACCGGGCGGCGGGGCGCCGGGCCCGGACGGCTTCGTCGGTGACGACGGCGCTCCCGTGCCGGGCAGCGACATCATCGCCGCCTGCGACGCGATCGTCCCGGCGATGGTCGAGCGCGACCCCGAGTGGGCCGGCTGGTGCGGGGTCCTGGTGAACATCAACGACCTGGCCGCGATGGGCGCGCGCCCGGTCGGGCTGCTCGACGCGGTCGGGGCGCGCGACGCCTCGTTCGCGCACCGAATCCTGACCGGGATGCGCGAGGCGGCCGCCGCCTACGGCGTCCCGATCCTCGGCGGGCACACCCAGCTCGACGTCCCGGCGTCGCTGTCGCTGACCGCGCTCGGCACGACACCGCACCCGGTCCCGGCCGGCGACGGGCGGGCCGGGCAGAGGGTCCGGCTCACCGCCGACCTCGGCGGCGGATGGCGTCCGGGCTACCACGGGCGCCAGTGGGACTCGACGTCGTCGCGCAGCCGCGCCGAGCTCGCCGCGATGGTCGGCGCGATCGGCCCGGACGCGGCGCACCGCCCGGCCGCGGCGAAGGACGTCTCGATGGCGGGTCTGGCCGGCACGCTGGGCATGCTCGCCGAGGCCTCCGGCACCGGCGCCGTGCTGGACGTCGCGTCGGTGCCGCGTCCGGCCGGCGCGAGCGTCGGCGACTGGTTCACCTGCTTCCCCGGCTTCGCGCTGCTCAGCGCGGACGAGCCCGGCGCGCCGGTGCCCGACGCCGGACCGGCCGTCTCCGCGGAGTGCGGCGAGCTCGTCCCCGGCGCGGGCGTCGTCCTGCGCTGGCCCGACGGCGAGACCACCACCGCGGTACACGGGTCCGTGACCGGCATGGGCACGGCAACCGGAGGGGAACGACAGACATGACGAGCACGACCTTCGCCGCCGCCGCGGCCGGCTTCGTCCGCGACCTCGACGAGGACTTCGCCCGCATCGAGTCGATCATCGCCGACGCCCGCGCCCGCGACGTCGGGCTGCTCGCGCTGCCCGAGGCCGCCCTCGGCGGGTACCTGTCGTCTCTGCGCGCCGGCAACGGCGGCGGCCCGGACGACCTGCCGCCCCAGCTCGACGCCGACGGGCCGGAGATCAGGCGCCTGGCCGGCCTCGCCGGCGACATGGTCGTCACCGCGGGCTACTGCGAACGCGGCGACCCGGACGGCGGCGGCCTGCCCTACAACAGCTGCGTCGCGGTGACCGGCGACGGCGTGCTCGGGCACCACCGCAAGGTGCACCAGCCGCTCGACGAGAACAGCGCCTACGCCGCGGGCGAGCGGTTCGGCGCCTTCGACACTCCGGTCGGCCGGATCGGCATGATGATCTGCTACGACAAGGCGTTCCCGGAGGCCGCGCGCGCGATCGCGCTGGACGGCGCGCAGATCGGGGTGTGCATGTCGGCCTGGCCGGCGTCCGCCACGAACCGCGCCCCGGTGATCGCCGAGGACCGCTGGGCCAAGCGGTTCGACCTGTTCGACCAGGCCCGCGCGCTGGAGAACCAGATCGTCTGGGTCTCGGCCAACCAGGCCGGGACGTTCGGCGACATGCACCTGGTCGGCAACGCGAAGGTCGTCGGCCCGGGCGGGGACGTGCTGGCCGCCACCGGCACCGGCGCCGGCCTGGCCGTCGCCTCGGTCGACGTCGACGACGCCGTCACCTCGGCCCGGCGGTTCATGGGCCACCTGCGCGACATGCGGCCCGCCAGCTACACGTCCCCGATCGTCACCGGCGCCTGACCGACGTGGTCCGCCTCGCCGCCGCGGCGGCCAGCTTCTCCCGCGACGTCGCCTTCGACCTCGACCGCATCGCCGTGATCGTCGCGCACGCCCGCGACGCCGGGGCCGCCGTCCTGGCCCTGCCCGACGGGGCTCTCGGCGGCTACCTCGACGACCTGCGTAACCCCGACCCCTGCTCGTTGCCGCCGGCACTCGACCCGGACGGCGACGAGATCCGCTCGGTGGCCCGCCTGGCCGGTGACATGGTCGTCTGCGTGGGTTACTGCGAGGGCGGGCCGCCCGACGGTCACGGGCCGGTGCGCTACAACTCCGCGGTCTGCCTCACCGGCGACGGGGTGCTGGGGCGGCACCGCAAGGTCCACCACCCGGCCGGGGTCGCCGGGCTGTTCCGCTCCGGCGACCGCTTCGACGCCTTCGACACCCCGGCCGGGCGGATGGGCATGCTGATCGACCACGACAAGACGTTCCCGGAGGCGGCACGGTCGCTGGCCCTCGACGGCGCCGGGATGATCGCCTGCCTGTCGGCCTGGCCGACGTCGCTGACCAACTGTGCGCCGCGGATGGCCCAGGACCGCCAGGCCCGGCTGTTCGACCTCTACGACCAGTCCCGCGCGGCCGAGAACCAGGTCGTGTGGCTCTCGGCGAACCAGAGCGGACGCCACGGCGCCCTGCACTTCCTCGGCCGGGCCAAGGTCGTCGGCCCGGGCGGCGAGGTGCTCGCGCGCACCTGGTCCAAGGGCGGTCTGGCCCTGGCCGAGGTGGACCCGCCCGCGATGATCGGCGCCGCCCGCGCGGTGCTGCACCACCTCGAGGCGGCGCCCGGACACCTACCGCCTCCCGTGACCCCGGTGGCCCTGGCCCCCGGCGCGGCATACCGCCGGGTTCCGATGACGTTGTCGGTGGTGACCACCCCGCCGACCCAGCACCGGAGGAACATCGTGCCGTCCCCGTCCGTCCCGCTCGCGAAGCTGGGCTTCCTCACCATCGGCTCGTTCGAACGTGACGACCCCCGCGCCGGGCACGAGACGACACTCGAGGTGATCGAGCTCGGCGAGCGTCTCGGGTTCGACAGCGCCTGGCTACGGCACCGGCACCTGCAGTACGGCATCTCCTCGCCGGTGGCGGTGCTCGCCGCGGCGTCGCAGCGCACCAGCCGGATCGAGTTCGGCACCGCCGTGACGCCGCTGGGCTGGGAGAACCCGCTGCGCCTCGCCGAGGACCTCTCGACCGTCGACGTCCTGTCCGGCGGGCGCCTGAACCCCGGCGTCAGCGTGGGCCCGCCGATGCACTTCGCCGACGTCCGCGACGCCCTGTACCCGGACACCGCCGACGCCGAGGACCTCAGCTACGAGCGGGTGCAACGGCTGGTGCGCCTCGTGCGCGGGGACCGGGCCAGCACGTTCGCCGGCGTCGAGGGCATCGAGGAGTTCTCCGACCACGTCCAGCCGCACGCGCCGGGACTGGCCGACCGGATCTGGTACGGCGCAGCCAGCCTGAACTCCGCCCGGTGGGCCGGCGAGCAGGGCCTGAACCTGCTGACCAGCAGCGTGGTCAAGGCCCCTGCCGACGCCGGCCCCGGTGACTCCGACTTCGCCGCGATCCAGCACGACCAGATCCGGGCGTTCCGCGAGGCCCACCCCGACGGTGCCGCCGCGCGCGTCTCCCAGGGGCTCGTGGTCATCCCGACCGACAGCGCGACCGCCGAGCAGCGGGAGAGCTACACCGCCTACGTCGAGGCGCGGACGCCCCGCACCACCGCCCCGCAGGGCCCGGCCCGGCTGCTGTTCGCCCCGGACCTGGTCGGGTCGTCGGACGAGATCGCCGAGAAGCTCTACGCCCACGCCGCGTTCCGCGACGTCACCGAGGTCGTGTTCGCGCTGCCGTTCAGCTTCGCCGCGGCCGACTACGAGCAGATCCTCACCGACATCGCGACGAAGCTCGGCCCCGCGCTGGGCTGGTCGCCGCGCTGAGCGCCCGGCGCCCGTCCCGGCGGGCGGCGGTCAGGGCAGGATCGAGTCCACGTACCCGCCGTCGACGCGCAGCGCCCCGCCCGTCGTCGCGGACGCGAGGTCGGAGCTGAGGTAGGTCACCATGTTGGCGATCTCCTCCGGCTCGATCAGCCGCTGCAGCAGCGACTGCGGACCACCACCTCGGTGCCGGCACCCGCCAGCGCGGTCGCGATGGCGTGCCCGATGCCCTGTGTCGAGCCCGTGACCAGGGCCGTCCGTCCACTCAGATCGATGTCCACGTGGCCCCCAACCGCCTGCCCGGGCCGCGTCTTCCCTCCCGGGCCGTCGTGCGCCCCGGTTCCCCCGGACGGGAGCGTCCAGCCGGAGCTGGATGGCGGGTCCCCGAACGAACCCCCGCGGCCTCGAGACCTGGGACACCACCCAGGCCGAGGAGCACACCGGAGAGCCGCTGGGCGGCCGGCTGCGCCGCGAGGAACTCGACGTCGACCCCGGATACGTCGACATCGACGGTGCCGGAAGGTCCGGGACGGATTCGGGGCGGGGCCCGCGCGGACCTGCTGATCGATCGCACCGCGCCGACTCCCGATCAGAATGGGGGAGGGTCGTCCCCGAGCCCGGTGTGGGCTGACCGGTCGCGGGCGCGCCGGGACGGCTCGTCGCCTCGGGTGGGCTCGAGCGGCTGGTGTTCGTGCGGGTCGTGTGGTGGGGCCCGGCCCCTGGCCGGGAGTTCGAGTGGGTGGTCGGTGTCGCGGGCGGGTTCGTCGAAGGACGGGTCCGGGTCACGTGGGGTGTGGTCGATGGGCGGCGGCAGGATCGGCTCGGGCGTGACCGGGTACTCCCGGCCCAGGGGGCTGCGCCACACGAACCGGCCGGGTTCGGGCTGACGCAGTTCCCATCCGCCTTCGGTCTTGGCCATGTGGTCGTGGCGGCACAGAGGTGACAGGTCGCCGGTGACAGTCGGCCCGCCGCGGTGGTGATCGACCGTGTGGTCGGCATCTGCACGGTGCGCGGGGGCGCGGCAGCCGGGGAAGGTGCAGGTGCGGTCTCGGACCTCGACGTAGCGGCGTTGCCCTGCGGTGGGGAAGCGGCGGTCGGGATCGGAGTCGAGGTCGCGGATGTGTTCTGCCGGGTCCCGGTCGTGGTGTCGGGCGGCGATGTCGGCGATCACGCCGGCCCATTCGCCGCACGCCTGGGGGTCGGCGGCCAGTCGGGCGAGGTCGGTCTCGGTGATCTGGAGCTCGACGATGCCGCCGCGCGGCCCGGTCCGCGACATCGTGGCCGGCCGACGGCGGGTGACGCCTTCGGAGACGAGGTGCCCGTCGGTGTCGACGACGACCCACCGCCACTGGGCGCGTCGTTGTCGCGCGACGGTGCGTCGAGCGGTGTCGGCGGTGACGGGTCCGAGGCCGGGGAGCTCCCCGGCGCGTTCCTCGTGTCCGAGCAGGGTCGGTAGCGGGGCCCGGATCTCCACGCCGACCCGTTGATCGTCCGGTGGCGGCCGGTGGGCGAGCGGGCGATCCTGCGCGGGTACGACATCGACCGTGGTCCCGTCGCGGGTCGGGTCCTCGCCGTCGCCGGCCGCACCGGCGTCGGCGTCGGCGTCGGCGTCGGCGTCGGCGTCGCTGATGCTGCCGCCGGTGTTGTCGTCGGTGTCGACAGGACAACGTGTGCCGCTGCCCGCGGTGTTGCCGGTCTCGGCGGTCTCGGCGGTCTCGGCGGTCTCGGCGGTCTCGGCGACGGTGCCGGCGGTGGCGCTCGTGGCGCTCGTGGCGCGCGAGGGCTCTCTGATCGCGATCTCGCTCGTGACCTCGGTGCCGTCGGACCCGGGGTCACCGCCGACGTAGCGGCCGATCAGGGCGTCGATGATCTGGTCACGGGTCAGGGTGTACAGGGAACCGTCGAGAAGACCGAGGATCAGATCGGCGCGGATCTGGTCCAGGGTCCCGGGATGCCCGCGGCGGCGCGCGGCGCGGGCCAGGGCCTCGACCCGCTCGATCGCGGCAGCGGCCTCCTCGGCCGGCAGACCCGACGCGGAGATGGTGGCAGTGCCGTCGACGTCGAGATAACAGATCACCCGGCGTTCCCGCACGGACTTGCGGTAGCGGCGCTGGTAGTACTCGGGATCGAGCTCGAGCACCATCCGCCGCAGCCGCTCCCCGAGCTGCCCGGTGGTCAACCGCCCGGCCACCGGCACCACCGCGGCGCACACGGTCTCGATCTGGGCGTCGGTGAGGTCCCCGAGGTGGTGCACGAACACCCATGCCCGGCCGCGGTCGATCTCCCCGGCGTCAAGGGCGGCGAACACCAGCGGCAGGCGGCGCACCAGGACGTGGGCGAAGTCGGTCTCCGACTCCGCCGCACGCCGGGTCCAGGCCAACGCCGCCCGGACCTCGTCCGCGGCATAGGGCACCGGGATCTCATCGCGGCGGACCTCGCCGGGCCCCGCGAACGGGAGCCGACAGACCACCTCGGCGAGCAGACCCAGCATCCGGGCCTGATCGTGGGCGAGCTGCCGCGACCGCGCCACCAGCACGTCACCGATGTCGTCGTTGGGCACCAGAGCAGGCGTCAGCGTGTCGAGCAGCGCAGCGAGTTCCGGGCCGGGCGGCAGCGCCGCCAGACCCTCCGGAACCACCTGCCCCATCATCATGAGTCGAATATACGTTCGACCCCCGACAATTCCCGGCGCTCACCGGCAGGAATATCCGCCTCCGCGCAGGCGCTGCCGTTCATGACCGTGTCGTGACTGCCCGGACCGGGGCGTGGGGGTGAGCGGGTTTGCCGGAACGCCCCTTCACCGTCGCGCTCGTCGTGCCCCTGCAAGGATCCGAGCAGATGTACGGACCGTCGTGCACGCTCTCCGCCCGGCTGGCCGCCGAGGAGATCAACGACGCCGGTGGCCTGCTCGGCCGCGAGGTCCGGCTGCGCATCGTCGACAGCGCCGCGGACCCGCACACCGTCGCCGACGAGGTGGACCGACTGATCACGGCGGGCCGTGCCGACGCCGTCGTCGGATGGCACCTGTCCGCGCTGCGCGAGGTTCTCGCAGGCCGGGTCGCCGGGCGGGTCCCCTACATCTACACAGCCCTCTACGAGGGCGGCGAGACCACCCCGGGACTGTTCCTCACCGGCGAGACCCCGGCCGCGCAGCTGTACCCGGCACTCGAGTGGATGGCCCGCGAGATCAGCGTCCGCCGCTGGTTCGTCGTCGGCAACGACTACAGCTGGCCACGCCACTCCGCCGCCGCGGTCCGGCGCTACACCCGGGACCACCGCGAGGTCCGGATCGACCACGAGGCCTACGTCGACCTGGGCAGCACCGACTTCGACGAGGTCTCGCGCCGGATCGAGCACAGCGCGTGCGACGGCGTCCTGATGCTGCTCGTGGGCCGGGACGGCGTGGAGTTCAACCGTTGGTTCACCGATCGCGGGCTCGACGTCCAGTGCGCCCGCCTGACACCGCTCATGGACGAGACCATGCTGCTGGAGTCCGGAGCGCGCGACAGCCGCGACGTGTTCAGCACGGCCGGCTTCTTCGAGGCCCTCACGACCGAGGACGGTCTCCGGTACGGGGCCCGGTACACCGAGCGCTTCGGGCCCGACGCGCCGGTGCTGAACAGCCCCGGCGAGTCGTGCTACGAGGGCATGCAGCTGCTTGCCGGCCTCGTCCGCCGGGCCGGGTCGGCCCGGATCGGCCGGATCTGCGAGGTCGCGGAGGGCACCCGCTACCACGGCCCCCGCGGCGAGGTCGCCCTGACCGGCCGACACGTCGAGCAACAGATCTACATGGCGACCGCGGACGGGTCGAGCTACGACGTGCTCGCCTCGCTCTGACGCCGCCCGGTCGACTCAGCCGGGCCCGCCCTCCGGGTGGGCCCCGGCCGGGGCCCGTCCCCGGTCGAGCCGCTCCATGATCGGCGACGCGAGGACGCCGTGCACGGCGACCGAGACGACCACCACCAGTCCGGTCGTCGCCCAGAGCAGCTCGACGCCGGTGAAAGGGGCGTGGGTGGTGGCGTAGGCGAGGTAGTAGAACGAGCCGATCCCGCGGATCCCGAAGATCGCGATCGCGGTCTTCTCACCCCCGGTGCCGGGTGCGCCCCACAGCGACAGCCGGGCGACCAGTGGCCGGACCAGCAGCACGAGTGCGACCGCGATCGCCGCCGCCTCCCAGGTCAGGGGCACCAGCAGGCCACGGACCACCGCCCCGCCGAGCAGGACCAGCAGCAGCACGGTGAGCAGCCGTTCGACCTGCTCGACGAAGTTGTGCAGCACCTGGTGGTACTCGTGTGAGCGCTCGGTGGCGCGGATCGATCGGGCGCACAGGAACACGGCCAGGAACCCGTAGCCGCCGGCGACCTCGGCGAGTCCGTAGGCCAGGAACGTCGCGGCGAGGGCGATGAAGCCCTCGGCGTGCGAGGCCAGGTGCAACGTCACGGTCCGGCTGCGGAAGAACAGCACCCCGAGCACCCGGCCGACGAGCAACCCGCCCGCGGCACCGACCACGATCTTGAACAGCACGTCGGAGAGCAGCCAGCCGCCGACCCATCCGGAGGGGGCCGCGCCGACGGTGGCCATGGCGATCGCGGCGGCGACGAACGGGAACGCGAGGGCGTCGTTG
This sequence comes from Pseudonocardia sp. KRD291, assembly GCF_019263595.1. GTDB lineage: Bacteria > Actinomycetota > Actinomycetes > Mycobacteriales > Pseudonocardiaceae > Pseudonocardia. The sequence continues at coordinate 2,730 of NZ_JADQDD010000097.1, read as the reverse complement.
AGCCCGGCCTCGGAGGTGAGGGCGAAGCGGACCTCGTCCTCACCCTCCGCGTGCCCGCCCGGCTCCCCCACCTGCACGTCCGAGGCCAGCACCGGGTCGGTCGGGGCCAGCGACGAGCCGAGCAGCAGCGCCGCGGCCGGCACGAGCCCGGCCCACCACCAGCCCAGCAGCGCCATCGCGCCGATGGTCAGCGGCATGGCCAGCGCCAGCAGCCGCCACGTCGAGGCCCACGCCCGGCGCCCGAGCGGGCGGTCCAGCTTCAGCCCCGCCCCCATCAACGCCACGATCACGCCGATCTCGGTCAGGTGCAGGGCCAGCTCGGGGTGGGCGAGCGGGTCCGGGTCGGGCAGCATCGGCAGCACCGCGAACGCCGCCATGCCGAGGCCGAGGAACACGATCGGCAGCGACAGCGGGCGTCCGGCGAGCAGGCGCGGGAGCAGCCCGGCCAGCAGCGCGCCGACCCCGGCCAGCCCGTAGATCAGGTCGAGCAGGTCCACATCAGTCCGTTCGCGAGGACCGGCCGGGAGAACCGGTCAGGGCGTCAGCACGACCTTCATCGCACCGTCCTGCTTCTTCTGGAAGATGTCGTAGCCGTGCGCGGCCTCGGACAGCGGCAGGCGGTGCGTGGCGAACGTGTCGACGCCCAGCGGGTCGTCGGCGCCCGTGAGCAACGGCAGGATCTCGGGAACCCAGTGCTTGACGTTGGCCTGACCCATCCGCAGCTGGATCTGCTTGTCGAACAGGGTCAGCATCGGCATCGGGTCGGCCACACCGCCGTAGACGCCGATCACGCTGATCGTGCCGCCGCGGCGGACGACGTCGATCGCGGAGTTCAGCGCGGCGAGGCGGTCCACGCCGGCGGTCTTCATGATCGGCGCGGAGACGGCCTGCGGGAGCATGCCCGCCACCTGCTGGATGCCGCGGGCGACCGGCGACCCGTGGGCCTCCATCCCGACCGCGTCGATGACGGCGTCCGCACCGCGGCCGTCGGTCATGTCGCGGATCGCGGCGCCGATGTCCTTCGTGTGGTTGAGGTCGACGACCTGCACCCCGTGCGCGCGGGCGCGTTCGATCCGCTCGGGCACCAGGTCGACGGCGATCACCTGGCCTGCTCCCTGGTGTTGCGCGATCCGGGTCGCCATCTCCCCGATCGGCCCGAGACCGAGCACGGCCACCGAGCCGTCCTTCGGGATGTCGGCGTAGGCGACCGACTGCCACGCGGTCGGCAGCACGTCGGAGAGGTAGACGAACCGGTCGTCGGAGTGCTCGTGCGGGACGACGATCGGGCCGTACTGGGCCTGCGGCACCCGCAGGTACTCGGCCTGCCCGCCGGCCACCTCGCCGTAGAGCTTGGAGAAGCCGAACAACGCCGCGCCCATGCCCTGGTCCCGGACCTGGGTGACCTCGCACTGGGTCTGCAGGCCCCGCTCGCACATCCAGCACGTCCCGCACGCGATCTGGAACGGGATCACGACCCGGTCCCCGACCTTCACGTTCGTGACCTCCGAGCCGACCTCCTCCACGATGCCCATCGGCTCGTGGCCGAGGATGTCACCCTGGCCCATGAACGGGCCGAGGGTCTCGTAGAGGTGCAGGTCCGAGCCGCAGATGTTGGTCGTGGTGACCCGGATGACGGCGTCGGTCGGCTCCTGGATCCGCGGGTCCGGGACGCTCTGCACCCGGACGTCGTTCTTGCCGTGCCAGGTCACTGCCTTCACAGGATCTTCCTCCTCGGGGTGGGCGAACACCTCGCGTACCCGGGAGGGAACGGCTCAACCCGTCACCAGGTCACGGACAGCGACTCCAGCCCGTGAATGGGGTGCGCCACGGCGAACGGGACCTCCTCGTCGGGAACGGCCAGGCGCAGGTCCGGGAAGCGCCGGAGAAGGGCCGGGAACGCGATCCGCATCTCCATCCGGGCCAGCGGGGCGCCGAGGCAGTGGTGGATCCCGTGGCCGAAACCCATGTGGCCGGTCACGCGGCGGGTGACGTCGAGACGTTCCGGGTCGTCGGTCACCTCCGGGTCCCGGTTGGCGGCGGGCAGGTTGAACGAGACGAGGTCGCCGCGGCGGATCGTGACCCCGCCCAGCTCGACGTCGCGGGTCGCGAGGCGCGGCGACCCGCTGTTGACGATGGACAGCCAGCGCAGCAGCTCCTCCACCGCCGGGCCGACCGCGTCCTCGTCGTCGCGGACCAGCGCGAGCTGCCCCGGGTGGCGCAGCAGGGCCAGCGTGCCGAGGCCGAGCATGTTCGACGTCGTCTCGTGCCCGGCGACGAGGAGCAGGTTGGCGATCCCGACCAGCTCGTCGTTGCTCAGGTTCTCGTCGTGCTCCCGGATGAGCATGCCGATCAGGTCCTCGCCGGGGTCGCGGCGGGCGTCGGCGACCAGGCCCTGCATGTACGCCAGCGCCTCGGCGCCGTGGGCCTGCTTCTCCGACGCGGACAGCGTCATGTCGAGCTGGCGGCGGGTGCGCTCCTGGAACTCGTCGCGGTCGGCCGGCGGCACGCCGAGCAGCTCGCAGATCACCAGCGACGGGATCGGCAGCGCGTAGGTCGACACCAGGTCGACCGGGCCGCCGCGGCGCTCGAGCGCGTCGAGGTGGGCGTCGACGATCTCGACGATCCGGGGCTCGAGCCTGCGCATCCGCCGCACCGTGAACTCCGGGGTGAGCATCCGGCGCAGGCGGGTGTGGTCGGGCGGGTCGAGGGAGAGCAGGTTGCCGCTGCGGT
>NZ_JADQDD010000096.1 GCF_019263595.1 Pseudonocardia sp. KRD291 | reverse complement strand
TGACGACACCGCGGCGATGGCCGCGCTCCTGCGCGGCTCGCCGTGGGGCTTCGACGTACTGACCGCGGGCCCCGAGGGTGAGCTCGGCGTCCGCGAGGCACTGGCACTGCCCGGCGTCGTCCTCTACGCGCAGCCCGGCGGCTCCGGCGACGACGAGACCGCGTTCCGGCGGCAGCGGCGGAACAAGGGCGCGATCCGCCGGTTCGTCGCCGCAGGCGGTCGCTACCTCGGCATCTGCATGGGCGGCTACCTCGCCGAGCCCGGGTTCTTCAACCTGTTCCCCGGACGGGTGGACGAGTACTTCTCCTCGAAGGGCGCCCTCGTCCGCACCGACGAGCCGGCGCTGGTGGACGTGCTCTGGCGCGGCGAGCCGCGCGAGATGTACTTCCAGGACGGCGGCTTCGTCGTCCCGCACCGGCGCGCGGTACCGGACATGACCGTCCTCGCCCGATACCGGAACGGCCCGATCGCGGCTGCCGTGGCACCTTTCGGCGACGGAAAGGTCGCGGTGTGCGGACCGCACCCGGAGGCGCCCGCTCAGTGGTACCGGAATGCGCATCTCCGGTTCCCGGAACCGACCGCGGACCTCGGGACGGATCTGCTCGAATCCCTCATGGGCTGATCACCGAGGTGCCTTCGGCGATCGGGCGGGCTGCACCGGATCATGCTGTTGCGCAGCGCAATCGAATCCGTGAAGCCGGGCTGGTGAATCCCGTTGTTCGTCGCCGGACGGGCAATGGTTCACCCCTCGAGCGGTGAGGAGGCCCACCTGGGGGTTGACGAATGCGTGGCCCGCACAACGGGGTAACAGCGAACCATGTCCGACGTAGTGCGCACGGGTTCCACGGGTGAGCGGGTCATCACTCGTGACGATATCGGGACCGCTTCCCACGGCCCGGCCGCCGACATCGACCGGACCCGTGTGCTGACCGCCGGCACCGGTCCCGAACCGCCCCGCACGCGACCCGGGGAACGGCTGGTCCACCTGTTCGAGCAGGTGTGCGACGCCCGTCCCGACTCGGTCGCCGTCGACACCGGCGAGCAGCAGCTGACCTACGCCGAGCTGGACGCCTGGGCCAACCGCCTCGGGCGGCACCTGCTCGACCGCGGCGCGCGACCGGGCGACCGGATCGCCCTGCTGTTCGACCAGGCGATCGGCTCCTACGTCGGGATGCTGGCCGTGCTGAAGATCGACGCCGCGTTCGTCCCGGTCGACGTAGGCTTCCCGCCGGACCGGATCGACTACATCCTCTCCGACTCCGCGGCGACGATGCTGCTGACGTCGGGCTCGGCCCTGGGCCAGGTCGACGGCCTGGCCGAGGCCACCCGGGCGCGTGGCGTCACCGTCGTGTGCACCTGGGAGGAGGTCGACCGGATCCTGCGCCAGGACGCGGACCGGATCTCCCCCGCGGAGCGGGAGGACCCCGCCGACGAGCTCGCCTACATCATCTACACCTCGGGCTCGACCGGGCGCCCCAAGGGTGTGGCCGTCGAGCACCCGAGCATCTGCAACTTCGTGCGGGTGGCGGCGGAGGTCTACGGCATCACCGGCGACGACCGGATGTACCAGGGGCTCACGATCGCCTTCGACTTCTCGGTCGAGGAGATCTGGGTGCCGTGGATGGCGGGCGCGACGCTGGTGCCGAAGCCGGCCGGGGTCACCCTGCTCGGCCCCGACCTGCACGAGTTCCTGACCGGCCGTGGCGTCACCGCGATGTGCTGCGTGCCGACCCTGCTGGCCACGCTCGACGACGACGTGCCGGACCTGCGGTTCCTGCTGGTCTCCGGCGAGGCCTGCCCGCAGAACCTGGTGCAGCGCTGGTACCGCGAGGACCGGCGGTTCCTCAACGTCTACGGCCCGACCGAGGCCACGGTCACCGCGACCTGGACCGAGCTGCACCCGGACCGGGCGGTCACGATCGGGACGCCGCTCCCGACCTACATGATCGTCGTCCTGGACCCGGAGAACCCGGACCGGGCGCTGCCGCACGGCGAGACCGGCGAGATCGGCATCGCCGGCGTGGGGCTGGCGCGGGAGTACCTGGGCCGCGAGGACAAGACGCGCGAGTCGTTCGTCCCGGACTTCCTGGGGCTGCCGGCCAACCCCTCCGGGCGGATCTACCGCACCGGCGACCTCGGCCGCGTCGACGAGGCCGGGGAGATCGAGTACCAGGGCCGGATCGATCTGCAGGTCAAGATCCGCGGCTACCGGATCGAGATCGGCGAGATCGAGTCGGTGCTGCTCGCCGTGGACGGCGTCGCCCAGGCCGTCGTCGACACGTTCGAGCCGGTGCCCGGCACGACCGAGCTCGTCGGCTACTACAGCGCGCGCGGCGACCGGCAGGCGCCGGATGCCCGGACCGTGCAGGCTCACCTGCGCGACCGGCTGCCCGCCTACATGGTCCCGACCTACCTCGAGCCGCTCGAGACGATCCCGATGACCACCAGCGACAAGGCCGACCGCAAGAACCTGCCGGTCCCGACCGGTGGCCGGCTGGCCTCCGGCGGGCCGCACGTCGAGGCGGAGGGCGACGTCGAGCGCGGCCTGGCCGAGATCCTGGCCGGCACCCTCGGCGTCGAGGCGGTGTCGGTCACCGGGCACTTCTTCGACGAGCTCGGAGCGACGTCGCTGCTGATGGCCCGCTTCGCGGCGCAGGTCCGGGGGCGCCCGGACCTGCCGACGGTGTCCGCGCGCGACGTCTACCGGCACCCGAGCGTCCGCGACCTCGCCGCGAACCTGGGCGAGGCCACCGGCGCCCCGTCGGTCACCGACCGGCCGGTCCCGCAATCCTCCTCACTCGGCTACGTCCTCACCGGTACCGCCCAGGCGGTGCTGCTGGCCGCGTTCGCCCTGCTGGGCGCGATCGTCGCGAGCCAGGGCTACCGGTGGGCGGCGGCCGGAGCGGGCTGGGTCGCCGTCGGCGGGCGTGCGGCACTGGCCGGCGTGGCCGTCTTCGCAGCACTGTGCGTGCTGCCGGTGCTGGCCAAGTGGCTGCTCCTGGGCCGCTGGAAGGAGGCTCAGTTCCCGGTATGGAGCGCTCGCTACCTGCGGTTCTGGGTGGTCACGACCCTGCTGCGGATGAGCCCGATGACGTTGTTCGCCGGGTCGCCGCTCTACAACCTGCATCTGCGCGCGCTCGGGGCGAGGGTCGGGCGCGGCGCCGTCGTGCTGACCCGCGACACCCCGGTGGTCACCGACCTGCTGCGGATCGGCGAGCGCACCCTCGTGCACCCGGAGGTCGCGATGCGCGGCTACCGGGTCGTGGGCGGGCGGGTCGAGACCGGCCCGGTCGAGCTCGGTGACGACTGCTGGGTCGGCGAGGGCAGCGTCCTCGACGTCCGCACCGCGATGGGGGACGGCGCGCAGCTCGGGCACAGCTCGGCGCTGCACCCGGGACGCTCCCTGCCGGCCGGGACGTCCTGGCACGGCTCCCCCGCCGAGCGGACGACGACCGAGCACCGGACGGTGCCCCCGTCGGGGTCGGGCCGGCTGCGGGCGACCGCCTACAGCGCGGCGCTGCTCACGGCCGCCGCGGGCACCGTCGCCGTGGCCCTGGCCGCGGTCGTGCTCGTCTACCGCGAGGTCGGCCCGCTGGTCGCCGGCCGTCTCGGCCTGACCGCGGGCACCGCACCGGACGCGACGTCCTACGCCCTCGGCGCCGCCGCCGTGGTGGGCCTCTACGTCGCCGTCACCGTCCTGGCGCTGCTCGCGGTGATGGCACTGCCGCGCCTGGCCGCGGTCCTGATCACGCCGGGGCGGGCATACCCGCTGCACGGCGTACACCACCTCGTGCAGCAGCTGCAGACCCTGCTGAGCAACTCCCGGTTCCTGGTACTGCTGCTGGGCGACAGCTCGTTCATCACCGGGTACCTGCGCGGGATGGGCTACGACCTCACGCAGCTGCGCCAGACCGGCTCCAACTTCGGCACCCAGCTGCGCCAGGACGCGCCCGGCCTGACGACGGTCGGCTCCGGCACGATGGTCTCCGACGGCCTGCGGGTGATGAACGTCGACTACTCCCACGACGCGTTCACCGCGCGTCCGGTCGCCCTCGGCGAGAACAACTTCGTCGGCAACGACGTGCACTTCCCGGCCGGGGCGCGCACCGGGGACAACGTCCTGCTGGCGACGAAGGCCATGATCCCGATGGACGGGCCGGTCCGGCAGGACACCGGACTGCTCGGTTCGCCTCCGATGGAGATCTCGCGGACCAGCACGGGGCGCGAGAGCGACGACGCGCCGTTCCCCGAGGGGGACGAGCTGGCCGGCAGGCTGCGCGCCAAGAACCGGTACAACGCGGGCACGGTCGCGGTGGTCCTGTTCCTGCGTGCCCTCGGGCTGGCGCTCGCCCTGCTCCCGTCGGCCGCCGCGGCGGCCCTGTGGCCGACCCTCGGGGTCGTCGCACTGGCCGGCGCCCTGATCCTCGGGTCGGTCCTGCTGGTCGTGTGGTCGGCACTGCTGGAACGGGCCGTCCTCGGCTTCCGGTCGTTGTCACCGCGCTACTGCACGATCTACGACCGCTACTTCTGGCACCACGAGCGGCTCTGGAAGTTCTACGTCCGCGCACCGCTGCCGGGCACCCCGTTCGCCAACATCGCGAACCGGATCGCCGGCCTGCAGATCGGCCGCCGGGGCTTCGACGACGGCGCGGGCCTGCCGGAGAAGTCGCTGGTCACGATCGGCGACGACGTGACGCTGAACGCGCTGAGCGTGATCCAGTGCCACTCGCTCGAGGACGGGTACTTCCAGTCCGACCGGGTGCACGTCGGCGACGGCGCCACCCTCGGCGTCCGGGCGTTCGCGCACTACGGCACGAGCATCGGCGACGGTGCCCGGCTGGCCGCCGACTCGTTCCTGCTCAAGGGCGAGCAGGTCGGCCCGCACGAGTCGTGGGGCGGCAACCCGGCCGTGCTCGACGGCGCCGACGCCACACCCGCCGGCGACGTCACCGAGACCACGCCGGAGCCCGGGGCCGTCCCGGCCGGGTAGCGCGGCGCTCAGCTCGTGGTCGGCCCGGCCGGACCAGCAGCGGCAGGTGGGGGCCGGCCCGTCCCGACAGGGGCGGCCCGGCTCAGCCCGGGTCGTCGTCGGCGGGGATCCGGAACTGCCCGGTGGAGGCGTCGGCGACCGCCATCTTCGCCGCCGAGTCGGTGGGCGCGGACCCGCCCAGGGCCGCCAGCGCGACCGCGTCCCCGACGTCGGCGCAGGCCCGTTCGCTGAGGATCCACCGCACCTCGAGCAGGTCGCAGTAGGCCTGCACGGCCGTCCCGACGCGCCCCAGCGCGGCGTGCGCGCGTTCCATCCCGGGACGCAGCACGTCCTCGAGCCAGCTCGTCGCCGCCGCCCGCTCGCCGACCGCGGAGCCGGAGCGCCTCGCCATCCACTCCCGGTGCGCCCGCACGTCACCGAGCAGGATGGTCGCCTGCCCCTCGCCGACGTCGAGGCCGGTGAGCTCGCGCAGGCGCCCCGAGTGGAAGCTGCGGTCCCCCACCGCCACGCTGAGCCGCAGCTGCCCCGCCTCGCCCGCGACAGGGGCCAGGGTCAGCTCCTCGACCGCGAACCCGAGGTCGTTCAGCTCGCGGATCTTGCTCTCCACCCGGTACCGGTCGCCGAACGCGAACGTCGGCGCCGTGTGCAGCGCGTCCCACAGCGCCCGGTAGCGGTCCGGGATGCCGCGGGCCTCCTCGATCAGCTGCGGGACGATCTCCGGCGGCCGCTCCAGGCGCTCCGCGAGGTCGATCATGCCGCCGGCCACGTTCTCCACCAGGATGTCGAGGTCGTGCTCGCGCTGCCCGTCCGAGAGCGACGGGTGCACCTCGCTGGTCTCGGCGTCGACGAGGTAGGCCTGCAGCGTCTGCCCGTCCCGCATGAACAGCGTGTTCGCCAGCGAGCAGTCGCCCCAGAACACGCCGTGCCGGTGCAGCTCGACGAGCAGCCCGGCCATCGCGTCGAACAGCCGTGCCCGGTGCCGGGGCCGGTTCGGCGGCAGCCGCATGAACAGCCGCCGGTACTGCCAAGAGCCCTCCAGGTAGCGCGTGAGCAGGATCGACGTGTCGTGCTCGGGCTGGTGCACCACCCCGGCCGGGCGCACCGCGGGCAGGCCGTCGTCCTCGAGGCGCCGCAGCACCGCGTACTCGCGCCGCGCGATCCGCTCCGGGAGGTCCTTGAGGGCCCACAGGCAGCCGTCGGTCTCGACGAAGCGCACCAGATGCCGGCTCGGGCCGACCGGGACGTCGCGCAACGGGACGTCGGTGACGTCCCAGTCCGCGAGCGGGCGTTCCCACGGCAACGCCAGCAGGCCCGGCGACGGGACCCGCAGCGTCAGCTCCGGCGCCGCGCTCACACGTCCGCCCGGCGGGTCGCGCCGCGCCGTGACCGGCGCGGCGGAGCGGTGCTCCCCCGGATCACCAGACGGGTCGGGACCAGGACCACCCGCTCGACCGCCTCCCCCCGCAGCCCCGACACGACCATCCGCCCGGCGATCTCCCCCTGCTCGTGGACCGGCTGCCCGACCGTGGACAGGTCGGTCAGCGCGGCCAGCGGATGGTCGTCGACGCCGATCACCGAGACGTCCTCGGGCACCCGCAGGCCGGCCCGGCGCACGGTGCGCACGGCGCCGAGGGCCAGCTCGTCGGAGTGCGCGAACACCGCCGTCGGCGGGGACGTCGCGCCGAGCAGGGCGCCCATCGCCTCCGCCCCCTGGTCCACTCCCTGCTCCGCTCCCCGGTCCACGGTGACGACCAGCGTCGCGTCCGCCGCGATGCCGGCGTCGGCCAGCGCGGCGTGGTAGGCCGACGACCGTCCCGCCGGGTGCGCGGGGTCCGCACCGGGGTCGTGCACGGCGATCATCGCGATCCGCCGGTGCCCGAGATGGACCAGGTGGTCGACGGCCTGGCGTCCGGCGGCGTGGTCGTCGATCCGCACCGAGGGGTAGGACGCGCTCTGCTCGCCTGCGACCACGATGTCCACCCCGATCCGCTCCAGCCTGCGCCGCTCGTCGTCGCCGACGGCGAAGCCCAGGACCACCACGGCGTCGACCTTGCGACGGGCCGGAAGCTCGTCGAAGAACGCCTGCCGCTCCGCGGCCTCGCCCACCCGGTAGAGCAGCAGGTCCAGCCCGGCCTCGCGCAGGACCGACTCCAGCCCCTCCAGCATCGCACCGAAGAACCAGCGCGACAGGTGCGGCACGACGACCGCGACCCGGCCGGTACTGCCGCCGGCCAGCCGCGAGGCCTCCGGCGACACCACGTACTCCAGGTCGGTCGCGACCCGCCAGACCCGCGCGCGGGTGGCCGCCGCGACGTGCGGGTGGTCGCTCAGCGCGCGGGACGCGGTGGCCGGTGAGACCCCGGCGATCCGCGCGACGTCGGCCAGGTTGACCGCGGTGGGCACGGGCGGCAGCATACCGCGGATTCCTGGAAGCGTTTGCGGATCTTCCGCTGGATACGACGGCGTCGAGAGCCGATCTTCCATCCGGAGCGCCCCCGAAAACGGCGGGGAGCGAAGGCTTCTGTGAGCCTTGACACCCGTCCCCCATCCGGGTCAGAGTGCTCGCCTGAAAGCGCTTCCACGCAATGGTGAGGCCGCGACAGTTCGGAAGTGATCGTCATGCGTCGCCCCAGACGGAGAAGCCGCGCCCTGGCCGCAGGCGTGGTCGCGGCCGCGATGGTCGGGCTCGCCGGGTGCGGCGCCGGCCCGACCGGCCCGCCGACCCTGAACTGGTACATCAACCCCGACGACGGCGGCCAGGCGGAGATCGCCGCGCGCTGCACGGCGGCGTCCGGTGGCGCGTACCAGATCGAGGTCTCGACACTGCCGAACGACGCCGCCGAGCAGCGCCAGCAGCTCGTCCGTCGGCTCGCCGCGAACGACTCGTCGATCGACATCATGAGCATCGACCCGCCCTACATCCCGGAGTTCGCCGAGGCCGGCTTCCTCGCCCCGATACCCGAGGACGTGGCGAGGCGCAGCACCGCCGGCGTCGTGAACTCGGCCATCGAGGGCTCCACGTGGCGAGGGCGTCTGGTGACGGTGCCGTTCTGGGCGAACACCCAGCTGTTCTGGTACCGCAAGTCGATGATCGCCGGCTCCGGGCTGGACCCGACCAGGCCGGTCACCTGGGACCAGCTGGTCGCCGCCGCGCAGCGCAAGGGCTCTCAGCTCGCCGCGCAGGGCGACCGGGGCGAGTCGCTGACGGTGTGGCTCAACGCCCTGATCGAGTCGGGCGGCGGCAAGATCGTCACCAACCCTTCCCCGGACGACCCGAAGGCGGTCGGGCTGGGCCTGGACTCGCCCGCCGCACGCAAGTCGGCCGAGATCATGAAGGCCGTCTCCGGCGTCGCCGGCCCCGGGTTCTCCACCGCGGACGAGGAGGTGAACGCCAACGCCTACCAGGACGGCAGCGCGATGTTCACCGTGCTGTGGCCCTCGTCGCTGTGGGGCAAGGTGAAGAGCGCGGTCGAGGAGGGCTCGGCACCGGCCTCGCTGCTCGCCGACACCGGCTGGGGCGAGTACCCGCGCACCGACGCGGCCCGGCCGAGCGCACCGCCCTACGGCGGGATCAACCTCGGCGTCGGCCGGTTCAGCCCGAACCCCGACCTGGCCTACCGCGCCACGGAGTGCATCACCTCGCCCGCCAACCAGGCCTACTACTTCGTCGCGAACGGCAACCCCGCGGTCAAGGAGTCGGTCTACTCCGACCCGGAGGTGCTCAAGGAGTTCCCGATGGCTCCGGTGATCAGGCAGTCGCTGGACCAGGCCGCGCCGCGACCGCAGACCGCCTACTACGCCGAGATCTCGGAGAGCCTCCAACGCAACTACCACCCGACGGCGGCCATCGACCCGTCGACGGTGGGGCCTGCGACCGCCGCTCTGATCAGGGCCGTGCTGGCGAAGGAGAAGCTCCTGTGAGTACCACGACCACACGGACCGAGGAGACCACGGAACCGGTCCGCCCCAGCGGCGGGACGAGCGACCGGGCCCGGGCCGAGCAGCGGCTGGGGTGGCTCCTGGCCGGACCCGCGTTCGTGGTGATGCTGCTGGTCACCGCGTACCCGATCCTGCAGGCCGCCTACTACTCACTGTTCGACTACCGGCTCACCGACCCGGACAAGCGCTCGTTCGTCGGCCTGAACAACTACCTGGTGATCCTCACCGACTCCGTGTGGTGGACCTCGTTCGGCGTCACGGTGTTCATCACCGTGGTGACCGTCGCGGTGGAGCTGGTGCTCGGCTTCGCGCTGGCCCTGGTGATGATCAAGGCGTTGAAGGCGATCCGCCCGGTGCTGCGTGCGGTCATCCTGATCCCGTACGCGGTGATCACCGTGGTCGCCGCGTTCGCCTGGCAGTACGCGTTCTCGCTGGACTCGGGCTTCGTCAACTCCTGGTTCGACTGGCTGCCGGGCGTCAGCGCGGACACCGACTGGTTCGGCGGCACGTTCTCCTCGCTGTTCGTGATCTGCCTGGCCGAGATCTGGAAGACCACGCCGTTCATCTCGCTGCTGCTGCTCGCGGGCCTGGCCCAGGTGCCCGAGGTGCTGCAGGAGGCGGCCAAGGTCGACGGCGCCAGCTGGTGGCAGCGGATGAGCAGGGTGACCATCCCGAACATGAAGGCCGCGATCATGGTCGCGGTGCTGTTCCGGACCCTGGACGCGTTCCGGGTGTTCGACAGCGTGTTCGTGATGACCGCTGGGGCGAACAGCACCGAGACCGTCTCGTTCCTGGCCTACCGCCAGACGATCTCGCGACTCGAGATCGGGCTCGGGTCGGCGGTGTCGGTGATGCTGTTCGTCTCGGTGGTGCTGATCTGCGTGCTGTTCATCAAGGGCTTCAAGGTGGACCTGTCGGCCCAACGAGGGGAGAACTGATGTCCACCCGCGAGAAGGTGCTGTGGGTCGTCGCCGGCATCGTGATCGTGGTCTACGCGCTGCTCCCGGTCGGGTGGATCGTGTCGCTGTCGCTCAAGTCGTCGTCCGACATCGCGAACGGGCAGTTCCTGCCCACCGAGGTGTCGTGGGAGAACTACTCGCAGATCCTGGTCGGCGACGCGGCGGAGCTGTTCCTGCCTGCGCTGCGCAACTCGTTCGGGATCGTGCTGATCGCGACGTTCATCTCGTGTGTCCTGTCCATGTTCTGCGCCTACGCGATCGCGCGGCTGGACTTCCGGGGCAAGAAGCTGATCCTGTCCTCCGCGCTCGCGGTGGCGATCTTCCCGGTGATCTCGATCGTGACGCCGCTGTTCAACCTGTGGCGCCAGATCGGGCTCTACGACACCTGGCCCGGGCTGATCATCCCCTACCTGTCGCTGACCCTGCCGATCTCGATCTGGACGCTGTCCGCGTTCTTCCGCGAGATCCCGTGGGAGATGGAGCAGGCCGCGCAGGTCGACGGCGCGACCACCTGGCAGGCGTTCCGCAAGGTGATCGTCCCGCTGGCCGCGCCGGGGGTGTTCACCACGGCGATCATCGCGTTCTTCATCGCCTGGAACGACTTCGCCTACGGCATCTCGCTGACCTCCACCGGGGCCGCGCGACCCGTCCCGGCGGCGCTGGGCCTGTTCTCCGGGGCGTCGCAGTTCGAGTCGCCGAACGGCCCGATCGCGGCCGCCGCGGTGATCGTCACGATCCCGGTCGTGGTCCTGGTGCTGCTGTTCCAGCGACGCATCGTGGCCGGTCTGACCAACGGCGCCGTCAAGGGCTGACCGCGCGGAGCCTGCGAAGCGCGCATCGGCACAGCCCTCACATCTGATCTTCGAGGAGGACGACCAGTCATGGCGTCGATCGACATGAAGAACATCGTCAAGAAGTACGGCGACGGCTTCCCCGCCGTGAACGACGTCAGCATGGACATCGCCGACGGCGAGTTCATGATCCTGGTCGGGCCGTCCGGCTGCGGGAAGTCCACGCTGCTGCGCATGATCGTCGGCCTGGAGGACATCACCTCCGGTGACATGATGATCGGCGGGAAGAAGGTCAACGACAAGGCCCCGCGCGACCGGAACCTGTCGATGGTCTTCCAGAACTACGCGCTCTACCCGCACCTGTCGGTGTTCGAGAACATCGCGTTCCCGCTGCGCCTGCAGAAGGCCCCGGAGGACGAGGTCAAGCGCAAGGTCGACGAGGCCGCGGACGTCCTCGAGCTGCACGAGCACCTGCAGCGCAAGCCCGCGAACCTGTCCGGCGGCCAGCGTCAGCGGGTCGCGATGGGACGCGCCATCGTGCGCTCCGCGGACGCGTTCCTGTTCGACGAGCCGCTGTCCAACCTCGACGCCAAGCTGCGCGGGCAGATGCGCACCGAGATCGCACGGCTGCAGCGCCGCCTGGGCATCACCACTGTCTACGTCACCCACGACCAGACCGAGGCAATGACCCTGGGCGACCGCGTCTGCGTGCTGCGCAAGGGCGTCATCCAGCAGGTCGCGTCGCCGCGCGAGCTCTACGAGCAGCCGGTCAACCTGTTCGTGGCCGGGTTCATCGGCTCGCCGCCGATGAACTTCCTGCCCGCGACCCTGAACGGGAACGCGCTCGACACACCGTTCGGCCCGATCGACCTCGACGAGAAGCGGGCGAAGGCCGTCGGCGACCGAGACCTGGTGCTGGTCGGCATCCGCCCGGAGTACTTCGAGGACGCCTCCCTGGTCGAGGAGACCAAGAAGGGGGTCGGCTCGACGTTCACCGCGCGCGTCGACGTCACCGAGTGGCTGGGCGACTCGCAGTACGCCTACATCCCCTACGAGGCCCCGGCCGAGGTCACCACGCAGCTCAAGGAGCTCTCCCGGGAGCTCGACTCGGACCAGCTGCGCACGCAGGCGATCGTGTCGATCGACTCGACCAGCCGCATCCGGGAGGGCCGCGAGTCGGAGTTCTGGCTCGACAGCCGCAAGGTCCACGTGTTCGACCCGGCCACCGGGGAGAACCTGACCCGCGACGCCGAGGCCGGCGCCGCGCTCACCCGTCTCGCCGCCGAGGAGCGCGCCGAGCAGGTGGAGCACGCCCGCAGCCGCTCGGTCGCGGCCACCGGCGAGCAGGACGTCGACGAGGCGGGCTGACGCGGGCGGGACGGTTCAGCGGGCCTTCTGGGCCCGGCGGTGGCGGGTGGTGGCCACCCCGGCGATCGTGCGGGCCATCACCGCGAACACGAACTGGTGGCCGGGGTACACGGCGTACCAGTAGGCGCGCCCCGCCATCCCCCGCGGGCGGAACGTGACGCGCTGGACGTAGCGGCTCGCCCGCCGTCCGGTGGGGTCGACGCGCAGCTCCAGACGGGCGGTGCCGGGCAGTGCGGCCTCGGCGCGCAGGCGTAGCCGGTGACCCTCCTCGACGTCCTCGATCCGCCAGAAGTCCAGGGCGGCGCCGGAGGTGAGCCGGGCCGGGCGGGTGCGCCGGTTCCCGGGTCCGCCGAGCAGGCCGTCGACCCAGCCGCGGACCGTCCAGACCCCGGGCACGGTGTACCAGCCGGTGTCGCCGCCGAGTCCGGCGATCACCGACCACACCGCGTCGGCCGGGGCGTCGACGTCGTGCACGTGCTCGGAGACCAGCTCGACGGCGCCGGACCCCGGCGCGTCGGACGGCCCGGGCCCGGCCGCGCCCTCGGCGTCCAGCGCGCGGCGCACGGCCCTCCGGTAGGGCGTCGGCCCGCCGGGGGGATCGCCGATGAGCGCGGACAGGTCCGCGAGGTCCTGCTCGTCGCAGACGAGCTCGTGCTTCATCGACTCCACGAGCGGCTCGGCCAGGCCGCGCTGCACCGGCGTCAGCGCGGCGACGGCGCGGGCGGTGAGCCGCGGGGCGGACAGCGGCACCGGGATCGGCAGCGGGCGGCGCAGACCGGCCTCGGCCGCGTACCCCGACATCAGCCGGTGGTAGGTGAGCGCCTCCGGACCGCCGATGTCGAAGCCGCGGTGCACCTCGGGCGCCAGCTCCAGGCAGCCGGCGATCGCGTGCAGCACGTCGCCGACGGCGACCGGCTGGATCCGGTTCCACATCCGGTCCGGCAGCGGCAGCACCAGCGGGCCGCCCATCGCCGTCTCGGTGAGGTGCCGGATCATCTCGAAGCTCGCCGACCCGGTCCCGACCACGATCCCGGCCCGCAGCACGACGGCCGGCACGGACCCGGCGAGGAGGATGTCGCCGACCTCGCGGCGCGAGCTCAGGTGACCGGACACGCCGTTCGTCTCCCCGGCCGGCTGCAGCCCGCCCAGGTAGACGATCCGGCGCACGCCGGCGGCCGCGGCCCCGTCGGCCAGTGCCTCGGCGGCGACCCGGTCGCGTTCGGCGTAGCCGGGGCCCTCCATCGCGTGCACCAGGTGCACGACGGCGTCCATCCCGTCGCAGGCCGAGGCCACGTCGTCGTGGTCGGTCGCGTCGCCCTGCTCGACCTCGACGGCGCGGGCCCAGTCCTGGCCGTCGAGCCGGGCCGGGTCGCGTACCAGGACCCGCACGGTGTGCCCGGCGTCGAGCAGGCGGGGCACCAGCCGGGATCCGATGTAGCCGGTCGCACCGACGACGAGGCAACGCATGGCGCCGATCCTCGCGTGCCCGGTCCGTCGCCGCGCGATGGCAGGGCCGGTTCGTGACCCGGGTCGCCGCCGCCGCGGCTGCCGTGATGAGCCGGACGCCCGTGGTGTCGCCGTTGAAGCCTCCCGAGGGAGGTGCCCCCCAGAAACTCGCTCGTGAACTCCGAGAGTTGGCGAGGGACTTTTCGAGAAGCACCCGCGGCGGGCGAGCGGGCCGGTCACGTCGTCGGTCGTCGGGTCACGCGACGCCGAGGAGACGCAGCCCCGCGGTCGTCCCGGCGGCGAGGACCACCACCAGCACGAACGGGACCTTCCGCCACACCGCCAGTGCCGCGACCGCGACCCCGGCCGGGCGGGCCCAGCCCGCGAACCGGTCGCCCTCGAACCAGGTCCCGGTCGCGGCGAGGGCGACCAGGAGGGCCACGGCGGCGAGCTCGACGACCCGGACCGTCCGCGGCGACAGCTCGAAGCGGTCGTGCAGCAGCAGCGGGGCGAGCCTCAGCAGGTAGGTGCCACCGGCCAGCACGAGCAGGGCGGTCCAGGTCATGATCCGCCTCCGGAGACCCGGGACCGGCTTCGCAGGACACGGCGGACACGGCGGCCGCGACCGGCCGCGCCGACTCCCAGCAGCCCGGCCAGCACGGGGACACCGGCCGGCGCGAACGGGGACGCGACCAGCGCCACGACCGCCGCGGCGCCGCCGACCCGGCGGGCGTCGACCCGGCGCAGCATCGGGACCAGCATCGCCAGCAGGGCCGCCGGGAACGCCGCGTCCAGCCCGAAGACCGACGGGTCGGGGATGCTCGCGCCGAGCAACAGGCCCAGGGCGGTGCCGGCCTGCCAGCAGGCGAACTTGATCGTCCCGAGCGTCCAGAACGCCCGGCGGGCGCGGGCCGGGTCCCCGGACCGGGCGAGCACGAACGCCGTCGACTCGTCGGTGACGACGTGCGCACCGAGGAAACGGGACGGGCCACGGCCGATCGTGCCGGCCAGCGCGAGCCCGAACGGGAGGTGACGCAGGTTCAGCACCAGACCGGCCACGACCGCGGCGACCAGCCCGCCTCCGGCCGCGAGGACGCCGGTGACCAGCAGCTGCGCTCCCCCGGCGAAGACCAGCACGGACATCGCCATCGTCGTCAGCGGCGTCAGCCCCGCGGCCGGCGCGAGCGCACCGAACGACACCCCGACGACGCCGACGGCGGCCGAGAGCGCCAGCGCGTCACGCAGGTCGGCGTCGAACCGGAACGCCGCCCGCCTCGTTCGATCTGCCGAACCCATGACCGGTACGATGAACGAGTACGCAACCGTTCGTCAAGCCGAACGAGGAGACCGATGCAACGAACGTCGCCGCTGCAGACGATCGCGGCCGCCATCCGGCGCGAACGGGCCCGGATGGGGATCTCGTCGGCCGAGCTGGCCCGCCGGGCCGGGATCGCGAAGTCGACGCTGTCCCAGCTCGAGGCGGGCACCGGGAACCCCAGCGTGGAGACGCTGTGGTCGATCGCGGTGGTCGCCGGCGTCCCGTTCAGCACGCTCGTCGACCCGCCGACGACCGGGGTCCGCGTGGTGCGCGCCGGTGAGGGCGTGGCGATCGGGTCCGAGAGCTCGCCGTTCACCAGCACGCTGCTCTCCGCCGGACCCGCCGGCGTCCGGCGGGACCTGCACCTGATCTCGTCCACGGCCGGCGAGCCGCGCACGGCCGACGCGCACAGCCCCGGTACGACCGAGCACATGCTCGTCTCGCAGGGCCGGTGGACGGCGGGGCCGGTCGGCGAGGAGGTCGAGCTCGACCCCGGCGACTACGTCACCTTCCCCGCCGACCGGCCCCACTCCTACCGGACGTCGACCGCCTCCGCGTCCGCGGTCCTGGTCATGGAGTACCCCTCCTGATCAGGCACCGCTCGGGCCGCGCCGACCCGCTCCGGTCTGTCCCGGGTCCGGGGCGCCCTCGGTGCGCCGGGTGAGGTCGCCGAGACCGTCCAGCAGGCCCTCGCTCTTGTCCCCGCCCTGCTCGGTCTCCGGGATCGAGTACTGGCGCACCCAGTCGACCTGCATCTCCGAAGGCTTCACCTCGCCCTCCCCCTTGGGGAACCAGTCCAGCTGGATGCACAGGTGCATCGGGCCGGGCGGCAGGATCGAGGTGTCGGTGGTGGTCCACCACTCCTTGCCGTCGAGGTAGGTGGTGATGTGGTCCGGAGTCCACTCCACGGCCCAGTTGTGCCACTGCGTCGCGTCGACCTTGACCTCGCCCTGGACCTGGCTGTTGTCCTCGCCGTAGTGCAGGAACATCTCGGTCTTCTGGCGGGTGCTGTCGCTCATCTCCATGAAGTCGACCTCACCGCCGACCGGGAAGTCCTCGGCATCCGGCCAGAGCAGCAGCAGCGCGTTGTACGACGGGTCGGACGCGGGTGCCTTGACCCGGCCCTCCCAGCGGCCGTACTTCTGACCCGGGTTCCAGGCCAGGCCCGCGGTCGTGCCCTCGGCGTCGCCGTTGATCGTGAGCAGACCGTCCTTGGTCGACGCCGCCTCCGGGGACCGGCGGCCGTTGCCGGCGTGCCCCTCCCCGTCGTAGGCCGACCAGCCGGACAGATCCTTGTCGAACTCGTCGACCCGGTTCGGCTCACCCCACTTGTTCATCACACCGGCACTGGTCTCGGCGCCGGCCGGGCCCGCGGCCGCGCCGGGAGCCGGCGCGGCCGCGGTGTCGGCGGGGGCCGCGCAGTCGGCAGGGGCCGCCGGTGCGGGCTTCCCCGCCGCACCGGTGTCCCCGCCGGACGGCTCGCCCGCGGGCTTCTCGTCCGCGGGCTTCTCGTCCGCGGGCTTCTCGTCGGCGGGCTTCTCGTCGGCGGGCTTCTCGTCCGCCGGCTTCTCGTCGGTGGGCTCGTCGGCCGCGGCCTTCGGAGCCGCCGGGGCCGGGGCCGCGGCGACGGTGCCCTCGGACGACGAGTCGTCCCCCGAGCCCGCGTCGCCAGAACCCGAGTCGCCCGAGTCCCCGGCCTTGTCCTCGTCGCCCCCGCCGGAGTCGTCACCGGACTTCTGCTCACCGGAGGCGTCGTCGGCCGGCTTCTCCTCGTCCGGCTTCTCCTCGGCCGGCTTCTCGTCACCGGCGGCGTCATCGCCGGACTTCTGGTCCGCCGAGGTGCTGTCGTCCGGCTTCTCGTCCCCGGCGGGCTTCTCATCCCCGGCCGGCTCGTCCCCGGTCGGCCCGTCCCCGGCGGGCTTCTCGTCACCGCCGGTGGCGGGATCACCCGATCCGGATCCACCCGCGGTGCCGGGGCTGGTCGCCGGGCAGTCGGCGGGTGCCGCGGCCGTCCGGATCGGAACGTCCGCGACCGCGGCCGTCGGTGCGATCAGCATGACCGCGGCGACGACGCTCGCGATCGTCACAGAGCGTCTCATTCGGCTCCTCCGCCACTTTCGTCTCGTCGAACCCTGACGTCTCGTGCTTCCCGGGGGACGCTATGTGTCACACGGTCACCGCGTGCACCACTGTCACCACATCGAGTCGTTAAACCAACACCCGGGTGACGACGGAATGTGCACGAGAGGGAACGGGGACGCCCGTCCCACGACAACGCCCCGCCCGGTTGACCCGGACGGGGCGTTGCGTTTCGAGCGGAGCTTGCGTAGCGAGCGTCGTTACCGAGCTATCAGATGCGAGGCGAAGGCCTACCAGCCGCGGGTGGCGTAGCGCTGGTCCTCCGGGAGGTCGGCGATGTTGATACCGACCATGGCCTCGCCGAGGCCGCGGGAGACCTTGGCGATCATCTCCGGGTCGTCGTGGAACGTGGTGGCCTTGACGATCGCGGACGCGCGCTGTGCCGGGTCGCCGGACTTGAAGATGCCCGAACCCACGAACACGCCCTGCGCGCCGAGCTGCATCATCATGGCGGCGTCGGCGGGAGTGGCGATGCCGCCCGCGGTGAACAGCACCACCGGAAGCTGACCGGTGCGGGCGATCTCGGTGACCAGGTCGATCGGCGCCCGCAGCTCCTTCGCGGCGATGTAGAGCTCCGCGGTGTCCATGGTGGTCAGACGGCCGATCTCGGCGCGGATCGAGCGCATGTGCCGGGTGGCCTCGACGACGTTGCCGGTGCCGGCCTCGCCCTTGGAGCGGATCATCGCCGCGCCCTCGGAGATCCGGCGCAGCGCCTCGCCCAGATTCGTCGCACCGCACACGAACGGCACGGTGAACGCCCACTTGTCGATGTGGTGCGCCTCGTCGGCGGGGGTCAGGACCTCGGACTCGTCGATGTAGTCGACGCCGAGGGACTGGATGACCTGGGCCTCGACGAAGTGGCCGATCCGGGCCTTGGCCATCACCGGGATGGACACGGCGTCGACGATCCCGGCGATCATGTCCGGGTCGCTCATCCGGGCCACGCCGCCCTGGGCGCGGATGTCGGCCGGGACGCGCTCGAGCGCCATCACGGCGACGGCGCCGGCGTCCTCGGCGATCTTTGCCTGCTCGGCGGTGACGACGTCCATGATGACGCCGCCCTTGAGCATCTCGGCCATCCCGCGCTTGACCCGCGCGGTGCCGTGCTCGGGGCCCGCGAGAGACGCGCCGGCGGGACGCGCATCGGCACTGCGGGGGCTCGAGTTCTCGGGACGGGCCTGGTCAGACGACACGGACACCTCTGATCACCTCACTGACGGACGACTCGACGAGTCTACGTCAGCCCCGGGGGCGGCACCCCCGCCCGGTTCCGGGTCCACGATCTCGAAGTACACCGGTACCGGCGCCGTCCCGACGAGGTGCAGCCAGCGGACCAGGCGGCGCGAGCGCAGGCCGAGGGTGTCGCGCACCGCGTCGTTGTGCACCCGTCGGGCGAGGATCACGAGCTGCTGGGCATCGGCCAGCTCCGCGGACAGCGGACGGGACAGCCGGTTCGGGTCGACGCGGGCGAGTCTGCTGGTCAGAGCGTTCTCGGCGGCCTCGCGGGCCTGCCGGGCACCGGCCGGGTCGCGGCCGTCCGGGGCCGGGGCGCGGGTCGCGTCGGCGGTCGCGGCGGCCGCGCGGAGGCGCTCGGCGGACCTCTCGTCGAGCGCCGCGGCGACCCGGCGGGCGACCTCCACGCGGCGGGCCAGGGCTCCGCCGAGCCCGGCGCGAGCGGCGTCGACGCGCCGGTGCAGGCGGTCCAGGCGGCGCACCCGTGTCACGCACCACACGGTGAGAGCGGCCACCACCAGCACCGCGACCAGCGCCAGCGCGACGACGGCGACGGTGCTCACCGCCCCGCACCCGTCCGGACGGGAGCCGGGCCAGGGGCCGGGACCGGGGACCTCACGCCGCTCCCCCGGCGACCGGGCGCGGGTCGGCGGCGATCGCGGCCCGGTAGACCTGCAGCACCTCCGCGGCCACCACCGGCCAGTCGAACTCCGCGGCCCGCGCCCGGCCTGCGGTGACCAGGCGCGCACGCGCAGCGGGGTCGTCGAGCAGCGATCCCAGCGTCGCGGCGAGCGCGGCCGGGTCACCGGTCGGCACCACCACCCCGGCCTGCGGGTCGCTCCCGAGGACGGCGCGGAAGGCCTCCATGTCGCTGGCGACGACCGGTGTCCCGGCCGCCATCGCCTCCAGCAGCACCATGCCGAAGCTCTCGCCGCCGAGGTTCGGCGCGCAGTAGAGGTCCATCGCGCGCAGTGCCGCGGCCTTGGTCGTCTCGTCGACGGCGCCGAGCACGTCGATCCGGCCCGCCAGCTCCGGTCCGGCCTGGCGGCGCAGGGCCGCCTCGTCACCCCGGCCGACGACCAGCATCCGCAGGTCGGGGCGGGTCGCCGACAGCGAGCGGACCGCCTCGAGCAGCACCGGGAAGCCCTTGCGGGGCTCGTCGAACCGGCCGAGGAACCCGACGGTCGGCCCGGGCCGTCGTCCGGGCAGGTCCGGGCCGTGGGCGTAGCGGGCGACGTCGACGCCGTTGGGTACCTCGGTCGCGTCGCCGCCGAGGTGCTCGACCTGCACGCGGCGGGCCATCGCCGAGACCGCGATCCGGGCCGTCACCTTCTCCATCAGCGGGCGCAGCACCCCGCCGAACGCGATCAGGGCGCGGGAACGTTCGGTCGAGGTGTGGAACGTGGCCACGATCGGCCCCTGCGCGGCGAGCAGGGCCAGGACCGAGATGCTGAACGTGGTCGGCTCGTGCAGGTGCAGCACGTCGAGGTCGTGCTCGGCGAGCCAGCGCCGGACCCGCGCGTAGGTGACCGGCCCGAACGTCACCCGGGCCACCGACCCGTTGTAGGGCACGCCGAGCGCCCGGCCGGCGGAGGTGACGAAGTCCGGGACGACGGTGGCGTCCACGGCCGGGGCCAGCACCTCCACGTC
>NZ_JADQDD010000095.1 GCF_019263595.1 Pseudonocardia sp. KRD291 | reverse complement strand
CTAGCGTCGGGGCCGTGACGATCGACCGCAACGCCCGCCCGCTGGCCCACGTCGTACGCGGGGACCTGGTGGAGTCGGTGCACCTCGGACACCTGGTACTCCTCGACGACACCGGGCATGCCACAGGGCGCCGCGGCGACCCGGACGAGGTGATGTTCCCGCGCTCGGCGCTCAAGCCCGTGCAGGCGGTGGCGATGCTGCGCGCCGGGCTCGACCTGCACGGCGAGCTGCTGGCCCTGGCCTCGGCGAGCCACAGCGGCGAGCCGGAGCACCTCGACGGGGTGCGCCGGATCCTGGCCGGGGCCGGGCTGGAGGAGTCGGCGCTGGACAACACGCCGGACCTCCCGCTCGCCGAGAGGAGCGCAGGCGGAACGAGCATCAGCGCCGAGAGGAGCGCAGGCGGGCACCCGCCGTCGTCGATCGCGCAGAACTGCTCGGGCAAGCACGCGGCGATGCTGGCCACCTGCGTCGCGGCCGGGTGGCCCACCGAGGGCTACCGGGACCCGTCGCACCCGCTGCAGCGGCTGATCCGGTCCACGGTCGCGGACCTGACCGGCGACGGCGCGGAACACCTCACCGTCGACGGCTGCGGGGCACCGCTGTTCTCGGCCACGACGACCGGGCTGGCGCGCGCGTTCGCCCGGATCGCGACCGCCGCACCGGGCACCCCGGAGGGCCGGGTCGCCGACGCCGTCCGGGCGCACCCGTGGTGGGTCGGCGGGACCGGACGTCCGGTCACCCGGTTCTGCGAGACCGTCCCCGGTCTCGTCGCCAAGGACGGCGCGGAGGGGGTGTTCGCCGGCGCCCTGCCGGACGGGCGGGCGTTCGCGCTCAAGGTGCTCGACGGCTCGTCCCGGGCGGTCCCGGCCGTCGTCGCGGCGGCACTGGGACGGCTCGGTGCCGGGTCGGAGGCCGTCGCGGAGCTGGGTCGCACCGACGTCCTCGGGCACGGGGCCCCGGTCGGGCGGATCACCGCCGAGCTCTGAACCCGGCCTGCTCCGGCCCCCTACGGGGTGACGTTCCCGGGCGCGGTGCCATCCCCGTCGACGACGGCGGCACCCCCCGCCTCGCGCACCATGCTGCGGGTGCGACGGCGCATCCAGAGGGTCACGCCCAACCCGGCCAGCACCGCGACGACCAGGCCGACCCAGGAGAAGCGCTTGAGCCAGGTCTCGGCGACCAGGCCCAGGTAGTAGACGCCCGCGGTGGTGCCCCCGGCCCAGCAGATCCCGCCGGCCACGTTCGCGACCAGGAACTTCTGGTACGGCATCCGCAGCGCGCCGGCCAGCGGCCCCGCGAAGATCCGCAGCAGCGCGACGAACCGGCCGAAGAACACCGCGCCCATGCCCCACCGGCCGAACAGCCGCTCGGCGACCGCGACGTGCCCGGGCCCGAAGTGCTTCGGGAACCGCCTGCCCAGCCAGCCGAACAGCGGCATGCCGTAGCGCCGCCCGATCGCGTAGCCGATCGAGTCACCGACGACCGCACCGGTGGTCGCGGCCACGCCGACCCAGAGCGGGTCGACGTCGATCTCCGGGCGCGAGGACAGCAGCGCGGCGCTGACCAGCACGATCTCGCCGGGCAGCGGGATGCCCAGGCTCTCCAGGCCGATCACGACGCCGGTCAGCAGGTACACCGCGACCGGCGGGATCACCTGCAACATGTCGTCGACGGTCACGCCGGCCCCCTGTCGATCTCGGCTCCTACGCGCACCAGTGTGCCGTCGTCGTGGTCGCGGCCGTGACCGGGTGCTCGGACGCCCACCCGCGCCGATCCGCGTAGCGTGCCCGATATGCACCTTCCGTTCCGGCGGGCCGTGGTCGTCGTCGCACTCGGCGTGCTCCTGGCCGGCTGCGCCGGATCTCCGGCGGCGCCGGCAGCCGCACCGGCCCCCGCCGGCGGGGACCCGAGCGGACGCACACAATCCGCAGCCCCGGCCCCGGCGGCGCGGCCCGTCCCGCAGCGCGAGGCGGGGACCCCTCGGGTGCTCGCGTCCGGGCTCGAGGTCCCGTGGGGCGTGTCGTTCCTCCCGGACGGGAACGCGCTGGTCACCGAACGCGAGACGGCCCGGATCCTGCGGGTCGCCCCGGGCGGCCAGGTCACCCCGGTCGGCACCGTCGCCGGGGTCGTGGCCCGCGGTGAGGGCGGGCTGCTGGGCATCGCGGTCTCGCCGCGGTTCGCCACCGACCGCACGGTCGCCGTCTACTACACCTCCGGGTCCGACAACCGGGTCGTCGCGCTGCGGGTGGCCGCCGACGGCACGGTCGACGGCGCCGCGCAGCGGGTCCTGGTCGCCGGGATCAACGCGGGCTCGGTGCACAACGGCGGCGGTCTCGCGTTCGGCCCGGGCGGGATGCTGCACATCGGCACCGGTGAGGCCGGCCGGCGCAGCCCGTCGCAGGACCGCGACGACCTGGGCGGGAAGATCCTGCGCGTCACCCCGGACGGCGCCCCGGCCCCGGGCAACCCGTTCGGCACCCCGGTGCTGAGCCTCGGGCACCGCAACGTGCAGGGCATCGCGTTCGGCCCGGGCGGGCGGGTCTACGCCGCCGAGTTCGGCCAGAACACCGTCGACGAGCTGAACCTGATCACGCCGGGCGCAAACTACGGCTGGCCCGACGTCGAGGGCATCGGCGACCGCCCGGACCTGACGAACCCGCTGCTCACCTGGCCCACCGACGAGGCCTCACCCAGCGGGATGGCCGCCGCAGGGGGTGCGCTGTGGATGAGCGCCCTGCGCGGCGAGCGGCTCTGGCAGATCCCGCTGACCGCCGACGGCGCCCCCGGCGAACCGCGTGCCCTGCTGGACGGTCGGTTCGGCCGGATCCGCGCGGTCACCGCGACCCCGGACGGCTCGGCGCTGTGGGTCACCACCAGCAACCGGGACGGCCGCGGCTCCCCCGGCCCGGACGACGACCGGATCGTCGTCGTCCCCCTGACCTGATCCGGGTCACGGGGGTGGGCCTGCGGCGCGGGTGAACCGCGCAGCGAGCACGTGCAGGTGCTCCAGCAGCTCCGGAGGCTCCAGGACGTCGAAGTCCACGCCGAACGCGCCGAGCCACACCCCGAGCGCGTCCAGGCTGTTCGAGCCGGTCACGAACAGGCAGGTGTGCTCGTCGATCGCCTCGACGGTGCCCGTCGCCGGGCTCACCCACTGCGCGACGTCGTCGACGGGGGCGTGCAGCCGCACCGTGGCCCGGTAGCGGTAGGCGCCGGTGCTGATCCCGCGCTGGGCGAACGCCGCCGCCCCGCCCTCCGGCGGCTCGCGCGGGGTGAACCGGGGCCCGGCCGGGAGCTTGAGCGTCATCCGGTCCACCCGGAACGTGCGCCAGTCGTCGCGGTCGGTGTCCCAGGCGACCAGGTACCAGCGACGGCCGGTGTGCACCATCCCCAGCGGCTCGACCAGCCGGCGGGCCGATTCCCCGCCGCCGGTGGTGTAGTCGAAGCGCAGGCGTTCGTGGTCGCGGCACGCCGCGGCGACGGCGGACAGGTCGTCGGCGTCCACGGTGGGGCCGCGGTTGACCAGCGTCGCGGTCGCCGCGCCGAGGGCCGCGACCCGGCGGCGCAACCGGTTCGGCAGCACCTGCTCCAGCTTGACCAGGGCGCGCACCGACGTCTCCTCGATGCCGGCGACCGTGCCGCCGGCCGCGGTGCGCAGGCCGACCGCCACGGCGACCGCCTCGTCGTCGTCGAGCAGCAGCGGGGGCAGCGCGGCCCCGGCACCGAGCTTGTAGCCGCCGGTCACACCCGGTGTGGAGTGCACCGGGTAGCCGAGGCTGCGCAGCTTGTCGACGTCGCGGCGCACCGTCCGGACGTCCACGTCGAGGCGCTCGGCGAGCAGCGTCCCGGTCCACTCGCGGGGTACCTGCAGCAGTCCGAGCAGCCGCAGCAGCCGGGCCGATGTCTCCTTCACACCGTCATTCTCGCGCAGATCGAGGACAGTTCCGGTCCTCGACCCGGCCGGGGGCGGACAGCGGCGGCCACCAGGAGTAGACCGGGAACGGAGTGATCGATTCTTGTGGTCACATCTCGATCATGACGATCCGTACGAACGAGGAGACCGCATGACCGACCCGGCCGCCACCCCGGTCGTCCGCACCACCGCAGGGCAGGTCCGCGGCGTCCGCATCGACGGCTCGCCCGGCTCGGACCCGGTGGTGCGCTTCCGGTCGGTCCCCTACGCCGCGCCGCCGGAGGGGCCGCTGCGCTTCGTCGCGCCCGCCCCGGTGCCGGGCTGGGACGGCGTCCGCGAGGCCGGCGGCGGGGTCGGCCCGAACGCGCCGCAGCCGGTCCGCCAGGTCGCGGGCGGCCTGGACATGTCCCCGGTGATCGGCACCGGCTGGCGGCCGGGCCCGGACTACCTCACCGCCGACGTCTGGACGCCCGACCCGGGCGCGGGCGGGCTGCCGGTGATGGTGTTCCTGCACGGCGGCGCGTTCGTCGCAGGCGAGGGCTCGGCCGGCGTCTACGACGGCGAGGCCTTCGCCCGCTC
Source organism: Pseudonocardia sp. KRD291 (assembly GCF_019263595.1). GTDB lineage: Bacteria > Actinomycetota > Actinomycetes > Mycobacteriales > Pseudonocardiaceae > Pseudonocardia. The sequence goes on along the minus strand of NZ_JADQDD010000095.1, from coordinate 15,388 downwards.
CGGGGTCGTGCTGGTCTCGGTGAACTACCGCCTCGGGGCCGAGGGCTTCCTGCCGGTGCCCGGCGGGGACACCAACGTCGGGCTGCGCGACCAGCTCGCCGCGCTGGCCTGGGTGCGCGACAACGCGGCCGCGTTCGGCGGCGACCCGGACCTGGTGACGGTGTTCGGCGAGTCCGCCGGGGCGATGAGCATCGGCCTGCTGCTGGGCTCGCCCCTGTCGGAGGGGCTGTTCCGCCGGGCGATCCTGGAGTCCGGCGGCGCGGAGATGGCGCGCGCCGGCGCCGACCGGGTCGCTCCCGTGCTCGACCGGATCGCCGCGGACCTGGGCGTCACCGCGGACGCGGACGGGCTGCGCGGGGTCGCCGTGGCCGACCTGGCCGCAGCCCAGGGCCGCGTCGACACTCCCGGCCAACGCCCGGACCTGCGCGAACCCGACGGCACCGAGCCCGGCTTCGGCATCACCGGGTTCCTGCCGGTGCTCGGTGACGACGTGTTCCCCCGGTCCCCGCTCGACGCGCTGCGCGACGGCGCATCGGCGCGGGTGGACGTGCTCGCCGGGTCGAACGCCGAGGAGATGAACCTCTACCTGGCCCCCACCGGGCTGCTCGACGCGCTGACCGAGGACCAGGCGCGGACCGCCCTGGGCGTGCTCCGCCCGGACGCCGGGACCCTGATGGACGGGGCCGGTGCCGGCACGGCGGGCGAGCGCTACGCCCGGGTGCTCACCGAGCTGGTGTTCACCGGCCCGACCCGGCGGGTGCTGCAGGCTCACACCGGGGCGTCGTTCGGCTACGAGTTCGCCTGGCGCTCCCCGGCCTGCGACGGACGTCTCGGCGCCTGCCACGCCCTGGAGCTGCCGTTCGTGTTCGGGACCCTGGACCGCGCCGCCGCCCCGGACGGCCTGCCCGGCGAGACGCCCCCGGCGGAGCTGTCGACCCGGATGCACCGGGCCTGGGTCGACTTCGCCGCCACCGGCGACCCGGGCTGGCCCGCCCGCGACGGTGCCGACCCGCACCTGATGCGGTTCGACGGCGACGCCGACACGCTCGTGGCCGAACCCACCCCGCCGGTGATCTGAGCGGCGACGCTACGGTCCAGGGCGTGCAGACGACCACCGGTGAGAACGGACCGAACGGCGCACCCCGGCCCGGGCCGGAACGGGTGGGCCGCTACGTGCGGATGACGGCCCAGGAGGGGCGCGGCGACGACCTCGCGCGGAACCTGCTGACGGTCGCCGCCGGCATGGGTGAGGTACCGGGCTGCGAGGCCTACATCGTCAACGCGTCGCCGGACGAGGCCGACGTCGTGTGGGTCACCGAGGTCTGGGCCGACGCCGCGTCGTCGGACGCGGCGCTGAACCGCGACCTGGGCGAGGCCGGCCTCGGCGCGGTGCTCGAACTGCTGGCCGGGGCGCCGGAGTACATCGAGGTCAGCCCGCTCGGCGGGCCCGGCCTGACCCGGACCTGAGACGCCGGTCCGCTCAGGGCGTGCGGACCGCGCCCACCACCGCGCCCACGACCGCGACGCGCTCGAGCTGACCGCGCAGGAGCTCGGGGCGATCGGTCCGGACGCGCAGCCGCACCACCCCGGCGTCGAGGTCGGCGTCCACCGCGCGGACGTCCCACCGCCGTCCGCGCAGCATCGTCACGATCTTCGCCAGGGCGTCCAGCGTGGTGCCGGGCGCACACAGCTCCAGGTCGAGGTGCACGCACCCGTCCTCGGGCGACGGGGCCCCAGGTTCCTGCCGGGCAGGCGCGGACGGCGAGTCGGGTCGGGTGAGCATGGAGCTGGTCACGGGGACCTCCGGGTGGGAGCGGGTGTCGGCCACCGGGCCAGGACCCGCAGACGGCGGCTGCCCGCGTCCTGCGCGGGAGCGCGCGGCGAACCGCTGCGCGCCGGCGTCCTGGCTCAGCCGGCGCGCCGGGTAATCGCCCGTCCGCGCGTCCTCACGGCGTCACCGTAGCAACTCGTGCTCCCCGCCACACCCCGCGGGCCGGTGTGCGGGGCGCGGGTCAGTGCGACTCCGGGTCGCGTTGCTTGGCCGCCCGCAGCGAGCCCGGCTTCGCCCGCGCCGAGGGGTCGTTGCGGGTCTTGATCAGGCTGGCCACCGTGACGACGGCGAGCACCACGACGATGACGCCGAGGCTGATCGGCGTCGAGATCTCCGGCACCGAGGTCGAGATGTCCTCGTGCGCCCAGTGCAGGATCAGCTTCACCCCGATGAAGCCCAGGATGATCGCCAGTCCGGCCGAGAGGTACACCAGCCGGTCCAGCAGCCCCTTCACCAGGAAGAACAGGGCACGCAGGCCGAGCAGCGCGAACGCGTTCGCCGCGAAGACGATGTAGGGCTCCTCGGTCACGCCGAACACGGCCGGGATCGAGTCGAGCGCGAACAGCAGGTCGATGCCGCCGATCGCGACCAGCACCAGGAACAGCGGGGTCGCCAGGCGCTTGCCGTCGACCCTGGTGAACAGCTTGCCCTCGTCGTACTCGTCGGAGACCGGGAACAGCTTCCGGGCGCCCTTGACGACGGCGTTGTCCTCGATGTCGGGTTCCTCGTCACGGTGCCGGTAGAGCTGCACCGCCGTGTAGATCAGCAGCAGCCCGAACACCAGGAACATGAACGAGAACAGGTTCAGCAGCGTGGCACCGAGCAGGATGAAGATCGCCCGCATGACCAGGGCCAGCAGGATGCCGAACACGAGCACCTTGTTCTGGTGCTTCTCCGGTACCGCGAACGTCGTCATGATGATCACGAAGACGAACAGGTTGTCGACCGAGAGGCTCTTCTCGACGATGTAGCCGGCGAAGTACTCGGTGCCGAACGTCCAGCCCTGGGTCAGGCCGAACACGACGCCGAACGCGATCGCGACGCCGATGTAGAACAGCGACCAGGCGGTCGCCTCCTTGAACCCGACCTTGTGCGGGCGCAGCCAGGCCTGGATCAGGTCGATCGCGAGCAGCGCGATGATCACCCCGATCAGGACCGCCCACTCGACCCCGCTGACGTCCAGCATCGGTACCCCTCATCCCTGCGCGCACCCGCGCCCGCGCGCGCCGCACGATACCGGACAAACCTTCCCTCGCGTCGTGGAGCCGTGACGCGCCCACCAGCGCCGGAGACCGGCATCAGGGCTCCACGACGCGGGGCTCCAGACGCGGGGCTCCGGGACTCGGGGCGGGATCAGCCGGCGCGGCCGCTCGCGGGGGCGAAGACACCCTCGGCGGGGAAGGCGCCGTTCGTCAGGGCGGTCCGGACCAGCCCGGCGCCCAGCTCGCCCAGCCGGGCCGCGCCCTCGGCACCGAGTGCACTCCACGGCGGGCCGCCGAGGCGGTGCGTGTCGTCCTCGATCCGGTCGCGCAGCTTCTCCCCCGCCGCGGTCAGCTCCAGCTCCGCGTCCGGGTCGAGCAGGCCGCGCTCGCGCAGCCCGGCGATGCCCGCGGCCCACTGCTCGCGCGACCACCCGCGGCTGGCACGGGCGAACCCGGGCACGAACCCGGTACCGGTGGCGGTCGCGGTGAGCAGCGCCTCCAGCCCGGACAGCTCCGCCTCGACCAGCAGCGCGACGTGCCCGTCCCCGCGGTGCTCGCGCAGGATCGACAGCGCGTGCCAGAGCACCAGGTGCGGCGCGTCCGGCCAGGCCAGGTCCAGGTGCCCGGCGGCCAACGGGCGCCCGTCCGGCGTCACGGCCTCGGCCGCGGTGCGGGCCAGCCCGGCCGCCTCGGCCACCTCCGGCGAGGCGACGCCGTCGTCGCCGAGCAGCCGGCGCAGCGCCGCGTCGACGATCTCGAAGCGGGCCGCGACCAGGGTGGCCGGGTCGGCCAGCGTCCATGCCTTCGGCACGGCCGAGGCGACGAGCTCGCCGCTGAAGTTGTAGAACGTCGCGGTGACCACCGACGCCGACACCGCGCCCATCGGAGCGGCGCGACCGGCGAAGTAGCCCATCCGCCCGGGCTCCAGGCCGGCCTCGGTGTAGCGCGGTTCGGCCTCCGGTGCGAAGTAGACCATCGCGTGCAAGGGCTCGAGACGTCGGGCGATCCGCCCGGATTCGCGTGCATCCACGGGCGGTGACGCTATCGCGCGGGCACCCCGGCGGCCGGATGTGATCCACGACGGGGTCCCTGCCGGCGCCCCGGCGCCGCCGGTCTACAGCAGACCGGGCAGGACCAGCACGGCCCACGCCAGCAGCGGGCCCGCCACGACGACGATCCCGGCGTAGGCGAGCATCTGCCGGTAGAAGCGGTCCCGGTCGACGTCGGCGGGCGCGTTCGCCAGCACCAGCGCCCCGTTCGTCGAGAACGGGCTGACGTCGACGACCGTCGCGGCGACGGCCAGCGCCGCCACCATCCCGACCGCGGAGACGTCGCCCTGCTGCAGGAACGGCAACGCCAGCGGGATCGCCACCCCCAGGATCGCCACCGACGACGCGAACGCCGAGAGCACTCCGCCCAGGTAGCAGAGCAGCAGCGCGGCCAGCAGCGGCGCGCCGATCGCGGTGATCCCGGAGCTGACGAACTCGATCGTCCCGGCCGCGGTGAGCACCCCGACGTAGGTGATGACACCGCAGATCAGCAGCACGGTCGACCAGCTGACCTGCGCGACGACGTCCGGGCGGCGCGGGGCGAGCAGCCGCAGCACCACCGCGATCGTCACCGACAGCACGCCGACGTCCAGCCCGGACACCGCGCCGACGGCGAGCACCAGCAGTCCCACCAGCGTCACCACCTGCTCGCGGCCCACCGCGGGCGGCGCCGCGACGACGGTCGTCGCGCCGCCGGCACCGTCCGGTGCGGGGCCGCCCCCGGCGTTCTCGGCCACCCCGTCCTCGGCCGGACCGTTCGCCGCGATGACGGCCCTGCGCCCGCGCAGCCCCCATCCGCCGAGCACGACGTAGATCACCGCCCCGATCACGATGTTGATCAGCAGCGGGGTCAGGAACAGGGTGGCCGGGCTACTCGGCAGGCCGTTGCCGACCATCGTCTCGTTGACGAACGCGCCGTAGACGCTGATCGGCGAGAACGCCCCGCCGAGCGCGCCGTGCACGACCATCATCCCCATCAGCAGCAGGCTGATCCCGTGACGGCGCGCGAACGGCATCGCCAGCGGCGCGACGATCGCGACCGCGAACAGCGCACCGATCGCGGACAGTCCGGTGGTCAGGAAGAAGAACACCCACGGGACCAGGGCCACCCGGCCGCGGACCAGCCGCATCGAGGCGTGCACCAGCAGGTCGACCGTGCCGTTGGCGGTCGCCAGCGCGAACATGTAGGTGAGCCCGACCAGCAGCACGAACAGGTCGCCCGGGAAGCCGCCGGTGATCTCGTCACCGTCGGGCACCCCGAGCATCACCTGCTCGGCGTCCAGGCCGAGGACCAGCATCCCGACCCCGAACGCCCCCACCAGCGCCAGCGCCCCCAGGTTCACCGGCATCGTCGTGGCGATCACGAACATCACCACCAGGACGAGGATCGAGATGATCTCCGGACCCATGCGTGCTCCCTTGCTCGACGGTCCGCCCGGCTCCGGGCCCGGTACATCGTGACGAATGACCCACATCGTGAGCAAGAGGGGTATCTCGGACGTCGCCGCTCACGGCGCCGACTCCCGCGACAGCACCTCCCAAACGGTCGTCCGATTCACTCGTCCACCGTAGTGACGGCGGTGTGTCCCCCGTCATACGGTCGGCGAGCCCGGTGCATGCCGTCGCCCCGAGCCCGACACCCCTGCAACGGCGCAGTTCGCGGCCTCCCCGGGGGCCGCGGGGAGGAGTACGACGATGAGCGAGGCCGATACGAGCCCGCGGCTCGACGCACTGATCGTCGGGGCCGGCCTGTCCGGGCTCTACCAGCTCAAGACACTGCGCGACCTCGGCTTCGGCGTGCGGGTCGTCGAGGCCGCGAAGGGCGTGGGCGGCACCTGGTACTGGAACCGCTACCCGGGCGCCCGCTGCGACGTCGAGAGCCTGTCCTACTCCTACTCGTTCTCCCCCGAGCTCGAGCAGGAGTGGACCTGGACCGAGAAGTACCCCACCCAGCCCGAGATCCTGCGCTACGTCGAGCACGTCGCCGACCGGTTCGACCTGCTGCGTGACATCTCGTTCGACACCCGCGTGACCAGCGCCGTCTACGACGAGAGGTCCAGGCGCTGGATGGTGACCACCGACGGCGGGGACGTGCTCGACACCCAGTTCCTGATCATGGCGACGGGGTGCCTGTCGGTCTCCAAGGCGCCGGAGGTCCCCGGGGCGGAACGGTTCCAGGGCCCGACCTACCACACGGGGCACTGGCCGCACGAGGGCGTGGACCTCACCGGGAAGCGGCTGGGGGTGATCGGCACCGGCTCCTCGGGCATCCAGTCGATCCCGATCCTCGCCGAGCAGGCCAGCGAGATGACGGTCTTCCAGCGCACCCCGAACTTCTCCATGCCGGCCGGCAACCGCCCGCTCGCGGCCCAGGAGGTCGCGGACATGAAGGAGAACTACCGCGAGTGGCGTTCGGCGCAGCGCGCGTCCGGTTTCGGGGTCCCGGTCCCCGAGCCCACCCAGGCGGCGATGGAGGCCACCGAGGCCCAGCGGACGGCGAAGTACCAGGACGGCTGGGACAAGGGCAACCTGGTCGGCGTGCTGGCGGCCTACACCGACACGCTGACCAGCAAGGAGGCCAACGACACGGCGGCCGGGTTCGTCCGGGACAAGATCCGGGCGAAGGTGCACGACCCGGACGTCGCGGAGACGCTGTGCCCGACCAGCTTCCCGTACGGCACGAAGCGGCCGTGCCTGGACACCGGCTACTACGAGACGTTCAACGCCGAGCACGTGCACCTGGTGGACCTGCGCAAGACGCCGCTGCAGGAGATCACCGAGTCCGGCATCCGGACCTCGGAGGCGACCTACGAGGTGGACGCGATCGTGTTCGCCACCGGCTTCGACGCCATGACCGGCGCACTGACCGCGGTCGACATCCGGGGCAAGGGCGGGGTGGCGCTGAAGGAGAAGTGGGGCGAGGGCCCGCGCTCCTACCTGGGGCTGGCCGTGGCCGGGTTCCCCAACCTGTTCACGATCACCGGGCCGTCCAGCCCGTCGGTGCTCTCGAACATGATCGTCTCCATCGAGCAGCACGTGGAGTGGGTCACCGACGCCGTCTCCTACCTGCGCGAGCACGGCCACACCGAGATCGACGCGACCACCGACGCCGAGGACGGCTGGGTCGCCCACGTCGAGGAGGTCGGCAACCACACGCTCTACCCGACCGCGGACTCCTGGTACATGGGCTCGAACGTGCCGGGCAAACCGCGGGTGTTCATGGCCTACATCGGCGGCGTCGGCCCGTACGCGGACCGGATCACCGAGATCGCGCGCAACGGCTACGAGGGCTTCGCGCTGAGCTGACCCGCCCCGCCCCGAGACCGCCGTCGGTGCGGCGGGTACAGCGTCGTACCCCGCACCGGCGGTGCACCACCGCGCACCGCCCCGTCCCCGGTGGACGAGCGGCACTCCCGTCGGACGGGTTGCGACGAGAGTCCCGGTCGCTGCTGTCCGGGATGCGTCAGATCGAGAGGGCCGCGTCGGCGCCGGTGTTGATCGCGCGGACGAAGTCGCCGGGGGTGTCCGCGTCGCCCAGGATCCGGACCTCGACCCCGGCCTCGACCAGCGGGCCGGCGAACGTCTCGCCGGACGGGCGCCACCCGATCGCCAGCGCGACGACGTCGGCGGGCAGCTCCTGCTCGACGCCCTCGGTGTCGGTGTAGCGCACGACGCCGGGCTCGATCCCGACCACGGTGGCGCCCGTCAGCACCTGAACGCCGTCGTGGCGCAGCGAGCGCACCATCTGACGTCGGGTGATCGCCTCGATGCCGCGTCCGATACTGCGCGCCATCTCCACGATCGCCACCTCTGCGCCGCGCTCGCGCATCAGCTCCGCGGTCTCGCAGCCGGTGGCGCTGCCGCCGACGACGACCACCCGGGCCCCGGCCGGCACGTCCACGTCGCCGCGCAGGAGCTTCTGCGCGTCGTGCACGTGCGGGCCGTCGATGCCCGGGATCGGCGGCACCAGCGGGTCCGCCCCGGTCGCGACGACCACGACGTCCGGGCGCTGCCGGGCGACGGTCGCGGCGTCCACCTCGGCGCCGGTGTGGATCTCGACGCCGAGCGTGCGCAGCCTCGCCGCCTGGAACACCTTGTAGCGCAGCACCTCGTGCTTGCTGGGGGCGAGTCCGGCGACCTCGAGCTTGCCGCCGAGCTCGCCGTCGCGCTCCCAGATCGACACCTCGTGCCCGCGCAGCCGCGCAATCCGTGCGGCCTCCATCCCGGCCGGCCCGCTCCCCACGACCATGACCCGGCGCCCGGTCGCCACCGGGTTCAGTGCCCACTCCCGCTCGCGCCCGGCCTCCGGATTCACCGCGCAGCGCGCCCGCTCGCCGCGCCCGACCAGGTCGACGCAGGCGTTGCAGGCGATGCAGGGCCGCCGCTCGTCCAGGCGTCCGGTGTGGACGAGGTCCGGCCAGTCCGGCTCGGCGATCAGGCCGCGTCCGATCAGGACCATGTCGGCCTCGCCGGAGGCGATCACCTCGGCGGCGGTGTCCGGGTCGTCGAGGCGCCCGACGGCCATCACCGGCACGTCGACGGCGGCGCGCACCGCGGCCGCGAACCGTCGCATGTGTCCGCGGGGGGTCGACATCGGAGCGAGCGTGACCTGTAGCGACAGCCAGGTCCCGGCCGTCACCGAGATGCAGGACGCGCCCGCGTCGACGATCGCCCGCGCGGCCTCGACGGCCTCGGCGAGACCGAGCCCGTCGCGTTCGGCATCGGAGCCGTTGATCCGCCACACCAGCGGCATCCCCGGCCCGACGGCGCCGGTGATCGCGCGCGCCACGTCGGCCGAGAACCGGACCCGCCCGGCGAGGTCGCCGCCGTAGGCGTCGGTGCGGTGGTTGTGCTGCGGGGACAGGAAGTTCGAGGGCAGGTAGCCGTGCGCGCCGTGCACCTCTACGAAGGAGAACCCGGCGTCGCGGGCGCGGCGGGCGGCGTCGGCGTAGTCGGCGACGATCGCCGCGATCTCGCCGGTGGCGAGCTCGTGCGGGACGGGCGCGTGCGAGTTCAGCGGCACCGGCGACGGCGCGACCGACGGCCCCTCGACGACCTGGCGTCCCGGGTGCATGAGCTGCACCCCGACCGTCACGTCGTAGGGGGCGAGCGCGTCGACGAGCGTGCGCAGGCCGGGCAGGTACTCGTCGGAGCAGATCTTCGGCTCGGGCCCGACGGTGTCGGCCGAGACCAGGCAGCCCTCGACGGTGATCGCGCCGACGCCGCCCTGCGCGCGCCGCACGTAGTAGGCGATCGTGTCGTCGGTGATGTGACCGGAGGAGTCGAGGCAGGTGCCCATCGGCGCCATCACCAGGCGGTTGCGCAGCATCAGCGGCCCGAGCGCGACCGGGGTGAACAGCACGTCGTGCGCGGTGTTGTTCGCCGCCTCCGCGGGAGGGATCACGTCGGCGGTGTTCCCGGCCGCCTCCGCGGGAGGGATCACGTCGGCGGTGTTCCCGGCCGCCTCCGCGGGAGGGATCACGTCGGCGGTGCTCACTCCTGCTCCAGCACCGACAACGCCCGCACCGGGCACGACTCGACCCCGATCCGGGCGACGTCCTCCTCGCCCTCGGGCACGGTCGCGTCCGGCCCGACGGCGCTGTAGCCGTCGTCGTCGAGCGGGAACAGGTCCATGTCGACGACCGAGCACTGCCCGTGCGCCTCGCAGACGTTCGAGTCGACCCCGATGCGCATCAGTGCGTCACCACCAGCGTCTCCATCGACCGCGACGCGAGCGCGTCCTTCCACACCGGCTCCCGCGCCAGCGCGAGGCCGGGCAGGCGTTCGACGATCCGGCCGACCGCGATCCGGGTCTCCATCCGGGCCAGCTGCGCGCCGATGCAGGCGTGGATGCCCTTGCCGAACGCGACGTGCGGGTTCGGGCTGCGCGTCAGGTCGAGGGTGTCCGGGTCGGCGAACTTGTCCGGGTCCCGGTCGGCCGAGGCCAGCACCAGGTGCACCCGTTCCCCCGGGAGGATCGTGCGCCCGGCGAGCTCGGTCTCCGCAACCACCCACCGGTTGATCACCTTGATCGGGCCGTCGTAGCGCAACAGCTCCTCGACGGCCGTGTTGAGCAGCGACGGGTCCTCGCGCAGCGCGGCGAGCGCGGCCGGGTCACGCAGCAGCGCCAGGGTGGCGTTGGCGATCGAGTTCGTGGTCGTCTCGTGCCCGGCGAACAGCAGCAGCGCGCACATGGCGACGAGCTCGTCGTCGGAGAGCCCATCTCTCGACGTCTGGGTGTCGCTCTCATCGGTGCTCATCATCGCGCTGAGCATGTCCTCGCCCGGTTCCGCGCGGCGCTGCGCGACGAGGCCGCGGAAGTAGGCGTCCATCTCGTTGAGCCCGCGCAGCGCCCGCTCGTGACGCTCGGCGCGGGCGGCGCCACCGGTGCCGAACGCGACCAGCGCCAGCTCGTCGGACCACTCCCGGAACAGGTCCCGGTCCGACGGCGGCGCGCCCAGCATCGTCGCGATCACCGTCGCCGGCAGTGGGTAGGCGACCTCGCTGATCAGGTCCTGCTCCCCGGACCCGCGCAGGAACCCGTCGAGCAGCTCGTCGACCAGTGCGGTGATCCGGGCGTCCATCACGGCGATCCGCTGGCCCTTGAACGCGCCCGCGGCGAGCTTGCGCAGTCGCGTGTGGACGGGCGGGTCGGAGACGACCATCCAGCCCGACATCAGCGCCAGCACCCGCTCCGACGCGCTCGCCGGGCGTCCGTCGTCCCCGCCCGCCTCGGCCCGCCGCGCACCGTGCTGGTTCTCGTTCCGCTCGCGCTCCTCCCGCTGCTTCGCCAGCACCGGGCGGACCCGGTCGTTGGACAGCGCCTTGTCCGCGAACGCCGCGGAGACGTCGGCGTAGCGGGTGACCAGCCACGCGCGGTGGGGCCCGCTCCAGTGCACCGGGTCCTCGCGGCGCAGCGCGTCGAACACGGCGTACGGGTCGGCGCTGGCCTGTGCGGTCAGCAGGTCGTCGGCGATCGCACCGGTCACGGGAGCCTCCTCGTCCTCTGTCGCGGCGGGTGTCGGGTCTCAGCTGCGGGCGGGCGCGGGCGACAGCGCGCGGGCCGCGCCGAGGCGGTCGCGCACCAGGTGCCCGGACGTCACCTGCCCTGCGCGGACGTGCACCAGCCCGACCAGGTGCAGCGTCGCGGGGGTGCCCGAGGGAGCGTCGGTGACGTCGTCCAGGCCGCCGGCGTAGCGGCCGTGGCAGGTCAGCCGGAACGCCACCGCATCCCCGGCCGAGAACAGGTCGTCGACGACCGACGCCGGGTCGGCCAGCACCGCGCGTCCGCTGCCCGGTCCGCCGTCGTCCCAGGTCAGATCGGCGTGAACGGTCGCGGAGCCGATCCCGGCCGGGCCGCCGGCGGGCAGGCCCGCCGCGATCCACGCGCGCACCACGGCCTCGGCCGCCGGGTCCGCCGCCCGGGCCGGGGTGTCCCACGGCGCGACGGCCGGTGCCCCGACCGTCGCCGGCGCACCGGAGGCGAGCTGGCGGCGCCGGGACAGGTAGTCCTGCTCGACGGAGTTGTCCTGCAGCCGGGTGCCGTTCCAGCGGTAGAGCCCGAGCCCGGTCCACGCCGCGGCGCCGCCGCCGTGGCGCTGTGACGCGCCGTGCTCGGAGAACCGCAGGGCCAGCCGCTCGCCGTTGCTGACGACCTCGTGCACGGTCAGCCCGAGCCCCGGGAACTGCGTGAACTGCCTGCGCGACGCCGGGATGTAGGCCTCGTCGCGCCCGGACACCTCGTGCGGACCCATCCGCAGCGTGTAGTCCGGCTCCATGATCTCGGCGCAGACGCCGGTGTCCTGGCGGTTGGTGTAGTCCACGACGTAGCGGCGCATCAGCGCGACGAAGGGGTCCTGCACGGTTACCGCCCCTCGAACCGTGGCGGGCGCTTGCCGACGAACGCGGCGATCCCCTCCGCGGCGTCGCGTGTGGAGTGCAGCATCGTGAGCGCGGCCGTGGAGTGGTCGAACTCGCCCCGGTCCACGCCCCGGTTGACCAGGCCCTTCCCTGTCGCGACGGCCACCGGCGCCGCGGCCGCCATCCGCTCGGCCAGCTTGCGGGCCTCGGCCATCAGCTCCGCGGCCGGGACCAGCTTCTGCGCCAGCCCGATCCGGACGGCGGTCTCGGCGTCCACCTGCTCCCCGGCGAACATCATCAGCTTCGTCCAGTGCCGCCCGATCACCGACGGCGCGCGCAGCACCCCGAACCCGGGGACCAGCCCGACCGCGGTCTCCGGCATCCCGAACCGCGCGGTGTCGGCGGCCAGCACGACGTCGCAGGCCAGTGCCAGCTCGCAGCCCCCGCCCATCGCGTAGCCGTGCACCGCGGCGACCACCGGCAGCGGCGACTCCTCGACCGCCGCGAAGGTGCGCATGCAGTCCCGCTGGAACGCGCGCTTGGCGGTCGCGTCGCCCAGCTCGGCGAAGCTCGCGATGTCCCCCCCGGCGGAGAACGCCTTCTCCCCGGCTCCGGTGATCACCACCGCCCGCACGCCGTCGTCGGCCTCGCAGGTGCGCAACGCCTCGCGCAGCTCGGGCCAGAACGTCGCGCCCATCGCGTTGCGCTTCTCCGGCGCGTCGATCACGAACAGCGCGACCGCACCGTCGACCTCGACCCTCAGGTTCGTCACTGCCGACCTCCCGTGCCCGATCCACCCGGATCCGATCCACCCCGGGCGATCTCGATGCTGGTGGCCACCACGTGCCGGGTGGCCGCCGGCTCGATGACGTCGTCGAGCGACAGGTTGGCCGCGGCCTCCCACGGCTCCGCCTCGCTGATCCACTCCGCGGTGAGCTCGTCGACCAGCGCCGCGTGCGCCTCCGGGCCCTGCTCGGCGAGCACGGTCTCCAGGCGGCGCCGGTGGATCGTGCGGACACCCGTCTCCGGGGCCATGAACCCCAGCTCCGCGGTCGGCCAGGCGTAGAGGAAGTCCGGCTGTGTCGGGCGCCCGCCCATCGCGAAGTGCCCGCCGCCGTAGGCCTTGCGCAGCACCACGCCGACCTTCGGCACGCGCGCCTCGGCGATCCGCGAGACCAGCGCCTCGTAGCCGTGCAGGATGCCCGCCCTCTCGGCCTGGGTGCCGATCATCAGCCCGGGCACGTCGTGCAGGAACACCAGCGGCAGCCCGAACGTGTCGCACAGGTCCACGAACGCGCGCTCCTTGGCCAGCGCCGCCGGGTCCAGCGCGCCGGCCCGAACGATCGGCTGGTTGCCGACCAGCCCGACCGGGCGGCCCTCGATCCGGGCCAGCGCGGTGAGCAGGCTCGAGCCCCAGCCGTCGGCCCAGGGCAGGACGGTGGCCTCGTCGGCCAGGCAGGCGAACACGTCACGCATGTCGTAGCCGGCGCGCGAGCCGGTCGGCACGAGCGTCGCCAGCTCGGCCGGGTCCCGGCCGGGCGGTCGCGCCGGTGCGACCGGCGCGGGGAGCCGCGAGTTCTGGGGCAGATAGGACAGGAACGCGGCGACCGCGTCCATCGCGTCGGCCTCGGTGTCGACGACGAGGTGCGCGTTGCCGGCCTCGGTCGCCGCGGCCGGGCCGCCCAGCTCGTCGTCGGTGACCTTCTCCCCGATCGCGGGCTCGACCACCGACGGCCCGGACAGCGCGATCGACGCCGACCGCACCATCACCACGTAGTGCGCGGTGGACGCGTGCAGCGCGGAGTCGCCGTAGCTGGGCCCGAGCACCGCGGCCGCGCGCGGGACGACCGGCGCCCCGGGGGCTGGCTTGAGGAACGAGGTGAAGTCCAGCGGCAGCCCGGAGAACCGCCAGCCGGACACGTCGGGCATCCGGCCGCCGTCGGCGTCGCAGAGCAGCACCAGCGGGAAGCCGTGGCGCTGCGCGTGCTCGATCAGACGTCCCTGTTTGCGCATGCTGACCGGCGCGGTGGTGCCCGCGACGACGCTGGCGTCGATGCCGATCACGCCGATCCGGCGTCCGTCGAGCAGGCCGAAACCGGTGACGACGGCGTCGCCCGGGATGTGCTTGGCGGTGCGGCGCTCGGGCAGCGCGAGCGCTCCGATCTCGAACCAGGAGCCCGGGTCGACGAGCATGTCCACGCGCTCGCGGACGGGCAGGCGCCCGGACTCGCGGTGCCGGCGCAGACCCTCCGGTCCACCCATCTCCAGCGCGCGGGCGCGCCGCTCGCGCAGAACGGCCAGCCGCCCGTCCATGCTGGTGTCGCTCGCCGTCACGCGCCCTCCTCCGGTGAGCCGGTCGTTCGTCCCGCCGGTGACGCTAGACTATCAGACGGTCGGTTGGTAGACAGTCCCCGACGCGCACCGCACCGAACGGACGAGGAGGCCCCGTGGCCGAGACGCTGGGCATCCGGACCGTCCTGGTCGCCAACCGCGGGGAGATCGCGGTTCGGATCGTCCGCGCCTGCCGTGAGCTGGGACTACGTGCCGTCGCGGTCTACAGCGACGCGGATGCCGACGCCCCGCACGTGCGGCTCGCCGACGAGGCGCACCGGATCGGGCCGGCGCCCGCGCGGGCGTCCTACCTCGACGCCGACGCGCTGCTCGGCGCGGCGAAGGCGGCGGGCGCGGACGCGGTGCACCCCGCCTACGGGCTGCTCTCCGAGGACGCCGGGTTCGCCGCGGCGGTCGGTGCGGCCGGGCTGGTCTTCGTCGGCCCGTCGCCCGAGGTGATCACGCAGATGGGCGACAAGGTCGCGGCCCGCGCGGTCGCGGTCGCCTGTGACGTCCCGGTCCCGCCCGGCACCGGCGCCCTCGACGTCGCGGACCGGCCCGGTGTCGTCGCGGCGGCGCAGAGCGTCGGCTGGCCGCTGGTGGTCAAGGCGTCGTTCGGCGGCGGCGGGCGGGGGATGCGCGTGGTCGCCGACGTCGACGGGCTCGACGACGCGCTCGCCTCGGCGGGTCGCGAGGCCGCCGCCGCGTTCGGCCGCTCCGAGGTGCACCTGGAGCGCTACCTGCCCCGGCCCCGCCACGTCGAGGTTCAGATCCTGGGCGACACCCACGGCACCGTCCTCACCCTCGGCGACCGCGACTGCTCGGTGCAGCGCAGGCACCAGAAGCTGATCGAGGAGGCGCCGGCCCCGGACCTGGCCCCGAACCTGCGCGCCGCCATGACCGACGCCGCCGTGCGGATCGCCCGCCACGTCGGCTACACCGGCGCCGGGACCGTGGAGTTCCTGGTCACCCCGGACGGCTTCTTCTTCCTGGAGATGAACACCCGCCTGCAGGTCGAGCACGGCGTCACCGAGCTGGTCACCGGCGTCGACCTGGTCGCCGAGCAGCTGCGCGTCGCCGACGGCCGCGCGCTCACCCTCACCCCCGACGGCGTC
>NZ_JADQDD010000094.1 GCF_019263595.1 Pseudonocardia sp. KRD291 | reverse complement strand
GGCGGGCGCGGGAGAGCTCCAGCCTGCCGCCGTCGGCCTCGACCAGGGCCCGGGCCAGGGCCAGGCCCAGACCGGTCGACGACTGGGCGGAGACGCCGCGCTCGAACACGTGCGGGACGAGGTCCTGCGGCACGCCCGGGCCGGTGTCGCTGACCTCGACCAGCAGCGCGTTCTCCCCGGCCCGCGCGCTGATCGTGACCGGGCCCTCGCCGTGCTGGATCGCGTTGTCGACCAGCGCGCCGACCGCCTCCCGCACCCGGGCCGCGGTGACCCGGGCGAGCATCCCCTCCGGCACCCGCACCCGCAGCGACCGCCCGGCCGAGGTGAGGGCGCCGCGCCACTCGTCGGCGACGGCGTCGAGCTCGTCCCGCAGGTCCATCGGCTCGGCGCCTGCGGCGCGGGCGGCACGCGCGGCCTCGAGGAGCTCGTCGAGGACGGCGGAGAGGCGCTCGGTCTGCTCGATCGCGGCCAGCGCCTCGCGGCGGGCGTCCGGGTCGGGGTGGGTGGAGAGCTCGTCGAGGCGCAGCTGCAGCGCGGTGATCCGGCTGCGCAGCTGGTGCGAGACGTCGCCGACGAGCACCCGCTCGCGCTGCATGAGCTGGGCCAGCGCCGTCGCCGAGCTGTCGAGCACCTCGGAGACCCGGTCGAGCTCGGCGATGTCGTAGCGGGCCGGCGCGCGGCGGAAGTCCCCGGCGCCCAGGCGCGCGGCGCGGGCCGCGACGTCGCGCAACGGCTCCGCCAGGCGCCGGGCGGTCAGCGTCGCGACGATCGCGCCGCTGGTCACCGAGATCAGCACCAGCAGCGCGACGACGGCGACGACCTGCGTCTGCTGCGCCCGCATCACCGACCTGGGCTGGGCCAGGACGATGGAGCCGCCGGGCCCGAGCGGCAGCGACTCCACGACCGGGTCGGGCACCTCGGGGACGCCGAACACCTGCGACGGACGGTCCACCCGGTTGATCTCCAGGCGGCTGTTGGCCGGGATCGCCAGCTCGATCGTCGCCGGGTCGGGGACCTGCTCGACGTTGTCCTCGAGGCTCTCGGTGAGCTGTTCGAGGCGCTGCGTCAGCTCGGCGCGGGTGAAGTCCTCCACCAGCCGCCAGGTGGCCACGACCAGGGGGCCGCCGAGAGCGAGCGCGGTGATCGCCACGACGAGCAGCGTGGAGAGCAGGATCCGGCGGCGCACGTGCTACCGGCCCGGCTCAGTCATGGTTGAACCGGAAGCCGACGCCGCGCACGGTCGCGATCCGCCGCTCGCCGCCGATCTTGCGGCGCAGCCACGACATGTGCATGTCCAGCGTCTTGGACGACTTCATGTCCGCGTCGCCCCAGACCGTGTGCAGGATCTCCTCGCGGGTCACGACCTGCCCGGAGTGCAGCATCAGCACCCGCAGCAGCTCGAACTCCTTGTTCGCGAGCGTCACCTCGTCGCCCTCGAGCAGCACGCGGCGCCCGGAGAGCTCCATCCGCAGGCCGTCCACCTCCACGACGTCCTGGGTCCGGCGGCGCAGCAGCGCGCGGACCCGGGCCAGCAGCTCGGCGAGGCGGAACGGCTTGGACACGTAGTCGTCGGCGCCGGCGTCGAGGCCGACCACGAAGTCCACCTCGTCGGTGCGCGCGGTGAGCATCAGCACCGGGAGGTCGGCGAAGTCCGTGCGGATCCGGCGGCACACCTCCAGCCCGTCCATCCCGGGCAGGCCCAGGTCGAGCACGAGCAGGTCGACCGGCACGCGGCCGACGTGCTCGAGCGCGGCGAGCCCGTCGCCGACGACCTGCACCTCGTACCCCTCGCGTTGCAGGGCACGGGAGAGCGGTTCGGCGATGGCCGCGTCGTCCTCGGCCAGCACGACGGTGGTCACGCCAGCGAGCATAGGCCGCCTGCGACGTCGGTGTGCCGGGGCGGGCATGGCATGCTCGGCCGACGTGGACGACGCCCCGGACCTCTCGTTGACCCGCGACCTCGAGCTCGCGCTGCGGCTCGCCGACATCGCCGATGCGATCACGCTGCCGCGCTTCCGCGCCGCCGACCTGGTGGTGGACCGCAAACCGGACCGCACCCCGGTGACCGACGCCGACACCGCCGCCGAGGACGCGCTGCGGGCCGCGCTGGCCCACGAGCGGCCCGACGACGCCGTGCTCGGCGAGGAGCGCGGGGACACCGGCGCGTCGGCGAACGGCCGGGGCTGGGTGCTCGACCCGATCGACGGCACCAAGAACTTCTCCCGGGGCATGCCCGTCTGGGCCACCCTGATCGGCCTGACCCTGCACGGACGGCCGGTGCTCGGCGTCGTCAGCGCCCCGGCGCTCGGGCAGCGCTGGTGGGCCGCGCCCGGGTCGGGAGCCTGGGCGGCGGGCACCGGGGAGGAACCGCGGCGGATCTCCGTGTCCGGGGTGGCCGACCTCGGCGACGCCTACGTGTCGACCACGGACATGAACGTCTTCCGGGAGGACACCGTGCTGTCCGGCCGCGGGCTGGCCGGCTGGCTCGCCCTGACCGAGGCCTGCTGGGAGACCCGCGCGTTCGGCGACTTCTGGCAGCACTGCCTCGTCGCAGAGGGGGTGCTCGACCTGGTCGTCGAGCCGGGAGCCAGTGCCTGGGACCTGGCCGCGCCGGCCGCGATCGTGGCCGAGGCGGGCGGGCGGCTCACCGACCTGTCCGGCGCCGACTCGATCACCGGCGGCAACGCGGTGACCAGCAACGGGCTCCTGCACGACGCCGCCCTCGCGGCTCTACGAGCGGGGTGAGCGGCCCATTTCGTGACGCTCACCCGGGAAGACCACCCCGCCCAGGCGCACACCGTCATCGAGCGTCACGTTGCGGCGGGTCCGACGACCGTTTCGTGACGCTCACCGGGAGAGACCGCCCCGACCGGGAAGATCGTCGGATCGGTCCCGATCCGGGCCGTTCGCGGCGCCGATCGGGGCCCGGCCGCCGATCACCTCGGTACGAGCGGCGCCACGGTCACGGGAGCGAAGGACCCCACGGGTTCGATGTCGGGCCCGGTCCCTGAGGCCGGTCCTGGGCCCGACATCGTCGAGCGTCACGTTCCGGCGGACCGAGGACCATCTCGTGACGCTCGACGGTGTCTGCGGGGTGGGACCATTCCAGCTCCCCTCCCCGACCGTCCGGCCGGTGGTCCGGCTACCGTGCCGAACGTGCCGGAGATCGCTTTCGAGGACCTGACCCCGGGTCGGACGTTCGACCTGGGGACCGTCGTGATCGACCGCGACGAGATGATCGAGTTCGCGCGACGGTTCGACCCGCAGCCGTTCCACCTCGACGAGGCAGCCGGCAAGGAGTCCGTCTTCGGGCAGCTCGCCGCGTCCGGGTGGTTCACGTCGTCGCTGTGGATGCGCGCCTACGTCGACGAGCTGCTGCTGCGCTCCACCGCCCTCGGTTCCCCGGGAGGCGACGAGATCGCCTGGCCGCTGCCGGTGTTCGCCGGGGACGAGCTGCACGCCACGCTGGAGATCGTCGAGGCCCGCCGCTCGCGCAGCCGCCCGGAGATGGGACTGGTCACGTTGCGGGCGCTCCTGCACCGCGGCGACGACGTGGTCTACCGCGGCCGGTTCACCGGCATGTTCGGTGTGCGCGAGGTCTGAGCGGGATCAGCCCGAGGCGCGGGCGCGCATCGTGGTGATCACCATCGACGCGGCCCGGGCGACGATGGCGCACCGCTGCTCGATGCTGGTCGTGGGGCGCCGCGGGTCCCTGGCCACATTGTCGGTGTAGTCCACGACGACCGTCGCGGTCGCACCGGCGTCGATGGCCAGGTTGCAGCTCGGGTCGACACCGGTCAGCGAGTACCGGAACTCCACGGCCCCGTAGCCGTCGACGGTGGTGATCCGGGGGTCCTGGTACCCCTCGCTCGCCCCGACGAAGAGCGGGTCCTGCGGGTCGAACTGGGCGATCGGGTTCTGCGGCTGCAGGCGGACACCCCAGAACTGGCTGATGTCCGACCGCCAGGTGCAGGAGTCGCTGGTCGCCTCCGGGGCGTCGCGCTGACCCGGCCCGACGCCCAGCTCCGAACGCTGTTCCGCGCTCAGCGCGTCGCACGCCGACAGGCGACCCACCGGGAGGTCACCCGGTCGGGACGGGAACGGGCTGGACCGCACATCGGGCCCGGAGCACGCCGTCACCAGCACGAGCAGTAGCACGAGACCGGTCGCGGGCGGACCCCACCGCGTCATGAAGGAGGCCTGACGGCGTCACGGGGCGAGCCGTGGGTGGAACGGAAGCTGTCGGCGACCTCGGTCTCGGTATATCCGTACTGCTCGGCCGCCTCGGCGAGCTGCTGACCTCCCGTGCGCAGGTCCGCGATGTACCGCCAGCACGGCTCGAGCACGGCGTCGATCTTACGGTTGAACGAGATCTGGGCCGGCCCGGAGACCGGGTCGTCGCTGCAGCGGCCGACCCACACGCCGCAGCCGGGCTCCCCCTGGCGTCCCGGCAGCGGTGTGGAGCGGGTACGGCGCGTCGCCCTCCGCATCGCCTCCTCCAGCTCCTCCGCCTCTTGCATCAACACGGCTCGGGCCTTCAGCACCGTGTCGCGGTCGACCTGCATCAGCATGTGGTCGACCGAGGACTGCAGGGCCGGGTCGGCGATCCGGGGCACCGGGCTGGTCACGGGCGGGAGGTTACCGGCCGATGCCGCCCCGCACGGTCGTTCGGCGCAACCCGGGCCCCGGACGCGGGCGTCGCAGGCGTCTCAGCGCAGGTGTCTCAGCGCAGGCGGCGCGCGCGCACGACGACGTCGTGGGTGTGGTGCGCCCCGGCCCCGCCCTCGGGTGCGGGGCGCGGTCGCTGCTCGTCGGTCTCCACGTCCCAGTCGTCGTCCAGCAGTGCCGCGACCATCGACGGCCAGACGTAGTCGGCCGGGTCGAAGCCGCCGTCCGGCACCTCGTGGGTGTCCATCCCCGCGTGGTGGACCAGCAGCAGCACGCCCCCGGGCGCGACGGCGGCGAGCAGCGCCCGCTCGGCCGCGGCGTCGGGGGTGCGCAGCAGGGCCGGGTACTGGGCGGAGACCAGGTCGAACGACGCCGGGGCGAGGTGGGCCTCCACCAGACCGGCGTGCACCCAGCGAACGGCGACACCGGCATCGCGCGCGTGCGCGGCCGCCCGTTCCAGTGCCACGCCGGAGACCTCGAGCGCGGTCACGTCCCAGCCGCGGCCGGCGAGCCAGACGGCGTCGGCGCCCTCGCCGCAGCCGACGTCGAGCACCCGCCCGGGGGCGAGCCCGGCGACCTCGGCCACCAGTGCGCCGTTGGGACCCCCGCTCCACATCTGCTCCCGGTCGGCGTAGGTCGCGTCCCACTCCGCCCGCACGTCCGGGTCCCCGACGTACCCGTCGGGCGGGGTGGGGGTCTCGGAGGTCGGCGGTCCCGCCGCGGTGTCATCGGTCACGGGAACACCCTGCGTCGCCGCATCCGGCTTCCGCGACGCTCATTGCCGATCCGGCAAGATCCGGTCCGGGGCACCCGTCGCCAGGCCCGCCAGGAACGCGACGTAGGTCGAGCGCAGCTCGTCGCGCACCCGCGGCCGCTGCTCCTCCGGGGTCTCGGCGAGGAGCTGGCCGCTCGAGCAGAGCATGCCGAACACCACGGTGACCAGCGTCCCGGTCACCGGGCCGGGGATCGCGCCGGTGCGCTGCATCTCGCGCAGCACCTCCTCGACCAGCACGATCGCGTACTCCTCCTCGCACGCCCGCCAGGCCTGCCAGCCCAGCGCGATCGGCGCCTCCCGGAACACCAGCCCGCCGTAGACCGGGTCGGAGCACATCATCAGGAACTCGTCGATCACGGCGAGGCCTGCCGTGGCGGGGTCGGAGGTCGCCGAGAGCTCGGCGAAGCGGCCGTGCAGCCTGCGGTGGGCGTCGCGTTCCAGGCGGTCGATCAGGGCGGTCATCAGCGCGGCCTTGTTCGTGAAGTGGTGGTAGATCGCGCCCTTGGTCACCCGGGCCGCGGCGGCGACCTCGTCCAGCGACGTCGCCCCGTAGCCCTGCTCCCCGAACAGCCGGGCCGCGTTGTCGAGCACCGCGTCCCGGGTGGACTCGGTGTACTCGGCGCGGCGCGACTTGACGGGAGGCATGACCGGCAGCATATTACATACCCAGAGTACGTACTCTGAGTATGTGAGAGGTGAGCGGTATGTCAGGGACGCGGCGTCCGACCCGTGAGCAGTACCTCCTCCGCAACCGCGTGGCCGACGAGGTGACGCGCCGGGCCGATCGGACCGGTGACCCGTCACTGCCGTGGGCCGCGGTTCCCGCGATGGCCGGCGCGTTCGGCGACGAGACGGCCGTGCTCACGCACCTGGCCGCGCGCTGGTCGCGCAACCTGGCCGGGTCGCTGGACCCGGTCCTGGACCTGCCCGACGACGACCGCGAACGCGCCGCCGCCGACGTCGCCGCGGCCCTGGCCGCCCGGCGGCCGGGCCTGCACGCGGTGCTGCACCACCACCGTGACCACCCGGCGGTCCGGGCGGCGCGGGAGACCGACCGGGCCCGGGCAGGGTTGGTGTACGCGCCGGTGCAGGCCGGGCACGTCGCACCCCGACGGGGCGTCGTGCGGGCACTGCGCGGGCTGGCCGGACGCGAGTGGGAGTGGGTCTGCAGCGGCGTCACGCGGACCCGCTCGTCGCTGCGCCGGGTCGCCTGACGCGTCCGCCGACGGTCAGCCCGCGTCCGGAGTGAGTGCCGTGACCACCCGCGACGGCGACGGGCGCCCCAGGTGCCCGGACATCCACACACTCGTCGCGACCAGGGCGTCGAGGTCCACACCGTGGGCGATGCCGAGGCCATCGAGCATCCAGACCAGGTCCTCGGTGGCCAGGTTCCCGGTCGCCGACCCGGCGTAGGGGCAGCCGCCCAGGCCGCCCGCGCTGGCGTCGACCGTCGTCACGCCGTGGCGCAGGGCGGCCAGGGTGTTGGACAGGGCCTGGCCGTAGGTGTCGTGGAAGTGCACGGCGAGCGCGTCGGCCCCGAGACCGAGCGCGGCGCAGGCGTCGAGCACGGCGCCGACGTGCCCTGGCGTGGCGACGCCGATCGTGTCGCCGAGCGAGAGCTGCTCGCAGCCCATGTCCATCAGCCGCTTCCCGACCGCGGCGGCCTGTGCCGGGTCGACCGCGCCCTCCCAGGGGTCGCCGAACACCATCGAGACATAGGCGCGCACCCGCATCCCGCTCTCCACCGCCCGGGTCACGACCGGGGCGAACATCGCGAACTGCTCGTCGAGGGACCGGTTCAGGTTGCGCCGCGCGAACGTCTCGGTGGCGCTGGCGAACACCGCCGCGTGCGTCACACCGGCATCCAGGGCGCGGTCCAGACCACGCTCGTTGGGCACGAGCACCGGGTAGCCGACACCGCCGCGGCGGTGCAGGACCTCGAGCAGCTCGGCCGCGTCGGCGAGCTGGGGCACCCACTTCGGGTGCACGAAGCTGGTGGCCTCCAGCGTGCGCAGACCGGCGTCGGCGAGGCGGTCGAGGAACTCGGCCTTCACCGCGACCGGCACCACCGCGGACTCGTTCTGCAGGCCGTCGCGCGGCCCGACCTCGTAGATCTCGACCCGCTCCGGCAGGGCCGGGTCCCGGACCGTCATGGGCAGGGCTCGCGCCCCGGTCTCCGTCACGATGCCGACCTCTCCGTCTCGACGGCGCGTCCCGTCTCCTCGCGCCGCCGGGCGAGGTCGCGGCTGATCTCCCGGTGCAGCAGCGCCTGCACCCGCTCGACGTCCGGGACCTCGGCGAAGCGCATCGGCTCCTCGCCCCCGGCGTCGACGAGCAGTGTCCCGCAGCCGGCCAGGCGCTCGCCCAGCGTGCGGCGGGTGCGGACCGAGTCCACCCGTCCGATCGGGACGTCGATCCCGCTGCGCGAGAACACGCCCTCGCGCACCAGCAGCCGGTGGTTGGTGACCACCAGGTGGGTGCTGCGCCAGCGCACCAGAGGCAGCACGGTGTAGCGGGCGACGACGGCCGCAGCGAGCACCGCGAGCACCAGCCAGCCGACCACGGCCCAGGACTGCAGCCGGACCACCGCGGCCACGAACGCCGCGACGGCGACCGCGGCGAGGAACACCGCGGCCGGGCCGACGCAGGTCCGCCAGTGCGGATGCGAGTACAGCGCGACCCGTTCGCCCTCGACCAGCAGGTCATCGGGATAGGCCACGCACCTCACGGTAGTCCGCCGCGCCGCGCTCGACCGATGACGCGCGCGGACGGACCCGGGTGAACCTAGCGGTCGGGGTGCTCCGCCGGGCGCAGGTGCACCACGTCCCCGGCCGCGACCGCCGAGCGCTCCCCGGAGTCGGCCAGCACCAGGAGCCGGCCGTGCGGGTCGACGTCCTCGGCCATGCCGATCAGCGCATCACCGCTGGGCCGCTCCACCCGGACCTGCGACCCGAGCGTGGCGCACCAGGCCCGGTAGTCGCTGCGCAGACCGGACGCGTCGGCGTCACCGCCGGTCTCGCGCCACTGCGCCTCGCGCCGGTAGAGGTGGGCGAGCAGCGTCGTCGCGATCTCCGGTCGACCGGCCGTCACACCCTGCGCGGCCAGCGACGTCGCACCCCACGGCAGGTCGTTGGCGCTCGCGGCGACGTTGAGCCCGATCCCCAGGACCACGCCGGGCCCGCCGCCGGAGACGGCCGTCATCTCGGCCAGGATCCCGGCGGCCTTGCCGCGGGCCGGGCCGAGCAGGAGGTCGTTGGGCCACTTCAGACCGACCGGCAGGTCCGGGGCGAGCTCGCGGATCGCGTCCGCCAACGCGACACCGGCCAGCATCGGCAGCCAGCCGAGCCGGTCGGCGGGCACGCCCTCGGGCCGCCACAGCATGCTCATCGTGAGCCCGGCCCGGGCCCGCGAGGTCCACCGCCGGTCCAGCCTGCCGCGCCCGGTCACCTGTTCCTCGGCGATCAGCACGCTGCGGTCCTCGGCGCCGCGCGCGGCCGCGGCGAGCAGGTCGGCGTTGGTGGATCCGGTCTGCTCGACGACGTCGAGGGCGTTCCAGCCGCCGGTCGGGCGGAGCACGGCGGTCCGCAGCGACCAGAGGTCGAGCGGCGCGGGGTCGGCGTCCATCACCGCGCACGGTAGCGGGACGCGTCCGGACCGCTCCGTCCTGGTCACCCGGGGACCCGGCGGGTGCTCCGTCGGGGCTGCGGTGCACGTCACCCCCGGGTGGACGCGATCACCGGGTTAGGCTCCCGGGCCATGAGCGCCGCAACGGAGCCGATGGGGGACCCGGACTCCGCCCCCGACGTCGAGCCGGATGTCCACACCACGGCGGGCAAGCTCGCCGACCTCTACCGGCGTTTCGACGACGCGGTGGGGTCCACGTCCGACGCGGCCGTGGAGAAGCAGCACGCCAAGGGCCGCCAGACCGCCCGCGAGCGGATCGATCAGCTTCTCGACCCGGGCTCGTTCGTCGAGCTGGACGCGCTGACCCGGCACCGGTCGACGAACTTCGGCATGGAGGCCAAGCGCCCGTTCGGCGACGGCGTGGTCACCGGGACCGGGACCATCGACGGTCGCCCGATCGCGGTGTTCTCGCAGGACGCGACCGTGTTCGGCGGCGCGCTCGGCGAGGTCTACGGCGAGAAGATCGTCAAGGTGATGGACCTCGCGGCCAAGATCGGCTGTCCGGTCGTCGGCATCAACGACGGCGGCGGCGCGCGCATCCAGGAGGGCGTGGTCGCGCTCGGTCTCTACGGCGAGATCTTCACCCGCAACGTGCGGGCCTCCGGCGTGATCCCGCAGATCTCGCTGATCATGGGCCCGTCGGCGGGCGGCGCCGTGTACTCCCCCGCGCTGACCGACTTCACCGTGATGGTCGACGAGACCAGCCACATGTTCATCACCGGCCCGGACGTCATCAAGACCGTCACCGGCGAGGACGTCGACATGGAGGAGCTCGGCGGAGCACGCGCGCACAACTCGAGGTCCGGCGTGGCGCACTACCTGGGCTCCGACGAGCAGGACGCGATCGACTACGTCAAGGAGCTGCTCGGCTTCCTGCCCTCGAACAACCTGTCCGAGCCGCCGGCCTACCCGGCGCCGGAGCCGACCTCGGGCACGGTCGAGGACTCGGTCACCGACACCGACCGCGAGCTGGACACGATCATCCCGGACTCGGCGAACTCGCCGTACGA
Organism: Pseudonocardia sp. KRD291; assembly: GCF_019263595.1. GTDB lineage: Bacteria > Actinomycetota > Actinomycetes > Mycobacteriales > Pseudonocardiaceae > Pseudonocardia. The sequence continues at coordinate 10,077 of NZ_JADQDD010000094.1, read as the reverse complement.
CATCCGCGAGGTGATCAACCGGGTGGTCGACGAGGAGGACTTCCTCGAGGTCCAGGAGCTGTGGGCGCCGAACATCGTCACCGGCTTCGCCCGGGTCGAGGGCCGCAGCGTGGGCATCGTGGCCAACCAGCCCACCCAGTTCGCCGGGTGCCTGAACATCGACGCCTCGGAGAAGGCGGCGCGGTTCGTGCGGACCTGCGACGCGTTCAACGTCCCGATCCTGACCTTCGTCGACGTCCCGGGCTTCCTGCCCGGCACCGACCAGGAGTGGAACGGGATCATCCGCCGCGGCGCGAAGCTGATCTACGCCTACGCCGAGGCGACCGTCCCGAAGGTCACGGTGATCACCCGCAAGGCCTACGGCGGTGCCTACGACGTGATGGGGTCCAAGCACCTCGGCGCGGACGTCAACATCGCGTGGCCGACCGCGCAGATCGCCGTCACCGGGGCGTCGGGCGCGGTGAGCATCCTCTACCGCAAGGAGCTCAAGGGACTCGAGGGCGACGAGCTCGAGGCCAAGCGCGCGGAGCTGCAGCAGGAGTACGAGGACACCCTGGCCAACCCCTACATCGCCGCCGACCGGGGCTACATCGACGCCGTCGTCCCGCCGTCGCACACCCGCGGGTACGTGGGCCGCTCGCTGCGGATGCTGGAGACGAAGCGGGAGCAGGGCCCGACGCGCAAGCACGGGAACATCCCCCTGTGAGCGGCGACCCTGTGAGCGGCGACCCTGTGAGCGGCGACACCGTGAGCGACGAGACCGCCGCCGACGCCACCCCGGAGGAGCGCCGTGCGCTGTTCCGGGTGGTCAACGGCCACCCCGACGACGCGGAGCTGGCCGCGCTGACCGCGGTCGTCGCCGCGGCCGCGAGCGTGCCCGGCGACGACCCGGCACCGGCCGCGCCCGACCTCTGGTCGCATCCGGCCGCTCTGCTGCGGGCTCCTCTGCAGGCCGGCCCCGGCGCCTGGCGCGCCTCGGGCCTGCCCCGCTGACGGGACAGCGAGCTCGGACCCGTCCGGGGGTGGCGGCACCACGGCACCGTGGTGCGGCACCGCTAGGGTCCGTCGTCGTGCGTCTCGTCCTCGCCTCGGCCTCCCCCGCCCGTCTCGGTGTCCTGCGCGCGGCGGGGGTCGATCCGCTCGTCGAGGTTTCCGACGTCGACGAGGACGCCCTGCTCGACGCGCACCCGGACGCCGCCCCGGAGCAGAAGGTCACGCTGCTGGCCGGGGCGAAGGCCACCGCCGTCGCCCGGCGGATCGCCGGGGACCGGCCCGACGCCCTCGTCGTCGGCTGCGACTCGATGCTGCACATCGACGGCGAGCTGGTCGGCAAACCGGGCGACGTCGACACCGCGCGCGAGCGCTGGGCGACGATGGCCGGGCGGACCGGGGAGCTGCTGACCGGGCACACCGTGCTGCGCCTGGCCGACGGCGAGATCGACCGGGTGGCCGAGGGCCACGCCGTCACCGGGGTGCGCTTCGCCGATCCGACGCAGGCCGAGCTGGAGGCCTACCTCGCCACCGGCGAGCCGCTGCAGGTCGCCGGCTCGTTCACCCTCGACGGATTCGGTGGATGGTTCGTCGAGGGGATCGACGGTGACCCGTCGAACGTGATCGGGATCAGCCTGCCGCTGCTGCGCCGCCTGCTCGGCGGGGTCGGCGTGAGCCCGGTCGATCTCTGGCGCACCTGAACCCCCCGCACACACTCCCCCGCCCGGGCCGCGAGAACTCCTCTCGTCCACTCCGGCTGCACGACCGGAGCGTTCGTGCAGCCCGAGATCGGGGAGGGGCAGGTGCCGGGCGGTGGAGCGTGGCCGGGACTACCCTCGCGGCCATGGCTCTGCCCAACGACACCGATCCGAAGCTCGCCGAGTACGCGCACCCGGAGCGCCTGGTCACGACCGGGTGGCTGGCCGAGCACCTGGGCGACGAGGGCCTCGCCGTCGTCGAGTCCGATGAGGACGTGCTGCTCTACGAGACCGGCCACATCCCGGGTGCGGTCAAGGTCGACTGGCACACCGAGCTCAACGACCCGGTGACCCGCGACTACGTCGACGGCGCCCGCTTCGCCGAGATCATGGGCGAGCGCGGCATCACCCGCGACACCACGATCGTCGTCTACGGCGACAAGAACAACTGGTGGGCCGCCTACGCGCTGTGGGTGTTCTCCCTGTTCGGCCACGCCGACGTGCGCCTGCTCGACGGCGGCCGCGCGAAGTGGGCCGACGAGGGCCGCGAGATGACCACCGACGCGCCGAAGATCGACGCCGTCGACTACCCGGTCGTCGAGCGCGACGACTCGAAGATCCGTGCCTTCAAGGACGACGTGGTGGCCCACCTGGGCAGCCCCATGGTCGACGTCCGCTCGCCGCAGGAGTACTCCGGCGAGAAGCTGCACATGCCCGACTACCCGCAGGAGGGTGCCGTCCGCGGCGGGCACATCCCGGGCGCGGCGAGCGTCCCGTGGGCCCGCGCCGCGGCCGACGACGCGACGTTCAAGTCCCGCGCCGAGCTGGAGGCCATCTACCAGGACGAGCAGGGCCTCAAGCCCTCCGACGACGTCGTCGCCTACTGCCGGATCGGCGAGCGCTCCAGCCACACCTGGTTCGTGCTGACCCACCTGCTCGGCTTCGACACCGTCCGCAACTACGACGGCAGCTGGACCGAGTGGGGCAACGCCGTCCGGGTCCCGATCGTGCAGGGCTCGGAGCGGGGCTCGGCGTGAGTCTGCCTCCCCAGCTCGCCGAGCTCGTCGACGACTTCTCCGCGGTCGGCCCGAAGGACCGGCTGCAGATGTTGCTCGAGCTCTCCCGTGAGCTGCCCGACCTGCCCGAACGCTTCGCCGACCGGGCGGAGTCGATGGAGCAGGTGCACGAGTGCCAGTCGCCGCTGTTCCTCGCCGTCGAGGTGGGCGACGGCGGCGAGCGCCCGGTGCACCTGTTCTTCTCCGCCCCGCCCGAGGCCCCGACCACCCGCGGCTTCGCCTCGATCATGTACACCGGCCTGGACGGGGAGCCGGCGGCGACCGTGCTGGACGTGCCGGACGACTTCTACACCGATCTCGGGCTGGGCGAGGCGGTGAGCCCGCTGCGGCTGCGCGGGATCGCCGCGATGCTGGCCCGGATCAAGAACCAGGTCCGCGCCGCCACCGGCTGATCCGCGACCCCCTCGCACAAAGGTCCACGCCGAACCTCAAGGCTTGGTGAAGTTCGGCGTGGACCCCCGTGTTCCCGCCCACACTGTGACCTGTCGAACAACCGACACCTGGCACAGGGGGTGGTGGGGATGGGCTCGAACATCAGCGGAGAGACCTGGGGGATCTCCAGCTCGGCATTCCTGTTCGTGTACGCGGTGATCGCCCTGGTGACCCTGGGCGCGGCTCTGCGCGTACGTCATACGCTGCGGGCGGGTCCGCCGTCCCGCGGCGACGACCTCGACCGGCGTCCGGAGTACGTCGCCTACCTCAACGGCGGCCCCGACCTGGCCGTCTACGCGGCGCTGAGCGCCATGCACGTCGACGGCAGCATCACCACGGCCGACAAGGCCGCCGGCATGGTCCGGGCCGGGGGACCCGTTCCCACGCACGGCAGCCGGCTGCAGCGTGCGGTCCACGCGGCCACGACGCGGCTGACGCTGCGTCGCGGTCTGTCCCACGCCGCGGGCGTCGTCCGGGAGCTCGAGGAGATCGGCGACCGGCTGGTCCGGTCCGGCCTGCTGCTCTCGGACCCGGCCCGCCGCAGGTACCGCGGGACCGCGTTCTGGCTGCTCTGGGTGCTCGCGCTCGGGTTCGTCCGGATGCTGGCCGGGATCTCGAACGGGAGGCCCGTCGGCTATCTCGTCGCGGCGATGCTGCTGGTCCTCGGCGCCTTCCTGGTGCTGGTCCGGCAGGTTCCCCGGCGGACCGTGGCCGGTGACGGCGCCCTGGCCGAACAGCGCACCCGGCACGCGGCGCTGTCGCCGTCGATGCGCCCGGACTGGGTCGCGGTCGGCGCCGGGGCGGCCGCGCTGAGCGTGGGCGTGTTCGGTGTCGGGGCGCTCTACGCCGCGCAGCCGGCGTTCGCCGAGGAGCTCGAGGCCCAGAAGAGTGCCGCGCTCGGCGGCGGCGGTGACTACTCCGGCGGCGGCGACTCCGGCGGTGGCGGCGGTGACTCCGGCGGCGGGGGCGGCTGCGGCGGCGGTGGAGGCGGAGGCTGCGGCGGCTGAGCCGCGGCCTCGACGAGGGGTCCGCTCCCGCAGCTCTGCCACCGGGGGGTGTGGAGTTGCGGGAGCGGTGTCGTCGCCGGCACCGCAGAACCGGCAAGGGGTGGGTGAGATGGCGTCACGTCCGACCGGGACCGGCGTCGGCTGGCGTCCGGAGATCGCGTCCGTGCTGGCCGGGACGGCCGGGCTGGGTTTCTGCGAGGTGATCGCCGAGTCCCTGGACCCGGCCGCCGACCTACCGGCCCCGCTCCGGTCGCAGGCCGCGGGCGGGACGACGGTGATCCCGCACGGGGTGCACCTCTCGCTCGGCGGCACCGAACCGGTCGACCCGGCGCGGGTCACCCACCTGGCCGCCTGCGCGGCGGCCGTCGACGCGCCGATCGTCAGCGAGCACGTCGCGTTCGTCCGGGCCGGGGGCCGCGAGGCCGGGCACCTGCTGCCGCTGCCGCGCACCCGGGACGCGCTCGACGTGCTGGCCGCGAACATCGCCCGCACCCGTACCGAGCTCGACGCCGAGCTCGCCGTGGAACCGATCGCGGCGCTGTTCGACTGGCCCGAGGACGAGTTCACCGAGGCCGAGTTCCTCACCCGCCTGCTCGACCGCACCGGGGCGCTGCTTCTGCTCGACGTCGCGAACGTCCACGCCAACGCCGTCAACCGCGGCCGGGACGCCCGCGCGGACCTCGACGCGATGCCGCTGGACCGGATCGCCTACTGCCACGTGGCGGGCGGCGCCCGCCACGACGGCTACTACCACGACACGCACACCGATCCGATGCCCGCGCCGGTGCTCGACCTGCTGGCCCACCTGGTGCAGCGCTGCCCGACGGTGCCGCCGGTGATGCTCGAACGCGACGGCCGCCACCCGCCCGCCGCCGCGCTGCGCGCGGAGCTGGCCGCGATCGCCGCCGTCACCGGGCACCCGGCGCCGCACGAGCTCCCCGCCGGATCCGAGCGCCCGGGCGTGGGGTCGCGCCGGTGAACGGCGGGGACCGTCCCGGCCTCGCCGCCCGCCAGGCCGCGCTCATCGAGGCACTCGTCGCGGGCGGCCCGTACCCGGACGGTCTCGACACCGCCCGCCTGGACGCGACGCGGCGGGCCCTGCTGCGCAAGCGGGCCGGTCGGGTCGCGAGGGCATGGCCGCTGCTCGCCGCGGCGCACGGCACGGACTGGACGCGGGTGTTCCACGCGCGGTTCGACGGCGTCGCGCCCACCGATCCGGTGCGCGAGGGCTGGGACCTGGCCCGCGAGCTCCGTGCGGCCGGCACGCTCCCGGCCGCGGCGGCGTCCGAGCTGGCCGGACGCGAGGCCGCGATGCGCTACGACGGCCGCAGCGCCCCCCGCCGCCGCTCCCGGCCCGCGGCCGCGCTGCGCCGCCTGCTGGAGCGATCACGAGGGTGATCCTGCCCACCCGCAACGGGTGACGTTGCGCATGCCACATCTCCTGTCGGGAAGTCCCGACGCCGGTGCTCCTACACTCCCCGGTAACCCACGCGCCGGAGCTACGGGCCGGCGAGTCGTCATGACCGCACGGAGTCTCACTCCGCCAGCTCCGTTGAAGATGAGGAGATCGAAAAGTGCCCGCACTGCGCAAAGTGCTCGTCGCCAACCGTGGAGAGATCGCCGTCCGGGTGATCCGTGCTGCCAAGGACGCGGGCCTCGCCAGTGTCGCGGTCTACGCCGACCCGGACCGGGACGCGATGTTCGTCCGCGTCGCCGACGAGGCGTTCTCCCTGGGCGGTTCCACCGCGGCCGAGTCGTACCTGGACTTCGACAAGGTGATCGGCGCCGCGAAGCAGGCCGGGGCGGACTCGATCCACCCGGGCTACGGCTTCCTGTCCGAGAACGCCGACTTCGCCCAGGCCGTGATCGACGCCGGGATCACCTGGATCGGCCCGTCGCCGCAGTCGATCCGCGACCTCGGCGACAAGGTCACCGCCCGGCACATCGCCACCCGCGCCGGCGCCCCGCTGGTCCCGGGCACGAACGACCCGGTCGAGAACTCCGACGAGGTGGTCGCCTTCGCCAAGGAGTACGGCCTCCCGGTGGCGATCAAGGCCGCGTTCGGCGGCGGCGGGCGCGGCATGAAGGTCGCCCGCGAGGAGTCCGACATCGCCGAGCTCTACGAGTCGGCCGTGCGCGAGGCCACCTCGGCGTTCGGCCGCGGCGAGTGCTTCGTCGAGCGCTACCTGGACCGCCCGCGCCACGTCGAGACCCAGGTGCTGGCCGACCAGCACGGCAACGTCGTCGTCGTCGGCACCCGTGACTGCTCGCTGCAGCGCCGCTTCCAGAAGCTGGTCGAGGAGGCACCCGCGCCGTTCCTGTCCGAGGAGCAGACCAAGACGCTCTACGACGCGTCCAAGGCGATCTGCAAGGAGGCCGGCTACTACGGCGCCGGCACCGTCGAGTTCCTGGTCGGCGAGGACGGGATGATCACCTTCCTGGAGGTGAACACCCGCCTGCAGGTCGAGCACCCGGTCTCCGAGGAGACCACCGGGCTGGACCTGGTGCGCCAGCAGTTCCTGATCGCCGAGGGCAAGGAGCTGGCGATCGACGGGGACCCGGCCCCGATCGGGCACGCGATCGAGTTCCGGATCAACGGCGAGGACGCCGGGCGCAACTTCCTGCCGGCCCCGGGCACCGTGTCCAAGATCTGGTACCCGGCCGGGCCGGGTGTCCGGATGGACGCCGGTGTCGAGGACGGGTCCGTGATCGGCGGGCAGTTCGACTCGCTGCTGGCCAAGCTGATCGTCCGCGGCGCCGACCGACGGCAGGCGATCGAGCGCGCGCGCCGCGCGCTGGCCGAGTTCCGGGTCGAGGGCATGGCCACCGTGCTGGAGTTCCACCGCCTCGTCGTCGACGACCCGGCGTTCTACGCCGAGACGGCCGAGGACTTCACCGTGCACACCCGCTGGATCGAGACCGAGTGGAACAACACCGTTCCGCCGTTCGAGGGCGGCGAGGGTGCCGAGGACGAGTCCGGCGACCGCCAGACCGTCGTGGTCGAGGTCGGTGGACGACGCCTGGAGGTGTCGCTGCCCGGTGACCTCGCCCTCGGTGGGGGCGGCGGGAACGGCGGCGGCGCCAAGGCCGCACCGCGCAAGCGCGGCGGCAAGGGCGGCGGCGCCAAGGCCTCCGGTGACGCGGTCACCGCCCCGATGCAGGGCACGATCATCAAGGTCGCGGTCTCCGAGGGCGACACCGTCTCCACCGGTGACCTGATCGTCGTCCTGGAGGCGATGAAGATGGAGAACCCGGTCACCGCGTCCAAGGACGGCACCGTGACCGGCCTGAACGCCGAGGCCGGTGCGTCGATCTCGCAGGGGACCGTGATCTGCGAGATCAAGGACTGAGCTTGGATCCGGTCGAGATCAACGCCGGCGCCTGGTACCTCCGGGCACTGCGGGCCGACGACCGGGTGGACGACCGCCCGGCCGTCCTGGAGTCCGCGGTCGATCGTGAGATCCGGCGCTGGCGGCACCGCCCCGACCCGACGTCGGCGGCGGTCGCCGCCTACGTCGCCGAGCGGATCGCCGGCTGGGCGGACGAGACCCGCTGCACGTGGGCGGTCTGCGAGCCGACCACCGGCGAGATGCTCGGCGAGGTGGGCCTGGAGCACCTGGACCTGCCGATGGGCACGGCCGAGGTGACCTGCTGGGCGCTGGAACGGGCCCGCGGTCGCGGGATGACCAAGGCCGCGGTGGGCTCGGTCGTCCGGTTCGGCTTCGGCGGGCTGGGCCTGGCGCGGATCACCTACGGCTGGGCCGAGCCGAACGTCGGCTCCGCGCGGATCGCGCAGTCGCTGGGGTTCGTACCGGAGGGACGGCTGCGCGGCGCGTGGCTGGCCGACGACGTCCGCAGCGATGTGCTGGTCAGCGGCCTGCTGGCGGAGGACCTGCAGTCCTGAGAACTCCCGGACCCGCTACTCGCAGGCCACGCCGTCGTCGTTGCCGTCGAGGCGGCGGCTGTAGCCGGGGTCCCCGACATAGATCGCTCCCTGGCCGGCCGCGGCGGCCGCCGTGCAGTCCGGGTAGTCGACGGCGGGCTTCTGGTCCGGCGACGGCAGTGTGTCGACGCAGCGCCGCCCGTCGCGGTCGAGCCCGCGCAGGCGGTCGAGGTAGTCCGGCGAGGCGTCGTTGATGCCCCGGTAGGCGGACGTGTGCGGGCGCTGCACCATGTAGGAGCCGAGGTCGCCGAGACCGGGGACCTCGACGTAGCGCAGCAGCCGGCCGTCCTTGTCGGCGTCGTTCGCGGCGGTGGGCTCGCGGCGCAGCGACACCGTCGCACCCCGCAGCACCTTCTCGGCGTCGGCGCGACCACGCGGGCCGGCGTCCGTGCGCATCTCGCAGGAGTCCGCGGCCAGCACCCGGACCGTCACACCGCCGTCGATCACGAACGAGTCCCCGTCGACGACCTCCGAGACGGTCGCGGTCCGGTCGAACTCCCCGGCCGGGCCCGGCTGGCCCGGAGCGCTGGGCGCCGGTGCCGCGACGTCCGACACCGCGGTCATCACGACCGCCGAGTAGACCGCGGCGGAGACGAGCACGGCGATCGCCGCGGCGCACAGGGCGGGCAACCAGCGTGGCCGGTCGCGCCGGTGTCGCCCGCTCACGGCCGAGGACCGGTCGGGTCGGGGTGACGGCGGGTCATCACAGCTCCTTCCCTGCGCCGAGTTCGATCAGCGTAACCACCGGTGGACGCCCGGGTGCCCACGATGCGGGTTCGGTACCCGATCGTTGACGACGGGCCGCGGGCGACCTAACGTTTTCGCTCGCCAGGTACGACTGCCTCGCACCGCACTGGACAAGTACACAGCGATCGCAGTGACCACCCGTGTGTCCGTTCCACGGGGCCCGGTTTCTTCCGCCACGCGGGATTGACCGCGCCGCGGATCCGCTCACCACGTCGGCACAGCCACGCCGTGAGCAGCGTAGTCATCGACTCACTTCGACGACTGGGATCCGTCATGCCCCCCATGCAGTTCTACGTCACGACCCACATCCACACCGACGGCCCGATCCCGGGCCCGCACTCGCTGCTCACACTCGCCTCGGCCGCACACACCGGGGACGGGACCGTGATCAGCACGTTCTCCGCGAACATCCGGGAACTCCCCGGGGCCACGCTGCACCCGACCGCGCTGGAGAACTGGCGCAGCCGGGCGGAGGACTGGCTCAGCACCCGGCGGGCCGCGCGCCCGCCGGCGCAGGTCACGAACGCCTACGCGAGCTGGGTCTCCGGACTCGGCGGCGCGCCGGTGTTCGTCACCGACCCGGACGAGCCCGACCACCTGTTCTGCTACTGGTACCTCCAGCGCTTCGCCGGACGGTGGCCGTTCTCGGGCACGACCTCCGCCCCGGAGGTGGACGACCGGTTCCGCGCGACACCCCTGTGCACGTTGCAGGTGTGCTGCCCGGAGCCACTGGCCCTCGCGGCCTGCTAGACGCCCGACGCCCCCGTCGGCCCGGATCGCGACCGGGCCGGTGGGGGCGTCGTCGTGTCCACCCGTCCGTTCGCGATCGCAACGGATCTCGGTCCGGGAGGCCGGAATCGTCGGGGTGCGGCCCTAGCGTGGGACCTCGCACCGCTCCCGTCCCGAAGTCCTCTGCGAGGGATCCATGCCCGACCGTTCCCGGCCCGCCGGCCCCGCGCCGGACCTGCGGCTCGACTCGCCGTCCCTCACCCGGCTGCGTTCGGCGCTGGACGACGCGTTGGCGCGCCTGGACACGCCGCTGCGCGACCTGCAGGCCGACGCCCGGCTGCCGCGACCGTGGCTCGGCGACCCGGCGAGCGCCGCCAGCGCGTCGGGCTACGCGCGGCACAGCACCGACGGCCCGGCCCCGGCGGTCGGGGCGCTCGCCGCCTACCGCGCCGAGC
>NZ_JADQDD010000093.1 GCF_019263595.1 Pseudonocardia sp. KRD291 | reverse complement strand
AGTGGGCAAGGAGGCCCAGCCCGACGACGACCCCAAGTCCATCTGACCCATCCGGGCCGCGGAACCGGCAGCCCTGCCGGCGAGCCGCGCCCGTGAGCCAGGAGAACCGCCATGCCCTCCGCCTCTCCGTCCTCACCCACCCATCCGCCGCCGGATCACGTCTCGGGCCGGCGCGGCAAGCTACGCCGGCGCCTGAAGAACTCGGCGGCGCTCGCGGCCGCACTGCTTGTCGTCGCCGCCCTGTACATGGCCTTCGCCCCACAGCCACAGGTCGCGACCGGCCAGCCGGACGGTGCCCTGGTGGCCCAGGGACAGGACCTCTACACCACCTCCTGCATCACCTGCCACGGCTCGAACCTGCAGGGCGTCCCCGACCGGGGGCCGAGCCTGATCGGCGTCGGTGACGCGGCGGTGTACTTCCAGGTCTCGTCCGGCCGGATGCCGCTGGCCAGCCAATCCGCCCAGGCCCAACGCAAACCACCCCGACCGGAGTTCGACCCGGACACACCGCCGGGACGAGCCAACCTCGAGGCGCTCGGCGCCTACGTCCAGGCCAACGGCGGCGGCCCGCTGACACCCTCGGCGGCCGACGCATCGCTGCGCGGCGACGACCCGGCGCGCGGGGGCCAGCTGTTCCGGCTCAACTGCGCGTCCTGCCACAACTTCACCGGGGTCGGCGGGGCGCTGTCCTCGGGCAAGTACGCCCCCGAGCTCGGGCCCGCCAGCAACACCGAGATCTACACCGCGCTGCTGTCCGGTCCCCAGAACATGCCCCGCTTCTCCGAACAGCAACTCACCCCGGCCGAGAAGAAAGACATCATCGCCTACGTCCGCTCGGTCGCCAACGGCGGCAACAACCCCGGCGGCAACCCCCTCGGCGGCATCGGACCGACCTCCGAGGGCATCGTCGCGTTCATCGTCGGCATGGCCGCCCTGATCGGATTCGCGATGTGGCTGGGGGCCAAGAACTGACTGCGGAGGCAGGAGGCCTCCCGCGGTGGGTCTGCTGCGTCGCGACGAAGCGGCTTGATGGTCGGCCGTGCCTACACCAGCGTTGCCGACGCGGGGCGCGCCTCCGACGGGTTCACCGGATCAGCCCCAGATTCGGCGGCGGAGCGGGACTCGGCGATCAGGTCGACGGCACGGTCTCGGCCGCCGACCTGCCGGCGGTCGAGACCCCGATCAGGGGCCTGCCGGGATCAGCGGGTATCGCTGTGGTCGACCTCGTCGCCCGCGGTCGTTGCGTGATCGAGGCTGCGGGGGGCAGGGGCGCAGCAGGTGTCCTCCGGCTCCGGAGGCGGTTCGATGGTGACGTGGTGGCGTCGTGGGCGGGCCGGGGCAGCGGTAAGTCCTGGTTCGGTGCGGGTTCGTGCGGCGCGCACGGCGTTGAGGATGACCAGCACCTCGGCGGTTTCGTGGACGACGACCACGGTGGCCAGCCCGAGAACGCCGAAGGCGGCGAGCGGGATGAGCGCGGCGATGATCAGCAGGGACACCCCGACGTTCTGCAGCATGATCGTGCGGGAGCGGCGGGCGTGGGCGAGTAGCTGGGGGAGGTGACGCAGGTCTTCTCCCATCAGGGCGACGTCGGCGGTCTCGATTGCGACGTCTGTGCCCATGGCGCCCATCGCGATGCCGACGTCCGCGGTAGCCAGTGCGGGGGCGTCGTTCACGCCGTCACCGACCATCGCCACCCGGCGCCCGCGGGCGATGGCCGGCAACAGCTCGGCCTTCGCTTCGGGGCGCAGCTCGGCGTGCACGACGGCGATGCCGACCTGCTCGGCCAGCGCCGTGGCGGTGCGCTGGTTGTCTCCGGTGAGCATGGCGACGTCGATGCCGAGCTCCCGAATCCGCCGTACGGCCTCGGAGGCCTCGGGGCGTAGCTCGTCGCGTACCGCCACGGCTCCGAGCAGCTCGCCGCAGCGTTCGACCAGGACGACGGTGGCGCCGTGCTCCTGGAGGCGCCGCACGTCGGCGTCTAGGAGTGGGCCGGGGGAGATCCAGCCGGGCTTCCCCAGGCGGAGTTCGACACCGTCGAGGGTTCCGGTCAGGCCGTGTCCGGGCACGGCGGTCACCTCGTCCGCGGTACGCGGCGCGATCGCGTGCCGCGGGTCCTGCGCGGCGGCCAGGATCGCGCTGGCCAGGGGGTGCTCGCTGCGAGCCTCCAGTGCGGCGGCGTTCTCGAGCACCGTGGCGGGCTCGGTTCCCGGGGTCGGGACGATGTCGACGACCACGGGGCGGTTACGGGTCAGGGTGCCGGTCTTGTCGAGCGCGACGGCGCGGATGCGCCCCAGCTCCTCCAGCGCGGCGCCGCCCTTGATCAGCGCGCCGTGTCGGCTGGAGGCGCCGATAGCGGCCACCACGGTGAGCGGCACGGAGATGGCCAATGCGCATGGTGAGGCCGCGACCAGGACGACCAGCGCGCGCTCGAGCCACAGCAGCGGGTCGCCGAGGATCGCGCCGAGGCCGGCGACCAGCGCGGCCAGGACCATGATCGCCGGGACGAGGGGGCGCGCGATCCGGTCGGCGAGGCGTTGGCCTGCGCCTTTACGGTCCTGGGCCTGCTCGACGATGTGCACGATCCGCGCCAGGGAGCTGTCCGCGGCGGGGGCGGTCACCTCGACCTCGATCGCTCCGCCGCCGTTGATCGTGCCGGCGTAGAGGTCGTCGCCCGGGCCGGCCTCCACCGGCACCGACTCCCCGGTGATGGCCGAGGTGTCCAGGCTGGTATGGCCACTGCGGATCCGCCCGTCGGTGGCGGCGCGTTGTCCGGGCCGCAGTATCAGCACGTCGCCGATGACCAGCTGGTCGGGGGAGACGCTGACCTCGCCGTCCTCGCGCAGCACCGACGCGGTCGGGGGTACCAGTCCGAGCAGGGCCCGCAGGCCACGCCGGGTGCGGGTGACCGCGTAGTGCTCGAGGCCCTCGGCGATGGAGAACAAGATGCCCAGCAGCGCCGCCTCGGGCACCTGGCCCAGAGCCACGGCGCCGACGGCGGCGATCGTCATCAGGGTTCCGACACCGACCCGGCCGTGTCGTAGACCGCGCAGCACGCTCGGGACGAACGTCGAGGCCGCGATCACGGCTGCGATCAGCTCCACGCCGGTCACCGGTAGCGAGCCGACACCGGCCCGGGCGAGTACCCAGGCCGCTCCCAGCAGGACTGCGGCCAGCGCGGCCAGCTGCAGCTCGCGGACCTGCCAGATCCGCGCCGGCCCCTCATCGGCAACCGGGTGCCCGTCGACTCCGGCCGTGGACTCCGGTCCGCAACAGCCCTCAGCCACGACTTGCCCCTTTCGCTCCCGCGCCGGCGGCTGCGGCAACCCCGGGATCCACGCCGGGATCGACGCCGAGTACGGCTGTGAGCACCGCGCGCCCCCGATCACCGAGTCGGTACATCACCATCCGCCCGTCCTTGCGGGAGACCACGACCCCGGCGGTGCGGAGCTGGCGAAGGTGATGTGAGACCAGACCCTGTGACGCCCGGACCACCCAGGCCAGGTCGCACACGCACAGCTCGTCCCCGGCCGACAAGGCGACGGCCAGCCGCAGCCGGGTCGGGTCGCCCAGCGCACGGGCGGTGTCGGCAGCGAGCTCCGACTCGACGACCGGCGGCAGGGACGCTCGGATCCGCTCGGCGTTCGGAAGATCCAAACACAGGAGTTCGCAGGTGTCGTCTGCCTCGGGCGCCATGCCATCATTCAAACGTCTATTGATATGTTTGGTCAAGGGTGGCTGCGCTACGCATCCGGCCTCGGCACGTGGAGGTGGCGTCGTCCGGCCCCAGCGCGCGTGTGCGGGTGCCGTCGCTACAGTCGTGTCCGGTTCGTGCGGTTGGGTCACAACGGTCGAGCAGTCGGAGAAGGTGGTGGGACGACGTGCGCGCTCTGTTCACCCGCTCCACCGTTGCGCTGATGGCGCTGGTGGCGCTGCTCGCGCTGGCCGGACTCGGCAGTGCCCAGGACTGCGGCGCGCCCACCACCGCGGCGCCGGTCGTCGACCTGACCGCGTCAATGCCGTCGATGCACTCGATGCCGTCGGTGGCCTCCGCCGACACGGTGCCGGGCTGCCCCGACTGCGTCGCGGGAGCCCCGGCCCCGGACACCGCCACCTCGCGCATCCTCGCTTCTGGTGAGTCGCTGCCGGGTGTCTCACCCGGCGAGTGCACCCTCGATCACCCCTGCCATCGCGCCCCGCCGCGCGATCACGACAGCAGCGGGGCGGCAGCCGTGCGGGCCTCAGCTGAGACCACCGCGGCGGTGGCGCTTCGCGCCTACGCGCTGGCCGACCGACCGGCCGCGCCGGTACCGCCGGTCTCGGTCGCCGGGCCGGTACCGCCCTCTGCAGTGAGCTCCCCGGTCGCAGTCCTCTGCGTCGATCGGAACTGATTCCCGGCCCTGCCCGCTCGCCCTCGTGTCCCACCCCCGTTCCACGGCAGTCGGTGGGGTGCCCCGGCCCGCGAGCGGGCGCAGCCGCTCCGATCCGTTACCCGGCCTGCGCCGGGCCCGCCTGCACAGAAGGTCGTTTCGATGCCTCGCACTGCGCGCTCCTCCTCCCCTGTGCCGCCCCAGGGCGGCATGTCCCGCAACACCCGGCTCTCGCTCGTCGTCGCCGGGGTCTTCGTCCTCGTCGTCGCGGCCCTGTTCGGCGTCACCCGACTCGCCGGCGACAGCGGATCTCCCGCTGCGGACCCCTCCGCCGCCGCGGCCACGGCCGTGCGCCCGGACAGCCACCGGCTCTCCACCGCCCCCGGGTCGACGGTGAACTTCGTGGAGTTCCTCGACTTCGAATGCGAGGCCTGCCGCGCCGCGTTCCCGGCGATCGAGCAGCTGCGCCAGCAGTACGGCGATCGGGTCAACTTCGTGATGCGCTACTTCCCGATCCCCAGCCACGTCAACGCCGAGCGCGCCGCACGCGCGGTCGAGGCGGCTGCGCAGCAGGGCCGGCTCGAGCAGATGTACACGCTCATGTACGAGACCCAGACCGAATGGGGCGAGCAGCAGGCACCGATGGACGAGAGGTTCCGCGGCTACGCCGCCCGGCTCGGCCTGGACATGGCCCGCTACGACGCGGTGTACAACGACCCCGCGACCGTGGAACGGATCCAGGCAGACCGGGCCGACGGCCAGGCACTCGGCGTGCAGGGCACCCCCACGTTCTTCCTCAACGGACAGAAGCTGGAGCCCGAGAGCCTCGACGATCTGACCCGCGCCCTCGACCAGGCCCTGGCCCAGCAGTGACCGAAACCGTGCACCGCCCCCCAAAGCCCGGGGCAACGGCCGCAGGTGGGGTGCACGCCCCGATGCCGCGGACGTTGCCCTGGATGCTGCTGCTCGGTGGCGCGGTCGGTTTCCTGGCCGCGTTCCTGCTGACCGTCGAGAAGATCGCGTTGATCGCCGATTCGGCCTACGAGCCCAGTTGCAGCATCAACCCGGTGCTCAGCTGCGGGTCGGTGATGGCGACCCCGCAAGCACAGGCGTTCGGGTTCCCGAACTCACTGATCGGGATCGCCGGCTTCGCCGTCGTCGCCGCCACCGGGGCGGCGCTGCTCGCCGGGGCCCGCCTACGCGGCTGGTACTGGACCGGGCTACAGGCCGGTGTCGTGTTCGGCGCAGGGTTGGTGCACTGGCTGATCTTCCAAAGCCTCTACCGGATCGGCGCGCTGTGCCCCTACTGCATGGTCGTGTGGGCGGTGACGATGCCCCTGTTCTGGTATGTCACGCTGCGCAACCTCGCCGCGGTCGGTGACCGGCTTCCCCCACCCGTGCGTCGCGTCGTGGCCGCCCTGGTCGGGCTGCACGGCGTACTGCTCACCGGCTGGTATCTGCTGGTCATGGCCCTGATCCTGCACCGCTTCTGGTACTTCTGGTCCGGCTCGGTGCTCACATGAGCCCGGCCGCGCGGATCCTCGCGGCCCTGACCTGCGCGACCGCCCTATTGCTGGTGAGCGGCTGCTCGTTCAGCAACTCAGGCACGGCACCGAGTTCGGCCAAGCAGTTCACCTTCGTCGCCCCCGGCGGCCAGGACCGGATCTTCTACGACCCTCCGCAGGACCGGGGCGAGGTGCGCGGCCTGTCCGGACAGGACATGGTCAAGGACGACCGGACGCTGAGCCTGGCGAACTTTCGGGGCCAGGTGGTGGTGCTCAACGTCTGGGGCACCTGGTGCGGCCCGTGCCGCGCGGAAATGCCTGACCTGCAGCAGCTCCATCAGCGCCTGGGCCCGCAGGGGGTGACCGTGTTGGGCATCGACGTCCGCGACGACCGCGACGCCGCCCGCGACTTCCTGGCCAGCCGCTCGATCACCTACCCGAACATCTTCGACCAGCCCGGCCGGTCCCTCCTGGCCCTGGAGGGGTTCCCGCGCAACACCGTGCCCTCCACGGTCGTGCTGGACCGCCAGCACCGCGTCGCCGCGGTGTATCTGCGCTCGATCCGGCTCAGCGAACTGCTCCCCGTGGTACAGCGAGTAGCCGCGGAGCCATCGTCACCGGCCCCGACACCGGGCCCGGCGCCCGGGGCGGAGGGCTCGAGGTGAACGCCACCGAGCTCGCCCTGTCGGGGCCTCTCGTCCTGGCCGTTCTGGTGGCGGTCGCGGCCGGAACGGTGTCGTTCGCCTCCCCGTGCGCGCTCCCGCTGGTCCCGGGCTACCTCGGCTATCTGGCCGCAGTCGCCGGCACCCCGCCGCCCCCGGTCCCCGGCGCCGACAAGGCGGCTCCCGCTACGGCCTCGGCGCGACGGCGCATGGCAGGGGCCGCCGCCCTGTTTGTCGCCGGCTTCACCGTCGTGTTCGTCGCCGGAGTGCTGCTCGTCCTCGGGCTCGCCGACGCGCTGCTGACCCAAGAGCTGCTGCTGCAGCGGATCGGCGGGGCGGTCACGATCGTCATGGGCCTGGTGTTCCTCGGCGCGTTCCCGACGCTGCAGCGCGACACCCGACGGCTGAGCCCACCCCGAGACCGCGGACTGTGGGGCGCCCCCCTGCTCGGGGCCGTCTACGGGCTGGGCTGGACCCCCTGCCTGGGCCCGACCCTGACCGGGGTCGTCGCCCTGACCACGGCCACCGACGTCGGCCCGATCGCCGTTCGCGGGCTCGTCCTCGTACTCGCCTACTGCGCCGGTCTCGGTCTGCCCTTCGTGCTTCTGGCCTGGGGCGCCGGATGGGCCGTGCGGTCAACGACATGGCTGCAACGCCACATCCGGGCCGTTCAGCTCACCGGCGGAGTCATGCTGCTAGTCATGGGCGTCCTCCTGGTGACCGGACTGTGGGGTCAGACCATCGCGTGGCTACGCGGCCCGATCGCGGGCTACACACTGCCACTCTGAGCTGAGAAAGCGCCTCGAAGCACTCCGCCGGAACGCTCACGGTAGCATTCATGCAATCATTCGCATGTGTTGATGGAAGAGCGTGATGGATCACGGGCACGGGGCTGTCGGAGCGACGGTGGGAGCCGCATACGTCCGCCGTATGGCGCTCGCGCTCGGTCTGACCTTCGTCTACATGCTGGTTCAGATCGTGGTCGGCCTGGCGAGTGGCTCACTCGCGCTGCTGTCCGACGCGGCGCACATGGGCACCGACGTGCTCGGCCTCGGGCTGGCACTGGCGGCGGTGGTTCTGGCCAACCGGCCGGGCGCGAGCCAGCGCACGTTCGGCAACTACCGGCTTGAGGTCCTCGCCGCGGCCATCAACGGGCTACTGCTGTTCGGGGTGGCGGCGTGGGTGCTCCTCGAGGCGATCCGGCGGTTCTCCGAGCCGGGCGAGGTCACCGGGCTGCCGGTGCTGGTGACAGCGGTGTTCGGCCTGCTCGTGAACGTGGTCAGCATGCGAGTGTTGGCCGGTGAAGCGAAGGAGAGCCTCAACGTCAAGGGCGCCTACCTCGAGGTTCTGGCTGACATGATCGGGTCGATCGGCGTGATCGTCGGTGCGCTCGTGGTCTTGCTGACCGGTTGGGTGTACGCGGACACGGTGGTGGGGGCGGCGATCGGGCTGTTCATCCTGCCGCGGACCTATGTGTTGATGCGGCACGCCGTCCGCATCCTGATAGAGGTCGCGCCGCCACATCTTGATGTCGCCGAGGTCCGGCGACGGTTGGAGGCGATCGACGGGGTCGCCGAGGTGCACCAGTTGCACGTCTGGACCATCACGTCTGGAATGGACGCGGCCAGCGTGCACGTCCTGGTCAACGCCGACGACTCGATCCACCCGGTGCTAGACACCGCGCGCACGGTCCTCGCTGAGGTCGGCGTGACCCGGTCGACGGTGCAAATCGAGCCGGTAGCGCACAGCGACGGGTCGGCCGCGGTCCCCGAGTCGATGGGCCAGTGATCTGCCTGGCTCTGACGGTCACACGACGTGTCGGCGTGGACGCGATGTCCAGAATGTTCATCGAGCACATTGACCCGGACGAGGCGTTCCGCGTGTTCTCCCGCCTACGGCAACGGCGAGGGCCTGTTCAGCTGGGACAACCCCGCTGGACCGACGCCGGGGCTGCGGCGCCCGGTCGGAGCCTCCAGCCTCGCGGACGCATGGTCGGGCCCTACCCCCAGTACGCGGCCAGGCCCGCACGCAGCAACTCGCACCGGTACCGCAGGTCCACAAGGACGGTCGGCCCAAGGGCGAGGTCGGTGGCGGGTATCTCGCTCGTACAGCTGGCGGACGATAGGTATTCGACCCCTGCGGTATTCGTCGGTCGCGCCACGACACGGCACCTGCCCCCGCGACCGAACTGCTAGATGTGGCCCAGGACCTGGCGCGGCGGGCAGGCGGTGCGACGCTAGTTGTCGAGGCTCAATCCGGGTCCGGCTGGCGTCGTCGTTCGAGAAGGACCGCGGAGCGTCGAGCCGGTCGCCACAGGCCTTGCACGTATGTCGAGGGCCTCGGCTAACCTCGACGGTATGTCCGGGTCGTCCGACTCGGTCTCCACGTCTAGGGAGGTCCGCATGGCTCGCGCCGCGGCCTCCCCGATCCGTGCAGCCGTGATGTTCGCCGCCGTCGCCACGATCTGCGTGGCAGTTGGCATGGACATCCTTGCGGGGGAGCACGCGTCACACAGCCTGACCGTGGGGTTGATCGCAGCGGTCGTCGCCGCGATCAGGCTGCGTCTCGCCGGGAGTTGTCGGGGCTACTTCGCATCTCTTAGCGGGGCTATCGTCGCCCAACCTGCGCTGCACGCGGCATCCAAGCTGTTCCCGGCGGAGCCGGACACCGTGGCCGGACACGCGGCCGAGTCCTCTGTCTCGGTGGCTCACGTGTTGCTGGCGGCGGTCGTCGTCGGCGTCGTCACCGGTGCCGAGAGCCTGTTCCTGCTGCTGTCCGCTGTTCACCCTCTCGCGCGGCTGGTGTGCCTGATCGCGCGGCCACCTGCGCCCCGGGGACCGCTCGTGCTGCGGCGGCGCCCCGGTGCGACGGCGATGGTCCGCCGCTTCGTTGAAGCGGACATCTCCCTACGCGGACCTCCGAGCGACTCGCTCGCTGCTGCCTGACTAAACCTGCTCCGCTTGCTCGAGTAATCGCTCCGGGTCCGCCCCGTGCGATCTGTGGTGCGCGGCCCTGGCCGGTAGTGGCGAGTTCGAGCCGTCCTGCCCCCGACTCGTTCCTTCTCGTTGCGGGTCGCGTTCCTGGAGCCACGCATGCACGCCTTTTCTCCGACCCCTCAGCGGGATCCAGCTGCCGGTCTCCCGCTACCGACCGCACCCGTCCCGCTCGGCAGCGGCGCCCGGGTGTTCATCCGTACCGCGACCTCCGGTGACCTGAAGGCCACGGCCGTTCTGCAGATTCTCGAACTCCCGATGGGGCTGTTCCCGCGCCTGGGACGTGGGTTCGTGGCTCGTTGGCACCAGACGTTCCTCGACAGCGCGCACGCCGTGGCCCTCGTCGCGGTTCGCCGGGACGACTCCGATGCCGAGGAGGTGGTGGGATTTCTCGTCGGAAGCACCGACCGGCGGGCCTTCCGCCGCGAGCTACTGACGCGCCACCGGTTCGGGCTGATGGCCCGTGGGATCGCGGCCCTCGTCGTCCGGCCCCGTGTCCTCGCCGGGTTCCTCCGAACTCGAGTGCGCCCTTACCTGTGCCGGCTCGGCGGGCGCGATGTGGCCGGCCGTCCCGGTGAGGCCGCGCCGCCAGGTCGTCCAGGCGCCGTCGGTGACCTGACGGCTATCGCGGTCAGTGGATCCGCACGGCGTGGGGGTGCCGGCCGCCGGTTGACCGAGATCTATCTGGGCCGGTGTGCCGCTGTGGGCGCCGACTGGGTCGAGCTGGTCACGTTGGCCGATGCGGTGGGCGCCCGGACGTTCTACTCGAGCACCGGCTGGACGGCGCTGGACGACGATTGCACACGGGACGGTCTGAACGTCCGACGTTTCGGACGTCGCCCGGGTTGCCCGGAAGGCACGCGGTGACGCGGTCGCGCGTCCTGGCGCTGATCGCCACGGTCGTCGTGGGAACCGCCGGCGTCGGGGTTGCCCTGGCCGCCGTGCCCGGCACTCCTACGGGTCCGGCATCGGGCCCCGCTTCTGCTGCCGCGCGCGATGACGCCGCCGTCCCGCCCAGAGGTCCAAATACGTTCATGTCCGACGGCGAGGCCTTGGCCGACCTCAAACGAGTGGCCGGGCAGTTCGTCGAACGGGTGGGCACCTGGCAGCGCACCGTACTGCCGGATCCTCAGGCCCAGGTGGAAGCGGCCGGGTATCCCGGGGCCCTGGTCGCCACCGCCCGGCCGTTGTTCGAGGCTTCGGCGCCGGAGGTCGTGACCGAGGTCGTGTACCCCCAGATGGGGGGCCTGACGCCCACCACAGCCAGCGTGATCGTCCTCGCGCGGCAGGAGGTCCGGGTCGCGGAGACGGTCGGGGTCCGCGACGTCACCCTTGATGTTCGGCTACGGATCGAGGGGCGACGCTGGGTGGTGTCGTCGGTCATCGATCCACCGCGCCCCTCGGGTCCTCCCGTGCGCGCTGGCGGGGCGACCGGCGGAGGCCGAGCGCTGCTCGCGTCCGCGCGGATCGAGCTGTCTGACGCGGTGCGCTACGACATCTCTACACGCCGGCTCGATGACCGCACGCTCGCCATCGTCCAGGAGCTTGCTCGCGGATACGAGATCGAGCTGCAGGTCGCTGCGTCCGGCCATCCTGGCACCGTCTTCCCGAGCGCCCGCCTGTCCAACCACGCGGTGGGACGAGCCGTCGACGTCCGGTCGATCAATGGCGTGCGTGTCGCGGACATCCGCCGTGATGACCCGCTGCTCGCCACGTTCATGGTGGAGGCGGCACGAGCCGGAGCCACCGAGGTCGGAGGTCCGATAGCCGTTGAGGGGCGCGGGTTCTTTACGGACGAGGTCCACCAGGACCACATCCACGTAGGCCTCACCCCGGGCAAGCCGCCTGCTGTCGCGGATTCGTCGTGAGCAGGCGGAGAACTGCCGCGCCCCATCGGTACGCGGTTGGGGCCCAGTCCGGCGAGGGAGGTCTCGCGCAGGTGTCGTGGCTGGCCGCGGGGACGGCCCTCTCCCGCGGGACCGGCTTCGTCCGCACCTCGGTGTGGGCGGCGGCGCTGGGGCTGTACACGGTGGGGAGCGCGTTCACGATCGCGAACACCGTCCCGACGATCCTCTTCACGCTGGTGGCGGGTGGGGCGATCAGCGCGGTGTTCGTGCCTCAGCTCGTGAGGGCCATGGACCGGGGAGAAGCCGAAGGTGCGGCCTATGCCGACCGCCTGCTCACCGTGGTCATCGTGGTGCTCGGACCGCTAACGGCCGGGGCGGTCCTGGCCGCTCCCGTTCTCGCCGGGTTGTACGCCGGGCAGGGATGGACTCAGACCGAGCTCCACCTCGCCGCGGCCTTCACTGCTTGGTGCCTGCCCCAGGTGTTCTTCTACGGTGTCTTCGGAGTCCTGAGCCAGGTCCTCCAGGCCCGGGGGCGGCCTGGCCCGATGACGTGGGCGCCTGTCGCGAACAACATGATCGCCATCGCGGTCGGTGTGGCGTTCCTCGTTTACGGATCCGTCGAGACAGGTCCGCAGCCAGAGGCGGCCGACTCGGTCTCACCCGCCGAGATCGCGCTACTCGGCGGCGGGGCCTCCCTCGGGGTCGTGGTTCAGGCGTTGATCCTCGTCCCGGCGCTGCGCACGGTCGGATATCGCTTCCGCCCCCGGTTCGATCTGCGCGGCGCGGGTCTGGGGCGATCGGCCCGGTTGGCGGTCTGGACCCTCGTCTTCGTCGCAGCCAACCAGGTTGCCTACTCGGTGACGGTCGTCGTGGCCAATACTGCGGGCAAGGCGGCGGCGGGCACATCGCAGTGGGCTGCGGGCCTGCCCTCGTATACGAACGCCTACATGATCATGCTGGTCCCGCACGCCGTAGTAGCAGTGTCGTTGGCCAACGCCCGGATCCGTTCGATGAGCCAGGCCTCCGTGCATGGTCAACCCGCCGAGGTCGGCGCCGCCGTCGGTCGTTCCCTGCAGGACGCCGGGCGTGTCCTCGTCCCGGTGGCCGCCGTGACCGCCGCCGTCGGCCCCTCGATGACACGTCTACTCTTTCCCGGCAACCCCGAGCCCGACACCCTCTACATGGGCCTGGTGCTCGCGTGCTTCGCGCCCTCGATCGTTGTCTACTCGGCTCAGTACCTCGTGGTCCGCGGCATGTATGCGCTGGAAGACACCCGCCGGCCGGCCCTGGTCCAGATCCTCGTTACGGGTCTGCAGATCCTGCTTGCCGTCGTGGTGGCTGGTGTCCTGCCCCCCGAATGGGTCGTGGCGGGTCTGGCGGCGAGCTTCGCTCTCGCCTACTCAGCGGGGCTCGCCCTGAGCCTCACTCTCCTGCGCCGATCCGCCGGCGAACCGGGACTTCGCGAGCTGGGCCTCAGCTACGGACGACAGTTGTTAGCCGCCGTGCCGGCTGCCGGTGCTGCGACGATCATTTGCCGGCTCGTGATCGATCAATGGGGTTCTGGACTCATCAGCAGCGCAGTCGGACTGCTGAGTGGAAGCATCGTATTCTGCGCGGGATACAAGGCTTTGTTACAGATATTCGAAGACGAAACGCCGGTAGACTAGCGTCAAGTAACCTGAACAGGTTTAGCGCGTTCGTAGTTTCGGCGTCGTCGAATTGACGCTCGTGATCCACTATATCGATAATTCGGTGGATCGGAAGGAACTGCCGCGTCGCGGGCCGCTTTGGCCTGCTGCGACTTGTTATCCCGGTTTCATTGGGTGCCCTGCTCGTGTTGGTGGGGCAGGCGCCTTGCTCGCTGAGTTAGGTCTGGCCGGTCTGACGGCGATCGAGGATCGAGCCGGCGATCCCTTGCCGTCGTCTTACCTCTCGCTGCGCTGGACTTCACCTTCGGCGTTTTAGTATTGAGCGCAACGCGAACGATCGAGATCGTGATCGACGAGGAGGGGGGTGCCGTGCAATCTTCTCTGAATGGCCGGGCTGGCGCAGCTCGACACACTGCGAGTGATCCACTCGCTGCGCACGTCATGCGCACGCGCGATGTGGTCAACGATCTGGTGAGGTTCGACAAGATTCTCGGTGTCTGTGGGATTGGGCCGAATCACATCCTGACCGACGAGCCGGATGGACCGGTGTCGCATGGATTCTTCGTACGACTGGTTTGGGGCGATCCCGCGGCATCGCAGAATGCGGTACTTCAGTCGTTGACGGCCACGGTTCATGACATGAGCGCCTCCCCTTGGGAGACGCTCGGTGCAGTGGAGGCCCTGCTCCACCGAGTGACCATGATTCTCTGTGGCGTGACGGAATCCCCGGTCTCGCGGATCGCCGCCCGGGGCGAGGTCGGGTCGAGCGACGGGTCCTGTTCGGTCTCCAGGACCTACGACGTGCTGTCGCATCTCCACGACCCGAGGACCCGTGGGGCCTGATCGGGACGAAGCCTCGCGGGCTACACCTCATGCGACCGGAGCCCCGAATCTCTCGGCGGGGATCAGGAAGGTGAACGTCGGCGGCGAGGACCGGGAGAGCACCAGTCGGCCACCTTCTGCTTCCGCGAGGCGCCGAGCGATGGCCAGCCCCATGCCGTGAGGCCTGATGTGGCACTCCCGCTCGTCGGCGGCCATTGCGCCGGGGCGAGGGCCGGGTCCCTCGTCCGAGACGTCGACGGCGACGGCATCGTTCAAATCTCGTGCGGAGAGGCGAATGGTCCCCGCACCATGAAGCTCGGCGTTGTCCAGGAGAACGCCGAGCACCTGCCGGGTAGCTGCGGCGGACACGGGCGACTGCGGAAGGTCCGGTGGGATGTGGCATTCCAGACCACGGTGCGAGGGCAGCCGGTCACGCCACTCCGTCTCGATCTCTGCGAGCATGGTCGGCACGTCGATCGGTTCCCGCGTCGTGCTCGTGTCCTCGCGGGCCAGTACGAGCAGTTCGTCGATCGTCCGTTCCAGGCGGTCGGCCTCGTTGATCCCGTCGCGGATGGCCTCCCTCGGATTCCTATCGGGCTGATCGAGAGCGGCCTCCAGCCGCAACCTCAAACCTGACAGTGGAGTTCGCAGCTGGTGGGAAGCTTCGGCCGAGAAGGAGCGTTCTCTGGCGAGAAGATCGTCCAGACGACCCGCGGTGCCGTTCAGGGCGTCTCCGACGGAGTCGATCTCCGGTAGACCTGCTGCGGCGGCTCGTACCGTGAAGTCACCCTCACCCAGCCGTTGTGCCGATACGGCCAGACGTTCGAGCGGGGCGGCCAGACGGCCGGCCTGCCGGCGAGCGACTACCCAGACTGCGACGAGCACGAGGCCGGCGAGGGCGACCATGCCCAGCCAAGCGGGCGCAATGCGTTCGTAGACCGCAGATGCTGGAGCCATCGCGCGGACCACGCCATGGACGCCATGCCCGTCGGTCACCGGTACTGCGGCGAGGAGGTCGCTGCCGGAGCCGTCCTGGACGGCTCGCCCGTTGAGCGCCCGCTCAACGGCATCGTCTCCGCGGGGAGGGCCGTCGCCGAGCAGCCTTCGTCCTTGTCCGTCGTAGACGCCGAGGAACCGTCCGTCATCGGGGTCCGGGATCGAGGACGGCACCTCGTCGTGGATCAGCTCGGGTTGCGCCGAGCGAGCCGTGAAATCCGCCAGCCGCTGGAGGGACGCCTGCTCTTCGGTGAAAGCGAACTGTGCGAGACCGACGGCCAGTGGCACGCCGAAAAGCCCGATCGTCAGCCCGGCGATGACGAGGCTGAGAGTGACGATCTTCCGCCGCATGGTCAGCCGCCCCGCTCACCGGTAGGTGCGCCGGGATTCTCCAGGCGGTACCCATGGCCTCGGAGCGTCGTGATCGTCGGGACCTTGCCGAGCGAGTCGGCGGTGTGGATCCGGCGGCGCAGCGAAGCGACGTGCACGTCGAGGGTCTTGGTCGAGCCGTACCAGTGCTCGTCCCAGACGTCGGCCATGAGGGTGCCCCGGCTGATCGCCTTGTCGGGATCTCGCGCCAGCCGCGCCAAGAGATCGAACTCTTTGGTGCGCAGCACGACTTCATGACCGTTGATCAGGACACGTCGGGCGGCGATATCGAGCGACAAATCGCCGAGCTGCACCGTGCCCGAAGCCTCGGTCGGACGAGCTCGCCGAAGATGGGCCCGAACCCGGGCCAGGAGTTCGGTGAGCCGGATCGGTTTGGTGAGGTAGTCGTCGGCACCGGCGTCGAGACCGAGCACGACGTCGATCTCCGAGTTCCGCGCGGTGATCACGATGATGAGGGTTTGAGGCTGGTCGCGTCGGATACGACGGCAGACCTCCACTCCGTCGAGGTCGGGGAGGCCCAGGTCGAGTAACACGAGATCGAACTCCATGGTCCTCGATACCCGCACGGCTGCGTGTCCCTCGCCGGCTCTCACCGCGTCAAAGCCATGCGCCCTCAGGCTCGACTCGAGAACGTCACCGATGGTGGCGTCGTCCTCGACGACCAGAACAGATGGCATGTCTCGATGCTAATCAGAATCGGCCTGCCCGGCGTGGTCGTGTAGTTCAGTCGTCGTTCTCGCTCGGTGGCGGGGCGGTTTCCGACGTAGGCGCCCCCGGAGTGGGTGATGATGGCGCGGCGCCCGGGATCGGCGGCGGTGCGGGCACGCTACCGGAGCTGATCTGCAGGATGACCTGCTCACCCGGCAGCGCGGCGCCGCGCGGGGTCTGCCCGACGACGGTCCCCTCGGTGGCCCGGTTGTCCACCTCGCGGGTGGTCAACGCCCATCCGGCTCCCTGGAGCTCGGAGCGGGCGTCGTCGACGGGCTTGCCGATCACGTCCGGGATCCGGGACTCCGCGCCGCCCTCGAGGTAGCGGCCCGCGGGTGTGGGCAGCGGGGAGACGGGGGTGCCGTCGACCAGCGGCTTCACCGCGCCGTACCAGGTCTCGGCCGGGGTCTTGCCGCCGAAGATGTTGCCCTCGCTACAGGCGAACGGCGCACCGCCTGAGTCACATAGGGGCCGCGGTGAGCTGGAGTTGTCGAACGTGATGACCGCGCCGGACATCTGCGGGATCGCGCCGAGGAAGGTGGCGGACTTGTTCTGCTGGGTTGTTCCGGTCTTGCCCGCCATGGGCCTGTTCCATCCGACCTGGCGTGCCGCAGTCGCGGACGTCCCGCTGATGTCGTCCTTGGACAGACCGTTGACCAGCGTGTCCGCCAGCCCGGGATCGACGACCTGGGCGCAGGGCTCTTCGGTGATCGGCACGGCTTTGCCGGACGGGTCGGTGATCGAGTCGATCGGCGTCGGCGGGCACCACTTCCCCTCGCTGTAGAGCGTCGCGCCGACGTTGGCCAGCTCCAGCACGCTCGTCGGGGTGACGCCGAGGGTGAACGAGGCCAGCTTCTGTGCCTTGGTCACCTCGGCGATCGAGCGGTCCGTGCGCTCCCCGGTGTTCGGGTCCGTGAACGGGGTCTCGGCCAGAGATCGCATACCGAGCCGCACGGACATGTCGACCACATCCGGGACGCCGGTGAACTCCTCGAGCTTGATGAACGCAGTGTTCGGCGATTGTGCGAGTGCATCGGTCATGCTCATGGTCGGCGGGTAGTCGCCGGTGTTGCCGACCGGGATCGGGCGGCCGCCGCCGTCGACGTAGATCGGCGACGCGTAGCCCGACGGCGGGACCTGCATGTTGTAGTTGATGCCCAGGCCCTTCTCCAGCGCGGTGGCCGCGGTGAAGATCTTGTAGACCGAGCCCGCACCGAGGTTCACCGGCTGGTAGGGCAGCCCGTAGCTGGTTTCCTCGGCGTCGGCGTCGAGGCCGAACGTCCGGCTGGCGCCCATCGCGAGCACCCGGTGCTTCTCCTGGCCGGGCTCGATCAGCGACATCACGTTCGCGACGTTCGGGGTGTCCGGCGGGACCTCGCGGTCCAGCGACGCCTTGACCTGGTTCATCGCGTTGCGGTCGAGCGTCGTCTTGATCGTGTAGCCGCCGCGGTTGATCTGCTCCAGGGAGAACCCGGCCTCGGTCAGGTACTGCACGACGTACTTGCAGAAGAAGCCCATGTCGCCGGCGCCGTTGCACCCGTTGGGCACGTTGACCAGCGGGTTCGCCACCCCGAGCGGCGACGCGAGTGCCTGGCGGGTCTGCGCGTCGTCGATCATGCCCTGCTCGCCCATCTGGGTGATGACGAGGTTGCGCCGGTCGGTGGCGGTCTTCGGGTTCTGGATCGGGTCGAACTGGGTGGTGCTGCGGACCATCCCGGCCAGCAGTGCCGCCTGCGGGACGGTCAGTTTGTCCGGGGTGGTGTTGAAGTAGGTGCGCGACGCGGCCGCGACGCCGTAGGAGCCGTTACCCAGGAACACGATGTTCAGGTAGCGGTTGAGGATCTCGTCCTTGCTCAGCTGGCGCTCCAGCTGCAGGGCGATCCGGGCCTCCTTGAGCTTGCGCGCCGGCGTCTGCTCGGTCGCCTTGAGCCGCTCGGCGTCGGTCTGCGCGTCGACGTAGAGCATGTAGTTCTTGACGTACTGCTGGGTCAGCGTGGACGCACCCTGGACCGTCTCACCGGACGCCGAGTTCGCGACGACCGCGCGCAGCGTTCCCTGCCAGTCGACGCCCTGGTGGTCGTAGAACCGGCGGTCCTCGATGGCAAGGATCGCGGCCTTCATCGCCGGCGCGATCTGCTCGTTGGAGACGTCGGTCCGGTTCTGGTCGAACAGGTACGCGATCGGCGCCCCGTCGGAGTCGGTCACCGTCGTGGTCAGCGGCGGCTCGGTGCCGACCAGGTCGGCGGAGCTCGAGCTGACGCTGTCCCCGGCCTCGTTGGACAGCACGCCGAGACCGGCCGCGACGGGAAAGGCCATACCGGCGAACACCACGCCGCCGAGGACGGACAAGCCGACGAGAACGGCAATGGGCCGCATGAAGCGGCCGCGCGACGACGACACGAACTGATCATATCGACCTAGAGGTTAGAAAACGGCAAAACGGGCAACCTCTCATAGAGGCGCCTGACTTGGTCGTGCGCGACCCTGTACGAGATGACTTGCGATGATTCGCTGAGGTCTAGCCCGCACCGGGGCAGTCTTCGGAGACCGTTGACAGCGCGTGCCCGCTTTCCTCCAGGTAGGCATGAGGGGCAGGTCAGCTCGATTCGGTGCGCCGGTGGTGTGGGATGTCGTGCGCGAGGTGCCCGGCGAACTGATAGGCCTCCTCGATCAGCGCGCGCAGGTGGTCGCTGGCCAGGCGGTAGAGCATCCGGCGCCCGATTCGGTGGGCGTGTACCAGCCCTGCCAGGCGCAGCCGGCCCAGGTGCTGCGACACCGAAGACCGCGACGCCGCGACCTGGGCGGTCAAGGTGCTCACATCCTGCTCGCCGTCGGCGAGCAGCCGCAGCAGGTGCAGTCGGGTTGGGTCGGCTAGATGTCTCAGCACCTCGGCGGCGACGCCGAGCTGCTCATCGCTGGCCGCGGGCTGCTGCGGTGCCGCCGCAACAGCTACGTTCTTGTGCGCGCGCATGGTTGCATGATGCGCTTGGGCAGCGCATCATCGCAACCATGAGCGACACGCACGGAGCAAACCCGGGCCCGGATGCAGACACCGGTAACCCGGGCGAGCATCCGCACGACCCCGCGCATCCCGGTGCTCCCGGATCCGGACACGGCGTCGAGCACACGACCGAGCCCGTACACGTCGTCGGGCACGGCGATGAACAGCCCGACCAGCACAGCCACGGTCATGGCCACGGCCACGGCCACGGCCCTGTGGGTGGGTTGCGGGGTTGGTTGGGGTCGATCTTTCGCCCGCACAGCCATGACGCGGCGGACTCGGTGGACTCGGCGTTGGAGGCCAGCGCCGACGGGATCCGCGCGGTGAAGATCAGCCTGGTCGCGCTGCTGGCGACCTCGATCGCCCAGGCGGCGGTGGTGGTACTGACCGGGTCGGTGGCGTTGCTGGCCGACACGATCCACAACTTCTCCGATGCCCTGACTGCGGTGCCGTTGTGGATCGCGTTCGTGCTCGGGCGCCGGGTGGCGTCGCGGCGCTACACCTACGGCTACGGGCGCGCCGAGGATCTGGCGGGGGTGTTCATCGTCGTGATGATCGCGCTGTCGGCGGTCGTGGCCGGCTACGAGTCGATCCTGCGGCTGCTCTCCCCGCAGCCGGTCACCAATATCGGGATCCTGATCGCGGCCGGGCTGATCGGGTTCGCCGGCAACGAGCTGGTCGCGCTCTACCGGATCCGGGTCGGGCGCCGGATCGGGTCCGCGGCGCTGGTCGCCGACGGGCTGCACGCCCGTACCGACGGGTTCACCTCGTTGGCCGTGGTGATCGGCGCGCTGGGGGTGCTGGCTGGGTTCCCGCTGGCTGACCCGATCATCGGGCTGCTGATCACCGTGGCGATTCTGGTCGTGTTAAAGTGCGCCGCGCTTGACATCTACCGTCGGCTGATGGACGCGGTGGACCCCGCGCTGGTCGATACCGCCGAGGCGAGCCTGCGGGCGGTGCCCGGGGTGGTCGCGGTCGAAGAGCTGCGGTTGCGCTGGATCGGGCACCGGATCCGCGCCGAGACAGGCATCACCGTCGACGCCAACTTGGGTGTCGTCGCAGCCCACGACATCGCCACCACCGCCGAACACACCCTGCTCCACGAGGTGCCCAAACTGGTGGCCGCGACCGTGCACGTGAGCCCGCGCGAGACCACCGGCCTTGATCACCACGCCGTGCTCGCGCACCATCCCGCCGCCCTGGAACCCGGCGCGATCACCCGGTAGAGGCCTCGACCGCCGAGCTCGGGTCGGCGATTTAGAGGACTGGTGGTCCGGGCTGAGGCCGAGAGCTAGA
>NZ_JADQDD010000092.1 GCF_019263595.1 Pseudonocardia sp. KRD291 | reverse complement strand
CTCGCCCTCACCCTGGTGTTCGCCGCGACCGCCTGCGGTGCGCAGGTCGAGCCCACCGCGGCCGCGGAGACGGTGACCGTGCCGCGCTGCGCGGAGCAGGTCGCCTACCGGAGCCCGGAGAAGGTCGTGGCCTACGAGGGCGGCAGCGCGGACAAGCTGTTCGCCCTCGGCCTAGCCGACAAGGTCCGGGGCTACGTGATGCCCCCGGCGAACCCGCCGGTCACCGAGTCGCCGTTCGCCGCCGACTACGCGCGCACCGAGCTGCTCAGCGACGACCTGCTCAACCGCGAGCTCGTCGTCGACGCCGGCGCGGACATGGTGGTGGCGGGCTGGCGGTCCGGGTTCAGCGACGAGCGCGGCATCACCCCCGCGCTGCTGGACCGCCTCGGGATCGCGAGCTTCATGCACACCGAGACCTGCTTCAACTACCCCGGCTTCCCGGTGAAGGTCACCCCGCTCGAAGGCCTCTACACCGACATGACCCGCCTCGGCGCGATCTTCCGGGTGCCGGACCGGGCCGCGGCCGTCGTCGAGACGATGAAGCAGCGCGTCGCCGCCGTCGCCGCGCAGGCGCCGAAGAACCCGGCACCGCCGTCGGTGTTCCTCTACGACTCCGGCACCGACCGGCCCAACTCGGCGGCGAGCCAGGTCCCGCCGAACGACATCATCCGGATCGCCGGCGGCGCCAACATCCTCGCCGAGGAGAACGCACGCTGGACCGACGTCGGGTGGGAGACCGTCGTGGCGCGCCAGCCGCAGATCATCATGATCCTCGACTACGGCGACCAGAGCGCGCAGCAGAAGATCGACTTTCTGAGGTCGCTGCCGATCCTGCGCTCGGTCCCGGCGGTGCGCGACAACCGGTTCTTCGTGCTCGACTACAACGAGGGCATCAGCGGTCCGCGCAACATCGACGGCCTGGAGCGGTTCGGCGCCTACCTGCGCGAGCAGGCCCGGTGAGCGCGCCGGCGCACCGCTCGGTGCTGCGCGAACCCGACTTCTTCCGGCTCTGGACCGCGACGACCGCGTCCGGCCTGGCCACCTGGGCGCTGCCGTTCGTGCTGGGGCTGGCCGTGCTGGACGGGTCGCTGGACGCGGTCGGGCTCGGGGTCGTGCTCGGCGTGCGGACGGCCGGGTTCCTGGCCGCCGTCCCGATCAGCGGGGTCATCGCCGACCGGTACTCGCGCCGCGCCGTCATCTGGTTCTCCGGGCTCTCGGCCGCGGTGGCGAGCGTGGCGATCGCGGTCGGGCTGGACACCTCGCTGTGGCTGATGATCGTCGGCGCGGTGGTCGCCGGGGCGGGGCAGGGCGCGTGCCGGCCGGCGTTCCAGGCGCTGGTCGCCGAGATCGTCACCGACGACCGGCGCCAGCAGGCCAACGCCGCGACGACGTTCTCGGTGCGGGTCACCACGCTCGTCGCCCCGGCGGCGATCGCGCTGCTGGGGACGCTGCTCTCCACCCGGGCACTGATCGTGGGCATCGCGCTGCTGTGGCTCGTCGCGGCGATGCTGCCGCCGCGCGGAACGTTCCGCCGGGAGGCGGCGGCAGGCACGGGCTCCGGGTTCTTCACCGAGTTCGCCGACGGCGTGCGCGAGGCCCGCCGCCACCCGTGGTTCCTGGCCGGACTGGGCGCGCTGACCACCGTGATCGCCACCGGCTACTCGGCCACCGGGGTGGCGCTGCCGTTGGTCTCGCGCGACGTCTACGGCAGCGAGGCCGTGCTGGCCGCGGCGCTGACCGGCTACACCGCGGGCGCCCTGCTCGGAGCAGTGATCATCTCGCGGTGGCGCCCGCAGGCCCGCGGCTGGTCCGCACTGGCCGGGCTCGGGGTGTACGCGGTCGCGCCGCTGGCGTTGCTGGTGCCGTTGCCGATCTGGGTCGTGGTGGCGGCCTACGTGGTGGCCGGGATCGGGATCGAGCTGTTCAACGTCCCGTGGTTCACCGCCGTGCAGCGCGAGGTGGACCCCGCGACCCTGGCCCGGGTCTCGTCGCTGGACTTCCTGCTCTCCTACGGCCTGGCGCCGCTCGGGCTGGCGCTGATCGCCCCGGCGATCGCCGCGTTCGGACTCGCCCCGGTGCTGCTGACCTGCGCGATCGCCTGCGTCGTGGGTCCGGCACTGGCCGCGCTGGTGCCGGGCACGCGCCGCTTCTCCCGGGAACCCTCCCGTTCCCCGTCGTGACCGGTGGGTTCAGCCGAGTCGCTCGGCCAACCCCCGGCCCAGCCGCGCGCCCGACAGGTAGGCCGTCTGCACCTTGGGCGTCCCCCAGCCGTCACCGGCGAGGGCGATGCCGTCGTCGCCCAGGTGGAAGGCGGCCTCGCGCGGCGCTGCCGGGGCGGCGAAGCGCCAGCGGTGCACGTGCGTCCACACGGGATCGTTGTCCAGGTCGAGCAGCTCGCGGACGGCGGCGGTCATCACCGGCGCCGCAGCCTGCGGGTCGGCGTCGTGACGGCGGGCGACGGGCGCCGTCGAGTGCGCGACCAGGACCGGTGCGCCGTCGCCGCGGCGCAGGCCGTCGTCGGCGAGCAGCGAGAGTGTGGGGTGGTCGTTGACGAACGCGGCCGGCAGGTCCGGCCAGGTCCGCACCGGGTAGCCGGCGACGAGGGACAGCACCGGGTTCCAGTCACGCCCCTGCACCGCGGCGGCGGCCGGGGAACCGGGGTCGAGCAGGCGCTGCGCCTGCGGGTCGGGCATCGCGACGACGGCCGCGTCGGCCCGCTGGCCGTCGACGACCGGACCCGGCCCGACGGTGGCGACCTCGCGTTCGAGCTCCACGGTCAGTCCCTCGGCGAGGTCGGCGACCAGGCCCCGCAGCCCGGCCGGAGCGGCCCAGCGCATCGGGCCCTGCGTGGTCCCGGCGGGCGAGGTGCCGGTGAACACGGCGAGACGGTCGGTCCACTGCCGGGCCACACCTTTCTCCTCCCAGTGCCGGACCTGGGCGCCGAACCCGTCGTCGTCGACGGTGAAGTAGGCGGCGCCGGTGTCGGCCGGGCGACCGTCGTGGCGGTGCACCCCCAGCCGGCCGCCCACCGAGTGCGACCGCTCCAGCACCCGCACGTCGACACCGCGCGAGACCAGCTCCCGTGCGCACGCCACACCGGCGATCCCTGCTCCCACCACGATCACGCCCATGCTCGCCGACCCTAGGTCCGACGATCGGCCCGGGCGCGGCCACCGAAAACTTAGGGCACCCTAACCGACGGGTGTACGGTCGGCGGACCACGGACACGGAGGAGCGGCATGGAAGAGATCACCGACGAGACGCGGCTGCGGGAGATCATCAAGGAGCCGGTCAGGGCGGTGGCCGAGAAGGCCGTCACCCGGGTCGACGACGAGTCCCGCCGCTTCCTGGAGGCGTCACCGTTCTTCCTGCTCGCCACGACCGGGCCCGAGGGCGCGACCGACGTGTCGCCGCGGGGAGATCCGCCCGGCAGCGTCCTTGTTCTCGACGACGGCCGTTCGGTCGCGTTCGGCGACCGCAAGGGCAACCGGCGCCTGGACTCGCTGCGCAACATCCTGCACGACCCGCGGGTCGGGATGCTGTTCCTGGTGCCCGGCTCGGGCGACACGCTGCGTCTCAACGGGCGCGCCCGGATCGTGCACCACCCGGACTTCGCCGAGCGGCTCGCCGTGTCCGGCTCGGTGCCCGAGCTGGCCGTCGTCGTCGAGGTCGAGGAGCTGTTCCTGCACTGCGCGAAGGCGTTCCTGCGCTCGTCGCTGTGGGACACCGCGACCTGGCCGGACCGCCGCGACGTGCCCAGCGCCGGCCGGATCGCGAAGAGCCAGAGCGGGGTGAAGGTCCCGGCAGGGGTGATCGACGCGGCACTGCGCCTGGAGGCGCGGCTCAACCGGTACTGACGTGATGTCTCGGGCGCCGTGCCGCGACGGGTCGAGCGCGAGCCCGTCGTCGGACGGCAGCCACCCCTGGCACACGCTGAGCGGCGACGGCCTCGTCGAAGACTGCGACCGCGTCCGTGGCGGTCTCACCGGCCGCGGCGTGGGAGGCGACCGCGTAGCGGGAGTGGTCGTCGACGAGCCCCGGAGCGTCACCGATGTCCTGAGACAGGACATCAACCGGTACTGACCGACCACTGGATAAATGCACGTCACTGCGATAGAATCGAACACATGTTCGCAGTCGTCGACGATGTGCTCCCGGTCGAGGACCCGTGCCCGCACGGCATTCCCGGCTGGCTGTGCGACGACCTGTGCCCGGAATCGGGTGCCGTCGACGACGGACCGACCACCGCGGTGGTGGACCTCGAGCATGCGCCGGGAGCGCGGCTCGCGTTGCAGTGCCAGTCCGCGGGGGCGGTGCCCGAGCTGCTCTCCGACGGCGAGGTGCTCGACGTCGTCGACGGCACCGAACGCATCATCCGGTGGGCGACCGGACTCCGGGCGCGGATGCTGGCGGCGTTCGCCGACCGCCACCCCGCCGGCGCCTCCGCCGCGCCACCCGGAGCGGGCGTGGCGTCCCCGGTGGATCGATGGTTGCCCGACGAGGTCGGGCTGACCCTGGGCATCCCCCGCCTCGAAGCATCCGCCGAGATCGCCCGGGCGCAGCGGTTCGCCCACGTACTGCCCGACACCCTCGCCGCTCTCGAACAGGGCCGCATCGACGAACGACGCGCGGATGCGATCGCGCGGGCGACCGCGGTGCTGCCCGACGACAAGGCCCGCGCGGTCGAAGCAGCCGTCCTCCCCACAGCACCCGATGCGACCCTGCGCCAGGTCCGCGACCGGGTACGCCGGGCGATCGCCAAGGTCGACCCGGACGGGGAGTACCGGCGCCACAAGGAAGCGAACACCGAACGACGGGTGGCGATCCGGTCCCTCGACGACGGGATGGCGTCGCTGTGGTTCTACGGCTCCGCCGAACAGATCGAGGCCGCCTGGCAGATGGCCGACCGCCTCGCCCGCGCCCTCGGACCCGACGACCCCCGCACCCTGGACCAACGCCGCTTCGACCTGGCCATGCAGGTACTGCAGGGCCGACTCACCGTCACCGACCTGGCCGACGTCGACACCGCCGTCACCGACATCCTCGCCACCGAGAGCGACAGCCGAACCGACGGCGACGACGGAACCGGCGACGACGATGCGCTCGGCAGGGGCGAGGCCTCCGCCGATAACGCTCACACCAGCCAATCCGCCGACATCGGTGCCGGTGACGCCGCGGGCCCGGCGGACCGTGCCGCGGCGGCGCCACGACACGATTCATCCGCCGACCCACCGCCGCCAGCCGAGCACAGAGTCCCGCCCGACGTGCTCGCCGACGCCGTCGCCACCGCGCTCGCGCGACGCCCGGGCCTGCACGCCACCGTGCGCAAACCGCTGATCCATGTCGTCGTCGGGCTCGACACCCTGCTCGGCGACGACCGGCCCGCCGAGCTCATCGGACACGGCCCCATCGACGCCGGGACGGCACGAGCCCTGGCCGCCGACGGACTCTGGCAACGCCTGGTCACCGACCCGCTCTCCGGGACCCTGCTCGACCAGGGCCGCACCACCTACACACCGTCCGCCGGACTCGCCGACCACGTCCGGGCCCGCGACCAGGTATGCCGCGGACCCCACTGCGGACGCCGCATCCGCGACCTCGACCACCACCAGGAGTGGACCGCCGAGCTCGGCCCCACTGCCGAACCCAACCTCTTCGGCTACTGCCGGCACCACCACATGCTCAAGGACGCGCCGGGCTGGCAGGTGATCGCGCACCCCGACCGATCGCTGACCTGGATCAGCCCCAGCGGACGACGACACACCACCGAGGCCTTCGACTACCGCCCCTACACCGACGCCACCGTCAGCGACGACCGGTCGAAGCCGGCCGTCGCCACCGAGGACGATCCCGCTCCGTTCTGAGATGCGCGACGCCGGCCGCGGGCTACTCCCCGCCGAGCAGCTCCGCCACCCGGTCGAAGCGCTCCCGCCACCAGGTCGCGCGCTCGTCGTCCGCGGCGAACGCGGCGCGGCGCACCGGCTCCGGGGCGCGGCGCGGCACCGGCAGCGAGCCGTCCACCGGGAGCAGCCGCTCCGCCGGGTCGACGACGTCGTCGGTGAGCAGGGTGGCGGTGCCGAGCCCGCAGGCGAACGGCAGCTCGGGCAGCGCGCCGGCCAGCGCGAGGCCCGCGGCCAGGCCCACGCTCGTCTCCACCGCCGAGGACACCACGACCGGTAGCCCGCACGCCTGCGCGACCTCCAGCGCGCGGCGCACGCCACCCAGTGGCGCCACCTTCAGCACCGCGACGTCGGCGGCCTCGGCCAGCACCACGCGCATCGGGTCCTCGGCGCGGCGGATCGACTCGTCGGCCGCGATCCGGACGTCGACCTTGCGGCGGACCTGCGCGAGCTGCTCGACGTCGCGGCACGGCTGCTCGACGTACTCCAGCCCGCCCGCGGCGCGCTCGAGCTGACCGATCGCGTGCACCGCCTCGCTCACGGTCCAGGCTCCGTTCGCGTCCACCCGGACGGCCCCGGACGGGCCGAGGGCGTCCCGGACCGCCTCGACCCGTGCCTCGTCCTCGGGGAGTGACCCGGGCAGGTCGGCGACCTTCACCTTCGCCGTCGCGCACCCGGACGCGCGCACGATCCGGTGCGCCGTCGCGGCGTCCACGGCGGGGACGGTGCAGTTCACCGGGATCCGGTCGCGCACCGGTTCCGGCCAGCCGACCCGCGCCGCCTCGACGGCGCCGGCCAGCCACGGCGCCGACTCCCGGTCGTCGTACTCGGTGAACGGACCGAACTCGCCCCATCCGGCGTCACCGCGGAGCAGCAGCCCCTCCCGCACGGTGATCCCGCGGAACCGGGTGGTCATCGGGATCGCGTACACCGACACGTCGTCGTTCACGCTTCAGGAAGCTACGCCGCTCCGCTCAGGTGCCGATACTCGCTCCGCGAGCTCAGCCCAGCTCAGGCGATCAGCTCGTGGTGCGCCGGGTCGACCCGGCGGGTGCGGCGGCGGAACGTGAACGTGTAGCCCGGCCACAGGGTGCGGTTGCGGCCGTGGGCGTCGAGGTACCAGCTGGCGCAGCCGCCGCGGCTCCACACCGCCTTGTCCAGCTGACGCTGGATGTCGGCGTTGAACTCGTCCTGCGACTCCTGACGGGTGTCGATCGCGACCGCGCGGTGCGTGTCGACCGTGCGCATCGCGTCGAGCACGTAGTTCACCTGCGACTCGACCATCAGCACCATCGAGCTGTGCCCGAGGCCGGTGTTCGGGCCGACGATCGTGAACAGGTTCGGGAACCCGGCGATCGTGGTACCGAGCAGCGCCTGCGAGCCGTCGCGCCAGGCGTCGGCGAGCTTGACGCCGTCCCGGCCGGTGATCGCCATCCGGCTCATCCCGTCGCCGACGGCGAACCCGGTGCCGAACACGATCGTGTCGGCCTCGTGCTCCACCCCGTCGTCGGTGACGACGCCGCGCTCGGTGATCCGGGTGATGCCGCCGGTCTCGACGGCGACGTTGTCCCGGCGCAGCGCCGGGTAGTAGTCGTTGCTCATCAGGATGCGCTTGCAGCCCATGGTGAACGTCGGGGTCACCTTGCGGCGCAGCTCCGGGTCGCCGGCGAAGGCCCGGCGCAGGTAGAGCTTCCCGAGCCGCTGGATCGCCTGCATCACCGGCGGGTGCAGGAACCCGGCGACCAGGGCCTCGTGCCGCCAGTACAGCGACGCCCGGTAGGCGGCCCGGGCACCCGGCACCCGGCGGAAGATCCGCCGGGCGCGCTCGGAGATCGGCTTGTCCGGCTTGGGCAGCACCCACGGCGCGGTGCGCTGGAACAGGGTCAGCGCCTGGACCTGCGGCGCGATCGCCGGCACGAACTGGATCGCGCTGGCCCCGGTGCCGATCACGGCGACCTTGCGGCCGGTCAGGTCGCGCCCGTGGTCCCACTGCGCGGAGTGGAAGACGGCGCCGGTGAAGCGGTCCAGCCCCTCGATCTCCGGGACGCTGGGCTCATGCAGCGCGCCGGTGCCGAACACGACGTAGCGGGCGCGGATCGTCTCGCCGTCGGCCAGGCGCACGTCCCAGCCCTCGCCGTCCCACTCGGCCCCGGTGACGGTGACCCCGAAACGGATCCGGTCGCGCAGCCGGTAGCGGTCCGCGACGTCCTCGAGGTACGAGCGGATCTCGGACTGGCGGGCGAACGTGCGCGTCCACTCGGTGTTCGGGAAGAACGAGAACGAGTACAGGTGCGACTCCACGTCGCAGGCGCAGCCGGGGTAGACATTGTCGCGCCAGGTGCCACCGAGCGAGTCGCCCTTCTCCAGCATCACCCAGTCCCGGCGACCGTCGGAGTCCAGCTTGACCGCGGCGCCGAGCCCGGCGAACCCGCTGCCGACGACGACCGTGTCGACGCTCCTGTCCATGCCCGCTCCTCCTCCTAGGTGTTACCGCCGGTAACCTACCACGGGTAACCCCGCTCGGGTACGGTCCGCGGGTGCCGTCCAGCCCGCCCGCCGGGGCCCGTCGCCGGGTCAGCCGATCCCAGCGCGAGCGGGACATCCTGGACGCCGCCGTGGATCTGTTCAGCGAGCACGGGTACGGGCACTCGTCGATGGACACCGTGGCCGAGCGGGTCGGGGTCACCAAGCCGGTGCTCTACACCCATTTCGGTTCCAAGGAGGGCCTGCTGCTGGCATGCATCA
The DNA here is from genome assembly GCF_019263595.1 of Pseudonocardia sp. KRD291. Lineage (GTDB taxonomy): Bacteria > Actinomycetota > Actinomycetes > Mycobacteriales > Pseudonocardiaceae > Pseudonocardia. The sequence continues at coordinate 12,037 of NZ_JADQDD010000092.1, read as the reverse complement.
GCCGGGCCCGCAGCGAACTGCTGGAGGCGACGACGGCGGCCGCCGCGGCCGCGAGCACGCCGGAGGACATGCTGCGCCGCGGCACCCGGGCGTTCTTCGACCACCTCGATGCGCGGGCCCCGGACTGGAAGCTCCTCTACGCCGAGGCCGGCGTGGCCGCGGATGCGCTGGAGGAGGTCCGCGCCCAGCAGACCGACTTCATCGCCACGCTGCTGCGCGCCCAGTCCCCGGACACCGACGACGCCCGGCTCACCGGCTGGGCCCAGGTGATCGTGGGCGCGTGCGAGCGCCTGGCCGTCTGGCGCGGGCAGGAGCCGGCGAGAGGAGGCTTGCCGGAACGAGAATCGACACAGGTGAGTAGCGAACAGGCCACCGAGTACCTGATGGAGATGGTCTGGACGGGGCTGGCGGGACGCGATGGGGGACAATTCCCGCCACCATGACCTCCACCGCACCACGACTGCTGCAGGTCCGGCGCACGACGCGGGTGACCCCGCGGATGATCCGGGTGACGCTGACGGGCGACGAGCTCGACGGCTTTCCCGGCCACGGCCCGGACCGCCGGATCAAGATGTTCTTCCCGGTCGACGGCCAGGACCGCCCGGCCGTCCCGCGCGCGAGCACCGCCGGCCCGGTCTGGCCCGCCGGCGAGGCGCGCCCGGTGATCCGCACCTACACGGTGCGCCGCTTCGACGACGCGGCGGGCGAGCTCGACGTCGACTTCGTCGTGCACTCCGGGCACGGTCCGGCCGCGGCGTGGGCCCAGGAGGCGGTACCGGGCCGCTGGGTCGGGGTGTCCGAGCCGGGCGGACGCTGGGCCCCGGACGCGGACGCGGCGTTCCAGGTGGTGATCGGCGACGAGTCCGCGCTGCCCGCCGTCGCGACGGTCCTGGAGACGCTCGAGGACACCCCCGGGGTCCCGGTCCTGGCGTTCCTCGAGGTCGCCGACGCCGGCGAGGAGCAGGAGCTGCCGGGCGCGGCCGAGGTGACGTGGGTGCACCGGGGCGACGAGCCCCCCGGCGCGCCGCTGGTCGCGGCCGTGCGGGCCGCGGAGCTGCCCTCGGGGCGGGGGCAGGCATGGCTCTCCGGCGAGTCGGCGGCGGTCCGCGACCTGCGCTCGCACCTGCTCGAGGACCGCGGGCTCGACCGCCGCGCCGTCTACGCGACGGGGTACTGGCGCGCCCGGTAGCCCACGCCCACAGAACGGCTACAGGGCGCACACAGCTGACGCACAGGCTCGTGGGGTGTGCTGACTACCATGACCGAGGTGAGCGGACGCGGACGCGAGGCAGCGCTGCAGCGGGCCGACGGGAGCCCGATCCGCGTGCTCGTCGTCGACGACGAGCCCACCCTGTCGGACCTGCTCTCGATGGCCCTGCGCTACGAGGGCTGGGAGGTCCGCACCGCCGCCGACGGGCTCGCCGCGGTCCGGCACGCCCGCGAGTTCCGCCCGGACGCCGTCGTCCTCGACGTCATGCTGCCCGACCTGGACGGGTTCGAGGTGCTGCGCCGGATGCGCGCCGACGTCCCCGAGGTGCCGGTGCTGTTCCTGACCGCGCGCGACGCGGTGGAGGACCGGATCGCCGGGCTCACCGCGGGCGGCGACGACTACGTGACCAAGCCGTTCAGCCTGGAGGAGCTCGTCGCGCGGTTGCGCGGGCTGCTGCGCCGGGCCGGGATGGCGGCGGCGCGCCATGACGGCGAGCTCGCCGTCGGCGACCTGGTGATGGACGAGGACGGGCACGAGGTCCGCCGCGGCGACTCCGCGATCGAGCTGACCGCGACCGAGTTCGAGCTGCTGCGGTTCCTGATGCGCAACCCGCGCCGCGTCCTGTCGAAGGCCCAGATCCTGGACCGGGTGTGGCACTACGACTTCGGCGGCCAGTCCAACGTGGTCGAGCTCTACGTGTCCTACCTGCGCAAGAAGATCGACGCCGGCCGCGCCCCGATGATCCACACGGTGCGCGGGGCCGGGTACGTGCTGCGCCCGGCGAGCGAGTGATCGTGGCGCCGCAGTGGTGACGGCGCGGGTCGCGGGCCGCGTCCGCTCGCTGCGGGCGCGGCTGGTGATCACCGTGCTGCTGCTGTTCACGCTGGCGTGCGTGGCGATCGGGGTCGCGACGTCGGTCTCGCTGCAGCACTTCCTCGACGACCGCCAGGACCGCGAGGTCGAGATGTCGGTGGAGCGGTTCGAGAAGTCCGCCACCGGAGCGCTGCGCCCGCCCCCGCCCGGCGACGGCACCCCCGACGGCGTGCCGTCGGGCGGGTTCTTCCTCGGGCCCCAGGGCCCGGGGTCGATCGGCGCCGTCGTGCGGGACGGCGCCGCGACCCGGGCCGAGCTGATCGACCAGGGCGGCGTGCGCGCCGACATCCCGGCCGCGGACCTGGCCCTGCTGGCGACCGTGGCCCCGCAGGACCGTCCGCAGGACCTGGAGCTCTCCGGCGGCGAGTACCGGGTGGACGCGGTCGTCGGCTCGGACGGCCTGACCTACGTGCTGGGCCGCCCGAACGACGACGTCGCGGACGTCACCGGGCGCCTGCTGCTGATCGAGGTGGTCGTCCTGGGCGGCGCGGTGGTCGTCGCCGGGGTGGCGGCGACCGTGCTGGTCCGGCGCGAGCTGCGCCCGCTGGAACGGGTGGCCGGGGTCGCCGGGCAGGTCGGCACTCTGCCGCTGGACCGCGGCGAGGTGCACCTGGCCGCGCGGGTGCCGGACCCGGACCCGCGCACCGAGGTCGGGCAGGTCGGCACGGCGCTGAACCGGATGCTGGACAACGTCGAGGGCGCGCTCGCGGCCCGTCAGGACTCGGAGACGCGGTTGCGCCGGTTCGTCGCCGACGCCAGCCATGAGCTGCGCACCCCGCTGGCCGCGATCCGCGGCTACGCCGAGCTGTCGCGACGCGAGCCCGACCCGGTACCGGCCGGCACGGCGCACGCGCTGGTCCGGATCTCCTCGCAGGCCGAGCGGATGTCCACGCTGGTGGAGGACCTGCTCCTGCTGGCCCGCCTGGACGCCGGACGCCCGCTCGAGCGCACGCCGGTCGATCTGACCCGTCTGGTACTCGACGCCGTCGGCGACGCCCACGTCGCCGGACCGGGGCATCGCTGGGTGCCGGACCTGCCGGACGAGCCGGTCACCGTCGACGGCGACGCCGGTCGTCTCGCCCAGGTGATGGCGAACCTCCTGGCCAACGCCCGCACCCACACCCCGCAGGGCACGACGGTGACGGTCGGGCTGACCACGGAGCCGGGCGGCGCGGCGACCCTGACCGTGACCGACTCCGGCCCGGGGATCGCGCCGGAGACGCTGCCGCGGGTGTTCGAGCGGTTCGCCCGCGGCGCGGCGTCGCGCACCCGGGCCGGCAACGACACCCCGAGCACCGGGCTGGGGCTGGCGATCGTGTCCGCGGTCGTCGCGGCCCACCACGGGACGGTCTCGGTGGACAGCGTTCCCGGGCGCACGACGTTCACGGTGCGGCTGCCGGCCACACCCTGAGCCGCGCGGCTACTTCTTCCTCTCCCGCGGCACGAGGTCCTCGGAGAGCTCGGCGATGAACGTGTCCATCGTCTGCTGCATGGTGGAGCGGAACGCCCCGAGCAGCGCCTGGGTCGCCACCGGCTGCAGTGCCTCCACGGCCGTCCGGACGTCGACGGCGCCCTCGCGCGGGAGCCCGGCCGCCACGTGCGGGTTCCACAGGTGGTCCTTGAACAGCGCGACGAACATCTCCGCGATTCCCCGTGTGCGCTCCTCCAGTGACACGCCCACCTCGATGATCGCGTCGGCCGGGATCCCGATCGCGACGGCCTGCGCGCCGGCCCGGACCATCGCCGGGTTGATCACGCGGAGCCGTCCGGGGCCGGCCTCCTCGATCATCCCGGAGCCTCGCAGTGCCTCCAGCGTGCCGTCCGGGAGCGTCACCCCGAGCCAGTCCGGGAACTCGGCCTCGGCCATCTCCACCGGGTCCTCGGGCTGCCAGGGCGCGAGCATCCCGCGGTAGAGACGCAGGGCCTCCTCGGCGCCGCCCGAGGACGACTGGTTGATCAGGACGCCGATCGCGGCGAGGGAGAAGCCGCGCCGCTGCAGCCCGGAGATCAGCTCCAGCCGGGCCACGTGCGACGGCCCGTAGTAGGCGGTGCGACCGCGCAGGTCACCAGGCGGCAGCAGGCCCCGCGAGAGGTGCGCACGCACGTTGCGGACGGTCATCCCGGACCGCGCCGCCAGCCCGTCGATCGTCAGTTCGTCGCCCGTACCGGTCATCGACGCAGACCCTATCCACGCGAACCGGACGAGGCCGCCGGGGAACTCCCCGCTGCGCCACGCTCGGTCCGCGATCCATTCGTCATGACATCGACAAGAACTGATGTCTCATGATCGCGTCGTCGACGACGACCCGATCCACACTCTGTTCCTGCAGCTCACCGCACACACCGCCCTTCACGTTGACACCGACCTCGTCATGGATAGTACTGTCCGCCCAGCAGAAGCATCACCTCTCCCCGCGAGACGAGGGCAGTCCGATGACCAGTCCACCGGCCCGGTTGCCGCGCGGGACGCGCCGGCTGCGCCGGACCGCGGCGCGGTTCACCACCCCCCTGCTCCCGGACGACTACCTGCTACTGCTCAACCCGCTCTGGTCCGCGCGCGAGCTGCGCGGGCGGGTCGTGGAGGTGGTCCCGGAGACCGACGACGCGGTCACCCTGGTGATCAAGCCGGGCTGGGGCTGGGCGTTCGACCACCAGCCGGGCCAGTACGTCGGGATCGCGGTCCAGCTCGACGGCCGCTTCCACTGGCGCTCCTACTCGCTGACCTCCCCGCCGCGGCGCGACCGGGGGCGCATCTCGGTCACGGTCAAGGCGATGCCGGAGGGGTTCCTGTCCCGGCACCTGGTCGGCGGGGTCGAGCCGGGGACGCTGGTCCGGCTCGCGGCGCCGCGCGGCGACTTCGTCCTGCCCGACCCCCCGCCGGAGAAGGTGCTGTTCCTGACCGGCGGCAGCGGCATCACCCCGATCATGGCCATGCTGCGCACGCTGGACCGGCGGGGCACCATGCCCGACGTGGTCGCCGTGCACACCGCCCCGGACCGGGACGCGGTCATCTTCGCCGAGGAGCTCGACGCGCTCGCCGCACGACACCCGGGCCTGCAGGTACGTCACCACCACACGACCACCTCGGGCCGGCTCGACCTCACCCGCCTCGACGACGTGTGCCCGGACTGGCGCGAACGGCAGGCCTGGGCGTGCGGTCCGACGGCGATGCTCGACGACGCCGAGCAGGTCTGGACCGACGCCGGGGTGGCGGACGGGCTGCACATCGAGCGGTTCTCCGCGGACCTGTCCGGCGTCGAGGCCGAGGGCGGCACGATCACCTTCTCCGGGTCCGGGACCGGTGTCGACGCCGACGGCGCGACCACCATCCTGGAGGCCGGTGAGAAGGCGGGGCTGTCGCTGCCCTACGGCTGCCGGATGGGGATCTGCCACACCTGCGTCGTCCCGCTCCGCTCCGGCGCGGTCCGCGACCTGCGCGACGGGACCGAGACCCGCAACGACGAGGGCAATCCGACCGAGAAGATCCAGACGTGTGTCACGGCCGCGGCCGGCGACTGCGTGATCGACATCTGAGAAGCCGGAGGGAACGCCGATGGCCATCGCCGACGTCAAGGAGTTCGCCCACCTCGCCCCCGCCGACGTGGAGGCGCTCGGACGCGAGTTCGACGCGATCCGCCGCGACGTCGAGGAGGCGCGCAACCAGGCCGACGCGGACTACATCCGCTCGGTCATCACGCTGCAGCGCAGGCTCAACGTGGCCGCGCGGGTCGCGCTGTTCGGCAGCCGGATCCCGCCGCTGTGGGTGGCCGGGACGGCGATGCTGGCCGTGGCCAAGATCCTCGAGAACATGGAGATCGGCCACAACGTCATGCACGGCCAGTGGGACTGGATGAACGATCCGGAGATCCACTCGTCGACGTGGGAGTGGGACAACGTGTGCCCCGCCGACCAGTGGCGGCACTCGCACAACTACGTGCACCACACCTATACGAACGTGATCGGCAAGGACAAGGACGTCGGGTACGAGATCCTGCGCGTGCGCTCGGACCAGCCGTGGCACCCGTACTACCTGACCCAGCCGGTCGTGAACTTCCTGCTGATGCTGCTGTTCGAGCACGGGGTATCGCTGCACGACCTGGACATCGACAGCCTCGCGAAGCTCAACGTGGAGGACCCGGCGGAGTTCCGCCGCAAGCTCGCCGTGATCGGGCGCAAGCACGCCCGCCAGATGAGCAAGGACTACCTGCTCTTCCCGCTGCTCACCGGTCCGGCATTCCTGTCCACGCTGACCGCGAACGCGACCGCCAACGTCGTCCGCAACGTCTGGTCCTACGCGATCATCTTCTGCGGGCACTTCCCGGACGGCGCCGAGGTGTTCACCGAGGAGGAGCTCGACGACGAGACGCGCGGCGAGTGGTACCTGCGCCAGCTGCTCGGGTCGGCCAACTTCGACGGGAACCGGCTGATGCACGTGATGTCGGGCAGCCTCGGCTACCAGATCGAGCACCACCTGTTCCCGGACCTGCCGTCGAACCGGTACCCGGAGATCGCGGTCAAGGTCCGGGCGCTGTGCGAGAAGTACGACCTGCCCTACACCACCGGCCCGTTCCCGCGGCAGTTCTGGCAGGCCACCCGCTCGATCTGGCGGCTGTCGCTGCCCCAACGCGGGCTGGCCGCGTCGGAACGCCGCCGGCAGGCCCGCGGCCTGCTCCGGCGCGGGAGAGCCGCGGCCTCCGAGTAGCTCCCGGGGCCGCGCGGGTGGAACCCCCGTCCACGTGCGCGCTCCCCCGGTGAGAGCCGGCTGCATGCCCGCAGCCGGACGACCGGCCCGGTCGGCGCGTACCCCCCTCACGCCGACCGGGCCGACCCTCCTCCCCTTCGCGCGCCGTAGGTGAGCGCGTCGCGGGCGACCCGGTCAGCGCGGGGCGCGGACCGGGGTGCAGGCCGGGCAGTCCCGCCAGGGGCGGGTCCTGGCGGTGGCCGAGCGGTCGGCGCCGCAGCGGCAGGTGTCCGCGACCGGGCCGAAGGCGGGCATGCCCTTCACCGGGCGGGTCGCGCGGGCCAGTACGGAGCCGCCGCGGCGGGTTGCGGAGCTGGTCGTGGTGGTGGAGGTAAGGTACAGGCGCATCGAGGTCCCCGACGGTCGTGACGCGGCGGCGGGCCGGTGGACCCGCCACGAAGCACATCGTCGTCACGCAACGAAACGTAATGGTCATCGGCCGTGACGTCCGGCACAGAGCGACTCCCCCGGTGCCCGTGCGCCCCCGCGGGGTCCTGACAGACTGGCCCCATGGCCCCGTCCTCGATGCCCGGATCCATCGCCGACGCCGCCCGCTCGGCACTCGAGATCGGTACCGGAACCGCCCGCGCCGCGATCGCGCTGACCCGCTCCGGGGTGGTGCGCCCGATCCGTCCGGAACGGCTCTACGGGATGGGCCGGGCCCTGGCCCGTTACGGGTACAGCGTGACCGCCGCGTTCTGCGTCGGCGCGGCCCGGCACCCCTACCGGCTCGCCGTGGTCGACGACGACGGCGTGCTCACCTACGCCGAGCTGGACGCGCGCACCGACCGGATCGCGCAGGCGCTGCTGGCCTCCGGTGCCGCGCCCGGCGGCGCCGTGGGCATCCTGTGCCGCAACCACCGGGCCCCGGTCGAGGTGATGGTCGCGGCCGGCAAGGCGGGCGCCGACGTGGTGCTGCTCAACACCGGGCTCTCGCCCGAGCAGCTGCGCGGGGTCACCGAGCAGCAGAAGCTGCACACGGTCGTCACCGACCCGGACTTCGCCGAGCTGGTCCCGGACGGGCCGCGGATCGTGCGCACCGACGGCGACGGGCCCGGGACGCTGGAGGAGATGGCGTCCTCCGGGGGCCCGCGGGAGCTGCCGTTCAAGCCCGAGCGCAGCCGGATGATCGTGCTGACCTCCGGCACCACCGGCACGCCGAAGGGCGCCAAGCGCCCGCACCCCTCCAGCCTCGCACCGGCCGCGTCGATCCTGTCCGCGATCCCGCTGCAGGCCGGCGAGCCGGTGCTGATCTCCGCACCCCTGTTCCACACCTGGGGCAACGCCGCGCTGATGCTGGCGTCGCTGCACGGGTCGACGGTCGTGCTGCAGCGCAGGTTCGAGCCGCAGGCGTTCCTCGACGTCGTCGAGCGCCGCCGGTGCACGACGATCTTCGCGGTGCCGGTGATGCTGCAGCGGGTGCTCGAGCACGTCGGGGACGGGAACGACCGGGACGGCTGGGCCGGCCCGCACCGCCCGCGGATCGTCGCGGTGAGCGGGTCGGCGCTGCCGGCCGGGCAGGCGCTGGGCTTCATGGACCGTTTCGGCGACTGCCTCTACAACCTCTACGGCTCCACCGAGGTCTCCTGGGTCTCGATCGCCGGGCCGGCCGACCTGCGCGACGCCCCGGGCACCGCGGGCCGCGCCCCGGCCGGCACCACGCTGATCATCCTGGGCGACGACGACCGGCCGGTCGGGCCGGACGTCGAGGGCCGGGTCTTCGTCGGCAACGACCTCCCCTTCGACGGCTACACCGGCGGCGAGAGCTCGCTGGAGGAGCGCGACGGCCTGCTCGGCACCGGCGACGTGGGACACCTCGACGACAGGGGCCGGTTGCACCTCACCGGCCGGGCCGACGACATGATCGTCTCCGGCGGGGAGAACGTGCACCCGGGCCCGGTCGAGGACCTGATCGCGAACGCCGAGGGCGTCCGCGAGGTGGCGGTGCTCGGCGTCCCCGACGAGAAGTTCGGGCAGCGGCTCGCGGCCTACGTCGTGCGCGCCGACGGGGCGTCGCTCGACGAGGACGCCGTCCGCGACCTGGTCCGCGGCGACCTGGCGAAGTTCGCGGTACCGCGCGACGTCCATTTCCTCGACGAGCTGCCCCGCAACCAGACCGGCAAGGTGCTGCGCGCCGAGCTGCCCGGCCAGGACCAGTAGGCCACCATGCCTACCCCCCGGATGGCGTAAATCGGCGGTCACCCGATTGAGCTGAGCCTGTCCTTGCCTAGACTGCACCGATGACGGTGGACGGCGTGCACGACCTCGCGGTGCGGGGTTGCGCGGCGCTGAGCTCGGACGCCGGTGAGCCGCTGGCCGGCACCGCTCCCGCGATGCGCCGGGTCGTCGCCGTCGAGCACGTCGGGGTATGGCCGCCGCGGGTCGCCGCGCACCCCGACGAGGCCATCGCCGGGCTCGCCGAGCGCCTGCGTCACCAGGGCGTCACGCTGCTGCTGATCCGCCGTCCCGGACGACGCGGTCGGGAGACCGACGACGAGCGCGCCGTGTTCGTCGCCGACCTGACCCCCGGCCGGTCCCGGGTGGTGGCCTCGACCGTGCGCGGTCCGGCCGACCTGGACACGGTCTCGTTCGACCTCTCCGCCGGTGAGCCGGTCCTCGACCCCCTGCTGCTGGTGTGTGCGCACGGGCGTCGCGACGTCTGCTGCGCGGTCCGCGGACGGGCGCTGGCCGCGGCCGTCGCCGCCGCCGAACCGTCCGGCGGGGTGTGGGAGTGCACGCACCTGGGCGGGCACCGCTTCGCCCCGACGGCGCTGGTGCTGCCGACCGGATACGCCTACGGGCGCCTGGACGCGGCCACCGCCGTCGACGCCCGCAAGGCCGCCGGGCTGGGCGAGGTCGAGGTGAAGGACTGCCGCGGGCACGTCGGCCTGGAGCCGATCGCGCAGGTCGCCGAGATCGCCGTGCGCGAGCACACCGGGAGCAGGGACGCGGCCGGTCTCGTCGTGGACGCGGTGGACGGCGCGGGCGTCGTCGAGGTGCGCGACCCCGACGGCCGGCGCTGGGCCGTCGACGTGCGGCTGGACACCGGCACCGGGGCGCGGCCCCCGTCCTGCGGCGCGGCGCTGGAGCCGGTCACGCCGCTGGTCGCCGGGCCGCCGCAGCAGATCTCCTGAGCCGGAGCCCCCGTCGCAGGCGACCCGCCTCAGGCGGCCCGTCTCGAGCGCGCTGTCTCAGGCGGACGCGGCCTCCGACGCCTGCACCTCGGTCGGCGCGGGCCTGCGCGCGGCGGGGACGATCGGGCGGACGTCGGCGGCGGGCTCGTCCGCGGTGTCGGGCACCGGCGCGGTCGACCACGTCGCACGGCGGGTGTCCGCCGGTGTCTCCTGGACCCAGTGTCGCGCCATCGACTCCATCCCCATCGGATTCGTCGTTGATCTGCCCTCGACGCTAGGACCGCGGCGGCCGGGAGTCAGCCCTCACAGTCCATCAGGACTCCGAACGGTTCTCCTCGTCCTGTCGGCGGTCGTGGCGAACCAGCGGTCCAGGGCGTCGGCCAGTCCGTCGGCGGTCACGGGGGCGGTCACCTCGTCGGCGTCGGCGCGGACGGTGTCCGGTCCCTGGCCCATCGCGACGCCGTGCCCGGCCCAGCGCAGCATCTCCCGGTCGTTGTCGCCGTCGCCGACCGCGAGCACGTCCGCGGCGTCGATCCCGAGGCGACGGGTCACCCGGGCCAGACCGGAGGCCTTGGACACCCCGGCCGCGACGACCGTCACCCACGGCACCTCGTGGTCCAGCGTGACGGTCGCGTCCGGCAGGTCCAGCCCGGCCGCGCGCTCCCGGGTCTGGGCCGGGGTCCGCCCGGGCCAGTACATGATCAGTTTCGGGGACGGCTCGGCGATCAGGCCCTCGATCCCGACCTCGGTCACCCGCCCGGCCAGGACGCCGGCCGGGAACGGCGCGCTCACCCGCTGCCCGACACCGACGTGTTCGCAGGCGAAGTGCCCGTCCGGGAACCGCTCGCGCAGCCGGGCCAGCGCGTCGGAGACGTCGAAGCGGACCACCGTGCGCACCTCCCGGGTCGCGGTGTCGAGCTCCACGGCGCCGTTCGAGGTCAGCGTGGTGCCGCGGGTCATCGCGAGCTGGTCCAGTGCCGCCGCGACACCGACGACGGTGCGCCCGGTGCAGAGCATGACCTCGGCGTGGCGGGCCGCGCGGTCGATCGCGGCGCGGACCGGCGGGGTCGGCGGGGAGGCGCCGTGCACGACGGTGCCGTCGATGTCCAGGGCGACCAGACGGGGACGCCAGCCGATCGGTCGCACACCCACACCGTAGTGCGCGCCCGCCCGCAGGCCGTCCCGGAGCGGCCCGACTCACAGCCGGGACACAGCGTCGGCACCGGGCGCGCACAGCGCACGCGGCGATCGTCGCCACCGTGACCAGCACGCTGCGCGAACCTCGCACCGATCCCCCGCCCCGCCCACCGGCAACGGGCGGGCCCCCGTCACCGGACCGACGTGGCGGTGGACGCGTCACACCGCACCGCGTCCTGCTCGCGGTGCTGCTGTGCGGCACGGCGGCGCTCTACCTGTGGGGGCTGTCGCGCTCCGGCTGGGCGAACGCGTTCTACTCCGCGGCCGCGCAGGCCGGCGGCACCAGCTGGAAGGCCTGGTTCTTCGGCTCCTCCGACGCCGCGAACGCGATCACCGTGGACAAGGCGCCCGGGGCACTGTGGGTCACCGGGCTGTCCGTGCGGATCTTCGGTCTGAGCAGCTGGAGCATCCTGGTCCCGCAGGCGCTGATGGGCGTCGGCACGGTCGCGCTGCTGCACGCCGCTGTACGACGGGTCGCGGGCGGCGGCGCCGGCCTGATCGCCGGCGGGGTGCTGGCCCTCACCCCGGTCGCGGTGCTGATCTTCCGGTTCAACAACCCGGACGCCTTGCTGGTGCTGGCGCTCGTCGGCGCCGCCTACGCCGTGCTGCGGGCGGTCGAGGCCGGGGCGGCGCACTGGCTCGTGCTGGCCGCGGCGCTGGTCGGGGTCGGCTTCCTGGCCAAGATGCTGCAGGCGTTCCTCGTCCTGCCCGTGCTCGCGGCGGTGTGGACCGTGTACGCGCCGGTCGGGGTCGGACGGCGGATCCGTGGCCTGGTGCTGGCCGCGGTGGCGCTGGTGGTCTCGGCCGGCTGGTGGGTGCTGGCCGTCGAGCTGTGGCCGGCCGCGGACCGCCCCTGGACCGGCGGGTCGCAGGACAACAGCG
>NZ_JADQDD010000091.1 GCF_019263595.1 Pseudonocardia sp. KRD291 | reverse complement strand
GGCCTCCGCGCCGCGGCGCTCGGCGTCGGCGAAGACGGCCGCCGACGACAGCTCCTCGACCGGAACCGGGTCCACGGACCAGGAGTCCGCGTCTGCGACCGAGGGCGGTGGCCGTCGTGGACGGACCCGTCGTCGCGGCGGCGACACCGACGGCGTCGACGAGCGCCCGCAGGACCAGAACGGGTCCGCCAACGGCGCCACCACCGAGGCCCCGCGGACCGACGCCGGCCAGCAGAACGGCAACGCCGACAACGGCGACACCCGCCAGGACCGCCGCAACCGCAACCGTGGCGGCAACGACCAGGCCGACAACGGCCGGGGCGGCGACAACCGGGACCGCAACAACGGCGGCAACCGGGACGGCAACGGCCGGGGCGGCGACAACGCCCGGGGCGGCGAAAGCGCCCGTGGCGGCGACAACGCCCGCGGCAACGACTCCGGCCGGAACAACGACAACGGTCGCGGCGGTAACGACAACGGGCGCGGCGGGAACGACAACCGCAACGCCAGCGACAACCGCGGCGCGAACGACAACCGCGGCGCCAACGACAACCGCGGCGCGAACGACACGCGCGGTGGCAACGGCCGCAACGACACCCGCAACGACAATCGCAACGACGTCGAGGACGACGACGGTGACGGCCGCGGCCGTCGCGGCCGCCGGTTCCGGGACCGTCGGCGCGGTCGCGACCGGGAGCGCACCGGCGGTGGCGGCGGCAACGTCGACACCGAGATCCGCGACGACGACGTCCTGCTGCCCGTCGCGGGCATCGTGGACATCCTGGACAACTACGCGTTCGTCCGGACCACCGGCTACCTGTCCGGCCCGACCGACGTCTACGTCTCGATGTCGATGGTGCGCAAGAACGGCCTGCGCCGCGGTGACGCGATCACCGGAGCGGTCCGCCAGCCGCGGGAGAGCGAGCAGCAGCGGGCCAAGTTCAACCCGCTGGTCCGCGTGGACACGGTGAACGGCAGCGACCCGGAGACCGCGAAGGCCCGTCCGGAGTTCACGAAGCTGACCCCGCTCTACCCGAACGAGCGGCTGCGCCTCGAGACCGAGCCCACGAACCTGACCACCCGGGTGATCGACCTGGTGATGCCGGTCGGCAAGGGGCAGCGCGCGCTGATCGTATCGCCGCCCAAGGCCGGCAAGACCACGATCATGCAGAACCTGGCGAACGCGATCACCACGAACAACCCGGAGTGCCACCTGATGGTGGTGCTGGTCGACGAGCGGCCCGAAGAGGTCACCGACATGCAGCGGTCGGTGAAGGGCGAGGTCATCGCGTCGACCTTCGACCGGCCGCCGTCGGACCACACCACGATCGCGGAGCTGTCCATCGAGCGGGCCAAGCGCCTGGTCGAGATGGGCTACGACGTGGTCGTGCTGCTGGACAACATCACCCGCCTGGGCCGCGCCTACAACCTGGCCGCGCCCGCGTCGGGCCGGATCCTCTCCGGTGGTGTCGACTCCACGGCGCTCTACCCGCCGAAGCGCTTCCTCGGCGCGGCGCGCAACATCGAGGACGGCGGTTCGCTGACGATCTTCGCCACCGCGCTGGTCGAGACCGGGTCGACGATGGACACGGTGATCTTCGAGGAGTTCAAGGGCACCGGCAACGCCGAGCTCAAGCTGGACCGCAAGATCGCCGACAAGCGCGTCTTCCCGGCGATCGACATCGGCGACAGCGGCACCCGCAAGGAAGAGCTGCTGATGTCGCCGGACGAGCACGCGGTGGTGGTCCGGCTGCGCCGGGTGCTCGCCGCGCTGGACGACCAGCAGGCCATCGACCTGGTGCTCAACCGGCTCAAGAAGTCCAAGACCAACATCGAGTTCCTGATGGACGTCGCGAAGCAGACGCCCGGCAGCGACAACGAGTGACCGTGAGCGGGTAGCACTGCTCCGGCAGTGACATCCGCGCACGACCCCACACCGGCCCCGGCGGGAACACCCGCCGGGGTCGGGTGGTTGAATGAGATGTCAGCTTCCGGCACCGGTTCACCTGCCCCGAGACACTCGGGAAAGGACCCGGCGGCCACGATGAGAGGAAACGCCATGCGTGCGGGAATCCACCCCGAGTACGTCGAGACCCAGGTCACCTGCGGTTGCGGCAACCAGTTCACGACCCGCAGCACCAAGACGACCGGCTCGATGTTCGTCGAGACCTGCTCCGCCTGCCACCCCTTCTACACGGGCAAGCAGCGGATCCTGGACTCCGGCGGCCGCGTCGCCCGGTTCGAGGCGCGCTACGGCAAGCGCCGCGCGGGTTCGGCCAAGTAGCTCTCGCCATCGGCGCCCGTCACCTCCGCGCGAGGTGACGGGCGCCGTTCGCGTGTCAGAGCCTTCTCCGCCCATCCCAGAACGGAACCCGCAGCGATGAGTACCCCGGCCCCCGCCCTGTCGGTCGACGCGCTCTTCGACGAGCACGCCGAGCTGGAGCAGCGCCTGGCCGACCCGGAGGTGCAGGCCGACCCGGCCGCCGCGCGCAAGCTGGGCCGCCGCTACGCCGAGCTCGGCCCGGTCGTCGCCGTGGCCCGCGAGCTCTCGGCCGCCCGCGCCGACCGGGACGCCGCGCTCGAGCTGGCCGCAGAGGACCACGCGTTCGCCGCCGAGGCCGACGCCCTGACCGCCCGGATCGTCGAGCTGGAGACGAAGCTCGCCGAGCTGCTGGTGCCGCGGGACCCGCACGACGCCGACGACGTCGTCCTCGAGGTGAAGTCCGGCGAGGGCGGCGAGGAGTCCGCGCTGTTCGCGGCGGACCTGCTGCGGATGTACACCCGCTACGCCGAGTCCCGCGGCTGGCGCACCGAGATCCTCGGGTTCACCGAGTCCGACCTGGGCGGATACAAGGACGTCACGGTGTCGGTGCGCTCCGGGCGGGCAGGGGACAACGGGGCCGGGGTGTGGGCGTCGCTGAAGTTCGAGGGCGGCGTGCACCGGGTGCAGCGCGTGCCGGTCACCGAGTCGCAGGGCCGCGTGCACACCTCCGCGGCCGGCGTCCTGGTGTTCCCGGAGGCCGACGAGGCCCCGGACGTCGAGATCGAGGAGAAGGACCTGCGGGTCGACGTGTACCGCTCCTCCGGGCACGGCGGGCAGAGCGTGAACACCACCGACTCCGCCGTCCGGATCACCCACCTGCCCACCGGCATCGTCGTGACCTGCCAGAACGAGCGCTCGCAGCTGCAGAACAAGGCGCGGGCCATGGAGGTCCTGCGGGCCCGTCTGCAGGCGAGGGCCGAGGCCGAGGCGGCCGAGCAGGCCTCCGCCGACCGTAGGTCGCAGGTCCGCACGGTGGACCGCTCGGAGCGGATCCGAACCTACAACTTCCCGGAGAACCGGATCTCCGACCACCGGGTCGGGTTCAAGGCGCACAACCTCTCCACCGTGCTCGACGGGCACCTCGACGACGTGCTCGGCGCGCTCACGGCGGCCGAGCGCGCGGAGGCGGTCGCCTCCAGCACCGGGGGCTCCGCCGAGTGAGCAGGCTGCCGCTGCGGGTCGCCGTCGGGGAGGCGACGCGGGCGCTGGAGGCGGCCGGGGTGTCGTCGCCCCGGGTGGACGCCGAGCTGCTCGCGGCCCACGTGCTCGGCGAGCCGCGGTCGAAGCTGCCGATGATCCCGCTGGTCGACCCGCCGGTGGTGGCGCGGCTGCGCGAGCTCGCGGCCCGGCGGGCCACCCGCGAGCCGCTGCAGCACATCCTGGGCACCGCGGCGCTCGGCCCGGTCGAGGTCGCAGTCGGACCGGGGGTGTTCGTGCCGCGCCCGGAGACCGAGCTGCTGCTCGAGTGGGGCCTCGGCGCGCTGCGCGACGTGCGGTCGCCGACGGTGCTCGACCTGTGCACCGGGTCGGGCGCGCTCGCGCTGGCGTTCGCGGCGTCGCGCCCGGACGCGAGCGTGCACGCGCTCGAGGCCGACCCGGTGGCCCTGAGCTGGGCGAAGCGCAACATCGACGCGCACGTCGCCGGCGGCGGGCGGCCGGTCACGCTGCACCACGCGGACGTGCGGTGGTCGAACCTGCTCGTCGAGCTCGAGGCAGTGGTGGACCTCGTCGTCTGCAACCCGCCCTACGTCCCGGACGGCACCGCGCTGCCGCCCGAGGTGACCGCGTGGGACCCGCCGGACGCCGTGTTCGGCGGACCGGACGGCACCGAGATCATCGCGGCCGTCCTCGGCACCGCGACCGGGCTGCTGCGACACGGAGCGGCACTGGCGATCGAGCACGACGACACCCAGGGCGACTCCGTGCCCGCGATGCTCCGCCGCCGCCGGACGCTGTCCGATGTCGTGGAGCACACCGACCTCAACGGGCGGCCGCGGTTCGTCACCGCCCGGCGGGTGCCGGCCCCGACCGGTGCCCGCTCCTGAGCCGTCCGTGGCCCGGTCGTAGGCTGACCGACCGTGACTTGGGTGAACACCGTGCCGACGTTCGACTGCGCCGATCCGGACCAGCGCGTGCGCGGTCTCGCGGCGGCCGCGCGGGCGGTACGCACCGGCGGGCTGGTGGTGCTGCCGACCGACACCGTCTACGGCGTGGGCTGCGACGCGTTCTCCGGTGAGGCCGTCCGGGCGCTGCTGGCCGCGAAGAACCGCGGACCGGACATGCCGGTCCCGGTGCTCGTCGGCTCCTGGACGACGATCGACGGCCTGGTCACCGGCGTCCCGTCCGGCGCACGCTCGCTGATCGAGGCGTTCTGGCCGGGTGCGCTGTCACTGGTGCTGCCGCACGCGCCGTCGCTGGCCTGGGACCTGGGCACCACCCGCGGCACGGTGATGCTGCGGATGCCGCTGCACCCGGTCGCTCTGGAGCTGCTGCGCGAGGTCGGCCCGATGGCCGTCTCCAGCGCGAACACCTCCGGTCGCCCGCCGGCGTCGAACGTCACCGACGCGGCCGACCAGCTCGGCCCGAGCGTCGGCGTCTACCTCGACGGCGGCCCGTCCGGCGACCCGGTCGCCTCCACGATCGTCGACCTGACCGATGCCACCCCGCGCCTCCTGCGCGAGGGCGACATCTCCGCCGCCGAGGTCAGCGAGGTCCTCGGCGAGCAGGCCCTCCCCGCCTGACCCGCTATCGAACGGGACGTCAGGGTTCCTGCCGCATGATCGAACAGCTCTGACGTCCCGGTCACCGGCGTTCGCGATGGTGACCGGTCCGCCGTGAACGCGCTCGGTCCCGTGCATCGGACGGGCACGGTGCCGGGATGGGAGTGGAGCCGTTCCGGGGGTCCGAGTCGATCGCGTCCGGCCGGGTGACCAAGGGCGCCCTGCGCGGTCGGGGCTATCACCGGTTGTTCCCCGACATCTACGTCGACGCGTCGGTGACGCTCACCTGTGCGGTGTGGGCGCGGGCCGCGTACCTGCTGGCCGCGACGTCGGGTGGTGTCCTCGCGGGGTACTCCGCAGCCGAGCTGCTCGGCGCCTCGTGCGGGCCGTGGTCCGCGCCGGCCGAGATCCTCGTCGCGGGCCACGTCCGCGGACGCCCGGGGTTACGCGTCCGTCGCGGCACGTTCGCCGCAGCCGACGTCGGGGCCGTCGACGGCGTGCTGACGACGTCGCCCGAGCGCACCGCGTGGGACCTCGCCCGGCGTCTCGACCTGGTGGAAGCCGTGGTGGCGGTCGATGCGCTGGCCGCCGCGCGGCGTCGGCGGCCCACGTTCGTCCCCGGCCCGGTACACGGCCCGGACTCGGTCGCACGGTCGAGGACGGTGTCGCTCTCACCCGGGTTCGACCCGGCGGCGCTGCTCCGCAGGCGTCTCGTGACCCCGGGAGCACCGGGCGCCCGGCGGCTGGACCGGGTGGTGGAGCTCGCCGACCCGCGTGCGGAGTCGCCGCCCGAGACCAGGCTGCGGCTGCTGCTCGTCCTGGCCGGGCTACCCGCGCCGGATGTCCAGCACCGCCTGCGCGACGAGCGGCGAGACCTCGACGTGCGGTTCGACCTGGCCTATCCGGAGGCGAAGCTCGCCATCGAGTACGACGGCGAGGACCATGACGACGCGCTCGACCGGGCACGCGACCTCCGCACGGCGGCACTGGGGTGGCACACGCTCCGCCTGCTGCGACCGGACCTGACCCGCACCCCCGGCCGCACCGTCGCCGTCATCCGCACACTGCGTGCCGAACGAGCCGAACTGCTGGCGCCGACGCCGAGCGGGACGTGAGGGCTCCAGGATCTTGATCGAAAAACCCTGACGTCCCGGTCGGTGCGGGTGTGACCCTGTGCGGCCCGGGCCGGGGGGACGGTCCCGGGCGGGTAGCGTGTACCGGCGTGAGTGAGCAGACCTTTTGGGGCCCGGATTTCACCGCGTTGCAGTCGCAGGATCCCGAGATCGCCGGGGTCGTACTGGACGAGCTCGACCGCCTGCGCGGTGGACTGCAGCTGATCGCCAGCGAGAACCTGACCAGTCCGGCCGTCCTGGCCGCGCTCGGGTCGACGCTGTCGAACAAGTACGCCGAGGGATACCCCGGCCGTCGGTACTACGGCGGCTGCGGAGTCGTGGACCAGGCCGAGGAGATCGGCAACGCGCGGGCCAAGGAGCTGTTCGGCGCCGAGCACGTCAACCTGCAGCCGCACTCCGGCGCCAGCGCCAACCTCGCCGCCTACGCCGCGTTCGCCAAGCCCGGCGACACCGTGCTGGCCATGGACCTCAAGCAGGGCGGCCACCTCACGCACGGCAGCAAGGTCAACTTCTCCGGGCTGTGGTTCAACGCCGTGTCCTACCTGGTCCGCGAGGACACCGAGCTGATCGACTACGACCAGGTGCGCAGCCTCGCCCACGAGCACAAGCCGAAGATCATCATCGCCGGTGCGACCGCCTACCCGCGCACGATCGACTTCAAGATCTTCCGCGAGATCGCCGACGAGGTCGGCGCGAAGCTGATGGTCGACGCCGCGCACTTCATCGGCCTCGTCGCCGGTCAGGCGATCCCGTCGCCGGTGCCCTACGCCGACGTCGTCACCGCCACCACGCACAAGGTGCTGCGCGGACCGCGCGGCGGGATGATCCTGTGCCGGGCCGAGCACGCCAAGGCGATCGACAAGGCCGTGTTCCCGTTCTCCCAGGGCGGCCCGCTGATGCACGCCGTCGCGGCCAAGGCCGTGGCCATGCGCGAGGCGGCCCAGCCGGAGTACCGGGCCTACGCCACACAGGTCGTCGCGAACGCGCAGGCGCTGGCCAAGAGCCTGGAGGCCGAGGGCATGCGCGCGGTCTCCGGCGGGACCGACACCCACCTGTCGCTGATCGACCTGCGGCCGATCGGCGTCTCCGGCTCGGACGCCGAGACCCGGTGCGACCGCGCGAACATCACGCTGAACAAGAACGCCATCCCCTACGACCCGGCGCCGCCGATGAAGCCCTCGGGCCTGCGGGTCGGCTCACCGAGCGTCACCACGCAGGGGATGACCGAGCCGGACATGGCCGAGATCGGTTCGTTGCTGGCCCGGGCGGTCAAGGCCGAGCACGACACCCCGAACGGCGACCGCGAGCTCGCCGCCGTGCGCGACGAGGTCGCGACGCTCGTCGGGCGCGCGCCGGCGTACCCGCGCGGCTGACCGGGGCAGGACGACGAACGCGCCGGAGCAGGTCGGGGCCGCGGTGTCCTACCTCGCGCAGGAGCAGAGCTCGTTCGGCTACGGGCTCCCGATCCGGGAGTACCTGCTGGTCGGGCTCTGCGCCGCGGTGGTCACGCTGCTGCTGACCGGTCCGGTCCGGATGCTCGCACTCAAGGCGGGAGCGGTCGCCTGGCCGCGCGGGCGCGACGTGCACGTCACCCCGACCCCGCGCTGGGGCGGGCTGGCGATGTTCGGCGGCGTGCTGGCCGGGATCGGGCTCGCCGCCCAGCTCCCGGCCCTGCGGCTGGCGTTCTTCGAGGGCAGCACCGACGTACTCGGGGTGTTGCTGGCGACGGCTCTGCTGGTCGGGATCGGCCTGCTCGACGACCGTTACGACCTGGACGCGATCACCAAGTTCGCGGCCCAGATCACCGCGGGCGGGGTACTCGTGCTGTTCGGGGTCCAGTGGCTGACGTTCTGGATCCCGTGGGGTGGCGGCGGGACCGGCATCTCCGGCTCGTACCTGCTGCTCGGGCAGGCGCAGGGTGTGTTGCTGACCGTGTTGCTGACGGTCGCGCTGGTGAACGCCATGAACTTCGTCGACGGGCTGGACGGCCTGGCCGCCGGGATCGGCATGATCACTTCGCTGGCGACGGCCGTGTTCTGCATCGGGCTGATCCGGGAGAACGGCAACGACCCGGCGACCTACTCGCCGGCGCTGATCGCGATCGTGCTCGCCGGGGCCTGCCTCGGGTTCCTGCCGCACAACTTCAACCCGGCCCGGATCTTCATGGGTGACACCGGGTCGATGCTGGTGGGCGTACTGCTGGCCGCGGCGACCACGAGCGCCTCCGGAACGATCAACTTCGCGGTGGGTGCGAACCCGACCGACTTCCTGGCACTACTCACCCCGCTGGTCGTACTGGCCGGCATCGTGTTCATCCCGATGCTGGACCTGCTGCTGGCCGTCGTGCGCCGGACCCGGGCCGGGACCAGCCCGTTCAGCCCGGACAAGATGCACCTGCACCACCGCCTGCTCGAGGTCGGGCACAGCCACCGCCGCGCGGTACTGCTGGCCTACCTCTGGGTCGCCGTGCTGGCCTTCGGCGGTGTCGCTCTCGCACTGGTCGACGACGTGCCGTTGGTCCTGGGAGCGATCGCGGGCGGGCTCGTGGTCGCGGTCGTCGCCTCCGCCGTCCCGCACCGGGTGCGCTCGCGCACCGCAGGGGGCGGGACGGCCGGTCGTCCCGCCCCCTGAGCGACCTCGCCCCGCCCGGATAGCATGGGAACGGGCTGGTGAGAGCCGTCAGCATCACGAAGACGAGGAGTCGGCCGTGTGGCGTTGGGATCGATGGGGCACGGTGACCTACGACGGACCCGCCGTCGGCCAGGCCCAGGTGATCCGCAGGCTGGCCGGGTCGATGGCGCGCGGCGCCGCGCTCGTCGGGGTCGTGACGTCGCTGGTCTGCGTGGCCGTCGCGGCGGTGTCGGTGGGGGCTTCCGGGGTCTACGGAGCGGCGTTCGCCGGCGTCGTGGCCACCGCGTCGGCGCTGCTCACCCCGCTGCTGATGCTGCGCACGACGACGCTGGACCCGGCCGCTGTGATGCTGGCCTCATTCGTCGGGCTGGCCACCAAGGCCATCGTTCTCCTGATCGTCCTGTTCACCCTGGGGAACGGCTCCGGCCTGCACCGGATGTCACTGGCCGTCACGCTGCTCGTCGTGTTCGTCGCGACCACCGCGGCCGAGGCGTGGGCGGGCCACAAGATCAAGATCCTGATCGGGTCCGATCCGGCGTCGTCGGGCGCCTGACCTGCGCCATCCTGACCGTTTTGCCGGGTTCACCGACCGGCTCCGGGCCGGTGCCGGCGTGCCCTGCGCGGTGTCGCACGAGGGCTGACGACGGGATCACCCGGCCGTGTCGCCCGCGCGTTGCCCGTGACCGTTCCGGCGCGCTGTGAAGATCGTTTCGCGCCGCGAAGGTGCAGGTGAGTCCCGTTGCCGCCCCCGACACGCTGTAGAAGTACGGCTGATAGCATTCGCCGCGTAGGCGATGTGGGTGACTCCCGGCTCTGATGTCCGGATACCCGTCGGCATCGCGTCACGAGGCACCTTGCAGGCGATCCCCCGATCCGCGCGACCGCGGGACGGGAGCACCGGAAGGACCCCCATTGGGCACGTTCGTACTGGCGGCAGAAGAGTTCACGCCGCCCGGCGCGGGGCTGTTCGAGTACCCGCCGATCTTCGGCTCCGTCACGAAGCCGATGGTTCTGGCGGTTCTGTCGCTGATCATCGTCGCCGTGCTGTTCACGGTCGGCACCCGGCGCCTGGCGATCGTCCCGGGCAAGGGGCAGTTCGCGCTCGAGTCCTTCTACAACATCCCGCGCAACACGATGGCGCGCGACCAGATCGGTTCGGCGGAGTTCCGCCGCTACATCCCGCTGATCCTGGCCCTGTTCAGCTTCATCCTGGTGAACAACCTGTTCGCGATCGTGCCGGTGATCCAGTTCCCGACCATGTCGCGGATCGGCTTCCCGCTGTCGCTGGCGTTGTTCGTCTACGTCTTCTACCACTACGCCGGGTTCAAGAAGCACGGATTCTTCGGCTACATCAAGCACGCCGCGCTGCCCCCGGGCGTTCCGATCTTCATCGCTCCGCTGATCATCGTGATCGAGCTGCTGCAGAAGTTCGTGGTGCAGCCGCTCTCGCTGGCCCTGCGTGTGTTCGCAGCCATGTTCGCGGGACACCTGATCATCGCGCTGACCGCGGTGGCCTCGGCGTTCCTGATCTCCGCCGGTGGCGCGCTGATCATCGCGGGGCCCTTCGCCTTCGTCGCCGGCATCGCCTTCACGTTCCTCGAGGCGCTGGTCCAGGTCATCCAGGCCTACGTCTTCGCCCTGCTCGCCGCGGTGTTCATCGGCGCGGCGATCGCGGAGGACCACTAGACCCCGGTGCCGACAGGCGCCGACACGATCCGCCGGTTCCCCCGGCCCGACCCACCGAACGCCCCGCGTCCCGCGGACCCGATGGAAGGAAACTCCAAGTGAGCGCAACGCTGGTTCTGGCCCAGGGGGCCTCCAACATCAACCCCGGCCTCGCGGCCATCGGCTTCGGCGCCAGTGCCATCGGCGCCGGCATCGGCGTCGGCCTGATCTGGTCGGCCGTCATCAGCGGCACCGCGCGTCAGCCGGAGGCCCGTGGACAGCTCATGGGCATCGGCTGGACGACGTTCGTGCTCGCCGAGCTCGTCATGCTGATCGGCCTGGTGCTGTTCTTCATCGCCCAGAGCGGCTGATCACCACCATGCCGGTCCCGTCACTGGCGGCCACATCTGGGAAGGACACACGGTGGATCTGATTCTCGCCGCCGAGGAACCGTTGCCGATTCTCCCGCACGTGGACGAGCTCGTCCTCGGTGTGGTGGCGTTCGCGGTCCTGCTGTTCGTGCTCTGGAAGTACGCGGTCCCGCGCTTCGAGACCATGTACGAGGAGCGGACCGACGCGATCGAGGGCGGGCTCAAGCGCGCGCAGGAGACGCAGGAGCAGGCCGACCGGCTCAAGAAGGAGTACGAGGAGCAGCTGGCCGGCCTCCGGGCCGAGGCGGCACGCATCCGCGACGACGCCCGGGCCGAGGGCCAGCAGATCAAGACCGAGCTGCGGGCCGAGGCCGAGCAGGAGGTCGCGCGGATCAAGGCCCGTGGCGAGGAGCAGATCGCTGCTGCCCGCGAGCAGGCCGAGCGCAACCTCCGCGGAGAGGTCGGCGGCCTGTCGGTGCAGCTGGCCGAGCGTCTTCTGGGCGACTCGCTGGCCGACGACTCCCGTCGCTCGGCGACCATCGACTCTTTCCTGGGTGAGCTCGGCGGAATGTCCGGCCAGCGGACCGGAGCGAACTGATGACCGTCGTCCTGCAGCCGTCGAGCCGCAAGTCCCTGACCACCCTCGTCGAGCAGCTGGACACCTACGTCGACGGCGCCTCCGCGGAGGAGCTGTCGACGACGGCCGACGACCTGTTCGCCGTCGCGCGGCTGTTCGCAGGCGAGCGTGAGCTGCGGCGTGTCCTCGCGGACTCGTCGTCCCCGGAGTCGACGCGGGTCGCGCTGTCCGAGCGTGTGCTCGAAGGTCAGATCTCGGCGCCGGCGATGGACCTGGTGCGGGGTCTCGTGCGTGCACGCTGGTCGGTCTCGATCAACCTGGTCGACGCCGCCGAGTCGCTGGCCCGCCAGGCCGCCCTCTCGGTGGCCGACAAGGACGGCTCGCTCGACGACGTCGAGGACCAGCTCTTCCGGTTCGGCCGCATCCTGGACCAGCAGTCCGAGCTCAGCGGCCTGCTCGCCGACACCAAGGAGCCGGCCGAGGGCCGGATCGGTCTGCTGGACCGGGTGCTCGGCGACCAGGCCTCTCCGGTGACCTCGACGCTGCTGCACCAGACCCTGCGTCTGCCGCGCGGACGGCACCTGGACGTCGCCGCGGAGGAGCTGGCCGACCTGGCCGCCGCCCGTCGCGGACGTTCGGTGGCCAGGGTCCGCACGCCCGTCGCACTGTCGGACGAGCAGGAGACCACGCTCGCCGACACCCTGGCCCGCATCTACGGCCGCACGATCTCCCTGCAGATCGAGCTCGACCCGAGCCTCCTGGGCGGACTGGTCGTCCAGGTCGGCGGTGAGGTCATCGACGGCAGCGTCGCGGGCAAGCTGGCCGCCGCGCGCCGATCCCTGCCCAGCTGACCACCAGACCCCCGTTCGAGAGAAGGAACGACGCAGCCATGACAGAGCTGACGATCTCCTCCGAGGAGATCCGGAGTGCGATCTCCAGCTACGTCTCGTCGCTGGAGACCGGAACCACCCGTGACGAGGTGGGCACGGTCGCCGACACCGGCGACGGCATCGCCCACGTCGAGGGTCTGCCCTCGGCCATGACCAACGAGCTGCTCGAGTTCGAGGGCGGCGTGCGCGGTGTGGCCCTGAACCTGGACCAGCACGAGATCGGCGCCGTCATCCTCGGCGACTACACCGGGATCGAGGAGGGCCAGCAGGTCACCCGCACCGGCAACATCCTCTCGGTGCCGGTCGGTGACGGCTTCCTGGGCCGGGTCGTGGACCCGCTGGGCGCCCCGATCGACGGCCTGGGCGACATCGAGGCAGAGACCGAGCGGGTGCTCGAGCTGCAGGCCGCCTCGGTCGTCGAGCGCCAGAGCGTGAGCGAGCCGCTGCAGACCGGCATCAAGGCGATCGACGCCATGACGCCGATCGGCCGCGGACAGCGCCAGCTGATCATCGGTGACCGCAAGACCGGCAAGACCGCGGTCTGCGTGGACACGATCATCAACCAGAAGGAGAACTGGGACTCCGGGGACCCGAAGAAGCAGGTTCGCTGCATCTACGTGGCGATCGGCCAGAAGGGCTCCACGATCGCCGGCATCCGGCAGTCGCTCGAGGACGCGGGCGCGCTGGAGTACACGACGATCGTCGCGTCCCCCGCCTCGGACCCGGCCGGATACAAGTGGCTCGCCCCCTACACCGGCTCGGCCATCGGCCAGCACTGGATGTACCAGGGCAACCACGTCCTGATCGTGTTCGACGACCTGTCGAAGCAGGCCGAGGCCTACCGCGCGATCTCGCTGCTGCTGCGCCGTCCGCCGGGCCGCGAGGCCTACCCGGGCGACGTCTTCTACCTGCACTCCCGCCTGCTGGAGCGTTGCGCGAAGCTCTCGGACGAGCTGGGCGCGGGCTCGATGACCGGCCTGCCGATCATCGAGACGAAGGCCAACGACGTGTCGGCCTACATCCCGACCAACGTCATCTCGATCACCGACGGTCAAGTCTTCCTGGAGTCGGACCTGTTCAACCAGGGTGTCCGGCCGGCGATCAACGTCGGCATCTCGGTCTCCCGGGTCGGCGGTTCGGCGCAGATCAAGGCGATGAAGTCGGTCTCCGGCTCGCTGCGCCTGGACCTGTCGCAGTACCGCGAGCTGGAGGCGTTCGCCGCGTTCGGCTCGGACCTCGACGCCGCGTCGGCGCGCGCGCTCGGCCGCGGCGAGCGCCTGGTCGAGCTGCTCAAGCAGGCCCAGTACTCGCCGTTCGCGGTGCAGGACCAGGTCGTCTCGATCTGGCTGGGCACCTCGGGCCAGCTCGACTCGGTGCCGGTCGCCGACATCGGCCGCTTCGAGTCGGAGTTCGAGGACAGCCTGCGGCGCAACGAGGCCGGCGTGCTGGACGAGATCCGCGACACCGGCAAGCTCTCGGACGAGAACTCCGAGCGGCTGACGAAGGCGGTGGAGAAGTTCAAGAAGGACGACTTCACCGCCACCGACGGCTCGTCCGTGGTGCCGAAGGAGCAGAAGCAGGAAGCTCTGGACGAGTCGGACGTCGACCAGGAGACCGTGACGGTCAACAAGAAGGCCCCGCAGTCCGGCGGCGGCGCTCGCAAGGCCGACACCTCGTCGTCGGACGAGAGCTGAGGGACGGCGCGATATGGCGGCACAGATCCGGGTGCTGCGGCGGCGGATCAAGTCGACGCAGTCCATCAAGAAGATCACCCGGTCCCAGGAGCTGATCGCGACCTCACGGATCGCGAAGGCCCGGGCCCGGGTGGACGAGGCGCGGCCCTACGCCGAGGAGATGACGCGCACGCTCTCCGAGCTCGCGTCGAACTCGGCGCTGGACCACCCGCTGCTGGTCGAGCGCGAGGAGCCCAAGCGCGCCGCGGTGCTGGTCGTGACCAGTGACCGCGGTCAGTGCGGCGGCTACAACGCGAACGTGCTCAAGGAGGCCGAGCGGCTCCAGGAGCTCCTGCGCGAGCAGGGCAAGGAGCCGGTCCTCTACGTGATCGGGCGCAAGGGCGTGAGCTACTACCGCTTCCGCAAGCGCGAGGTCGAGGAGTCCTGGACCGGGTTCTCCGAGCAACCCTCCTACGAGCACGCGGCCGAGGCGGCCCGCACGCTCGTCGCGGCGTTCATGGCCGGGGTCGACGACTCCGGTGACGGCGCAGGCGAGGACGGCGTGCAGGGGGTCGACGAGCTGCACCTCGTCTACACCAGCTTCAAGAACATGATCACGCAGACTCCGCAGGCACGGCGGATGGCGCCACTGGAGGTCGAGTACTCCGGAGGGATCTCGGCCGCCGCGGAGCCGGCGACCGACACCGAGGACGAGGAACAGCAGAACTACCCCTCGGAGACCGACACCAAGGGTCTGCAGTCGATCTACGAGTTCGAGCCGGACCCGGACACGCTGTTCGACGCCCTGCTGCCGAAGTACATCGGCGCCCGGCTCTACGCGGCGCTGCTGGAGTCGGCGGCGTCGGAGTCGGCGAACCGGCAGCGGGCCATGAAGGCCGCGACCGACAACGCGAACGAATTGATCCGTACCCTGACCCTGGAAGCCAACCAGGCACGTCAGGCCCAGATCACCCAGGAGATCAGCGAGATCGTCGGTGGCGTCGACGCACTCGCGACCGCAGGAAGTGAGAGCTGATGACCGCAACTGCCGACGCTGGCACCCAGACCACCACCGGCCGGGTCGTCCGGGTCACCGGCCCGGTCGTCGACGTCGAGTTCCCGCGCAACCACGTGCCGGACCTCTACAACGCCCTCACCCTCGACGTGAAGTTCGGCGAGGAGACCCGGAAGCTGACCCTGGAGATCGCCCAGCACCTGGGTGACCACCTGGTCCGCACCATCTCCATGCAGCCCACCGACGGCGTGGTCCGCGGCCAGGAGGTCACCGACCTCGGCCGTCCGATCTCGGTCCCGGTCGGCGACCAGGTCAAGGGGCACGTGTTCAACGCGCTCGGCGAGTGCCTGGACAAGCCCGACCTGGAGATCACCGGCGACCTGTGGGGCATCCACCGCAAGGCGCCGTCGTTCGACCAGCTCGAGGGCTCGACCGAGATGCTCGAGACCGGCATCAAGGTGCTCGACCTGATGACCCCGTACGTGGTCGGCGGCAAGATCGGCCTGTTCGGCGGCGCGGGCGTGGGCAAGACCGTGCTGATCCAGGAGATGATCCAGCGCGTCGCCCTGAACTTCGGTGGCACCTCGGTGTTCGCCGGGGTCGGCGAGCGCACCCGTGAGGGCAACGACCTCATCACGGAGATGACCGAGTCGGGCGTCATGGAGAACACCGCGCTGGTGTTCGGCCAGATGGACGAGCCGCCGGGCACCCGTATGCGGGTCGCGCTGTCCGCGCTGACGATGGCGGAGTACTTCCGCGACGAGCAGAACCAGGACGTGCTGCTCTTCATCGACAACATCTTCCGGTTCACCCAGGCCGGCCAGGAGGTCTCCACCCTGCTGGGCCGGATGCCCTCCGCGGTGGGCTACCAGCCCACGCTGGCCGACGAGATGGGCGAGCTGCAGGAGCGGATCACCTCGACCCGCGGCCGGTCGATCACCTCGATGCAGGCGATCTACGTCCCCGCGGACGACTACACCGACCCGGCGCCGGCGACCACGTTCGCCCACCTGGACGCGACCACCGAGCTCTCCCGGCCGATCTCCCAGAAGGGGATCTACCCGGCGGTGGACCCGCTGACCTCGACGTCGCGGATCCTCGACCCGCAGTACGTGGGCGACGAGCACTTCCGCGTCGCGAACGAGGTCAAGCGGATCCTGCAGAAGTACAACGACCTGCAGGACATCATCGCGATCCTCGGTATCGACGAGCTGTCCGAGGAGGACAAGCAGCTGGTCGGCCGGGCACGGCGGATCGAGCGCTTCCTGTCGCAGAACCTGCTGGTGGCCGAGCAGTTCACCCAGCAGAAGGGGTCGACGGTCCCGCTCAAGGAGACCATCGAGGCGTTCGACAAGATCGCCAAGGGCGAGTTCGACGACGTCCCGGAGCAGGCGTTCTTCCTCTGTGGCGGTCTGGACGACCTGGACAAGAACCGCAAGAAGCTCGAGAGCTGAACGGAGCTTGCGGAGTGAACAGACAGCGGAGTGAGCATGGCTGAGATGACGGTCGACCTGATGTCGGTCGAGCGGCGGCTGTGGTCGGGTGAGGCGTCGTTCGTCCTCGCCCGCACCACCGTCGGTCAGGTCGGCATCATGCCCGGTCACCAGCCGTTGCTGGGTCAGATGGAGGAGGCCGGGGTGGTCCGCATCGACGGGACCGACGGCAACTCGATCACCGTGGCGGTGCACGGCGGGTTCCTGTCGGTCTCGGCCGAGCGGGTGTCGATCCTGGCCGAGTACGCGGAGATGTCCGACGAGATCGACACGGACCGGGCCCGCAAGGCGCTCGACCGTGCCGACGGCTCGGACGAGGAGGGCGCGGCCGCCAGGGCGCGCGCCGAGGTGCGGCTGAAAGCCGCGGAAGCCTCTTCCCGATAGCCCGGGCGGACATGGCGGTGGAACTCGTTGCGACGGTGGTCGGAGTTCTGCTGCTGTGTCTGGTCCTTCCCCTGGTCTGGCTCGCCGTACGGCGGGTCCGGCTCATGCGAGGCGGCGGTGTGGACCTGTGTCTGCGCCGCCGTTTTCTCGTCAACGACTGGCATTTCGGTGTGGGCCGGTTCCGGGGCGACGAGTTCGTCTGGTTCCGGCTCACCAGCTTCCGGATCGGGCCGACGGTGGTGCTCGACCGCGCGGACCTGGAGATCGTCGAGCGGCGTGCGCCACTGCGCTCCGAGGACTTCGCGATCCCGTCCGCGGTGGAGGTCATGCGCTGCCGTGAGCGCGGCGGGGCCGACGTCGAGCTGGCGATGTCGGCCGACGTCCTGACCGGCTTCCTGGCCTGGGTCGAGGCCACCCCACCCGGACGCTCCTCGGGCTGGCCCCGGGCCTCCTGACGCTCCCCACGCACACCCGCGGTGAGCGAGAGCTGCTCTCGTCCACCCGGGCTGTACCGGAGCAGCTCTCGTGCACTCCAGAGCTGTGCCTCAGGTGCTGGTGGGGGCTCCGTGGGGGCCGCCGGGCTGCCACAGGACGTCTCCGTCGGGGTTGGCTACCCGGCCGAGGATGAACAGCAGGTCCGACAGGCGGTTCAGGTACGTGGCGGTCAGCGGGTTGGTCCGGTCCGGGTCCGCCTGCAGCAGCGCCCAGACCGACCGCTCCGCGCGGCGGGTCACGGTGCGGGCCACGTGCAGGTACGCCGCCCCCGGGGTGCCGCCGGGCAGGATGAACGAGTTCAGCTTGGGCAGCTCGGGGTTGAACTCGTCGCACCAGGCCTCGAGGCGGTCCACGTAGCCCTGGGTGACCCGCAGCGGCGGATACTCCGGCTCGGGAACGATCGGCGCGCACAGGTCCGCTCCCACGTCGAACAGGTCGTTCTGGATCTGGCGCAGCGGCTCGACGACCCGGTCGGCGAGCCCTCCCACGGTCACCGCGACGCCGAGGGCGGCGTTGCACTCGTCGGTGTCGGCGTAGGCCGCCAGACGCACGTCGGTCTTGTGGACGCGGGAGAAGTCGCCGAGGTTCGTCGTCCCGTCGTCGCCGGTCCGGGTGTAGATGCGGGTCAGGTGTACGGCCACGGACCGAGCGTATCCGTCGTGAACCAGGACGGGGCGCCGCGCCGGTGGATCGACCACCTGTCGAACCGATGCGCCGAGTGGGCGAGGCGGACACGGCGAGTGGAACAGCTCGGGCGGCACGGCAGGGGTCGCCGGGGCGGGGGCCTTCGTGGTGGCTACCGTCGTGGCGTGGTGGAGCATTTCGCGGTGCGTGGTGGGGCCCGTCTGACCGGGTCCGTCGACGTCGTCGGGGCCAAGAACAGCGTGCTCAAGCTGATGGCGGCGGCGTTGCTGGCCGAGGGCCGCACGACGCTGCGGAACTGCCCCGAGATCCTGGACGTGCCGCTGATGGCGGACGTGCTGCGCAGCCTGGGCTGCGAGGTCACGATCGACGGCACGACCGTGCTGATCGACGTCCCGGCCGAGCCCGGGGCCGAGGCGGACTACCGGTCGGTCTCGCGCCTGCGCGCCTCGGTCTGCGTGCTGGGCCCGCTGGTGGCCCGCTGCCGACGCGCGGTGGTGCCGCTGCCCGGCGGGGACGCGATCGGGTCGCGGCCCCTGGACATGCACCAGAACGGGCTGCGCAAGCTCGGTGCGACCACCGAGATCGAGCACGGCTGCGTCAAGGCGCGCGCCGAGGACCTGCACGGCGCCCAGATCTGGCTGGACTTCCCGAGCGTCGGGGCGACCGAGAACATCCTGATGGCGGCCGTGCTGGCCGAGGGCACCACGATCATCGACAACGCCGCGCGCGAGCCGGAGATCGTCGACCTCTGCGTGATGCTGGGTGAGATGGGCGCGAAGCTCGAGGGCGTCGGCTCGTCCACGCTGGTGGTGCACGGCGTCACCGGGCTGCAGCCGACCGCGCACCGCGTGATCGGGGACCGGATCGTGGGCGCGACCTGGGCGTTCGCCGCGGCGATGACCTCCGGTGAGGTCACCGTGCGGGGGGTGGACCCGCACCACATCGACCTGGTCCTGGACAAGCTGCGCAGCGCCGGGGCACGGACCGACGTCGGCGAGCAGGAGTTCACCGTCGCGATGCCGGGGCGGGCGCAGGCGGTCGACTTCGTGACGCTTCCCTACCCGGGTTTCGCCACCGACCTGCAGCCGATGGCGATCGCGCTCTCGGCCGTGGCCGAGGGCACGTCGATGATCACCGAGAACGTGTTCGAGGCCCGCTTCCGCTTCGTCGACGAGATGATCCGCCTCGGCGCCGACGCCCGCACCGACGGCCACCACGCCGTCGTCCGCGGGCGCGAGCTGCTCTCCAGCGCCCCGGTCTGGGCAAGCGACATCCGGGCCGGGGCCGGTCTGGTGCTGGCCGGACTGTGCGCGGAGGGGACCACCGAGGTGTGGGACGTCGCCCACATCGACCGCGGCTACCCCCGGTTCGTGGAGAACCTGCGCTCCCTGGGCGCCGACATCTCCCGGGTCACCGGCGAACCCGACCGTTGATCCGGGTGGCCTAACGAGGTTGCGCCGGAGAGGACGTCTCCCGGCGGTGTGGGACGGTTCGCCCTCCCAGGCCCCGAGGAGACGACATGTCCGGCGTTCCCGATACCTCCGACGTGTCCCGAGCCGCGGACGCCGCCGGCTCCTCGGCGAAGCAGGCTGCCCGCAGCCGGCCGGTCCGGCTCCTCGCGCGGATCGGGATCGCCTCGAACGGGCTGATGCACCTGCTGATCGCGTTCCTGGCGGCGCAGATCGCTCTCGGCTCGGGCGGACAGGCCGACCAGAACGGTGCACTGGCCGCGATCGCGGCCGAACCGGCCGGACGGGTGTTCCTCTGGGTGCTGGTCGTCGGGTTCGCCGCCGTCGCCCTGTGGCGGGTCGTGTCGGCGATCTGGGGCTTCCCCTACATCGCCGACGACACGAAGCGGACCGGCAAGCGCGTCGTCAGCGCCGGCCAGGCCGTCATCTACGCCGTCCTGGCCGTGACCGCGGCGACGACGGCGGTGCAGGGCCGCTCGTCGGGCGGCGGAGGAGGGGAGGCCACGGCGGGCCTGCTCGGCCTGCCGGGTGGCCAGATCCTGGTCGTGGCCATCGGGCTCGGAGTCGTCGTCGGCGGCGGCGTGATGATCTACCAGGGATACCGGATGGCGTTCACCGAGGACCAGGACCTGGCCGGGGTCGACCGCCGGACCCGCCGGCTCGACGAGCGCACCGGCCAGGTCGGGTACATCGCCAAGGGAGTAGCGATCATCGTCCTGGGGCTGCTGATCGGGACCGCTGCGGTGACGTTCGACCCGGCGCAGGCCAACGGGATGGACTCGGCGCTGAAGGCGCTGCGCGACCAGCCCTACGGCGTGTTCCTGCTGCTTGCGGTGGCCTTCGGGATCGCGTGCTACGGCGTGTTCTGCTTCTTCGACGCCCGGTACCACCGGGTCGTCTGAGCCGGGCCGTCCGGCCGTCGCCGGGAGGGCGCGGAGCGGTGCGGACCCGGAGTCGGGTCGGCGGGTGTGGGGGTCGGCTCCGGGGCGATCCCTGGTCCGCCGGACACCCCGCGGCGGCACGCTCGGCGGATGCACTGGATCCCGGAGCTGTTCGACCGTCTCCTGAACGCCGTCGGGTCGGCCCCGCTCTGGCAGCTCTACCTCGTGGTCGGGGTGCTGCTGGTCCTGGAGACGACGGTGGCCGTGGGCCTGGTGACCCCGGGCGAGGTGGTCCTGCTGACCGCGGCGACGACGGTCGGGTCGGTCGGCGAGTACGCCGGGCTGGCCGCCGTGGCCGCGGTGGC
>NZ_JADQDD010000090.1 GCF_019263595.1 Pseudonocardia sp. KRD291 | reverse complement strand
ACCACGCCGCCTCCGCGGGAAAGAGCGCGACGGCGGTCACGAACGAACCCCGTGGGGAGCGGAGGGCGTCATCGGCCCCACTCTGGTGCCGCCGGAGGCCGGTAACAATCGGCTAACGGTGCGACGGACACGAACGGGTTGCTGCGTTCGGCCCTGTCTGAGAGGCTCATTGGTCCATTCGGCGTAGACGGTCGCGTCACGCTACGGTACGCGCTCGTTGAGCGCGCCAGGACTACCTGTCGGCGCGAGGACGCAACCATCCTTCTCAGTTTGGGTGGTGACCGAACGTGACTCTCCATAGAGTCCCGCCCCATGCGACGGAAGAGTTCCGCTGCGGTGGATCAGCTCGACCCCCGAGAGCTGATCGCACGAGTCACCGCAGAGCACAGCTCCCCCTCTGTGCCCACGGGTCGACACCACGCGGTCTCCCCCGATCTCGACCTCGGGACCGGCGTCATCGCCGACACACCGGAGACCGCGACCGACAGCGCTCCCCACCTGCCCGCCCAACGGTCCTCCGGGACCGGCTCCCACCGTGTACCCGAAGAACAGCCGGACGAACCGGTCTCCTCCGAGGGCGCCCGCCCCGACGACACCCGGCACGACGACACCCGACCCGAGGACACCGGGGCATCGGCGACTCCCCACGCCGACGCCTCCGTCATCGAGATCGACCGTGAGGTCGCGACCCGCCGGTCGTCGGTGCGCCGGCTCGCCCCGCTGGGCATCGGTGGTGCCGCGGTCCTGGCCGCCGCGCTGGTCTTCACGACGCTGCAGCCCGGCTCGCAGGCACCCGACCTGAACTCGGCGCTGGTCAACGACGGGTCACGGCGGGCGTCCTCGGACGTCAGCCAGGTCGCCTCGAGCGCGTCCAACGGCGAGGCCGGGTCGCGCACCCTGTCCGAGGTCACGCAAGGTGCCTCGGACCAGATCGGGACCGCGGTCGCGGCCGAGAAGGCGGCCGAGCGCCGCAAGGCCCAGCAGGCGGCCGCGGCCGCAGCGGCCGAGAGCTCCTCCGACGACGGCGACGACGACGAGGGCTCCGGCTCGGACGCGCCGTCCGGCTCCGGGCAGGCTCCCGCGCCCCTGGCTGCGGTCGCCGGCGCGGCCCAGGTCGCGGGCGAGGGCGTGCAGACCGCGCTGAAGCAGGGCTGGTCCGCGCTCGGCGGCGACGAGTTCACCGGTGCCGGCCTCGGGTCGAACTGGAGTGCCTACGACGGCCCCGGGCACGACGGCCAGGGCCGGCGCACCCCGGACGCGGTGTCGATGCAGGACGGCAACCTGGTGATCCGGGGCGACTCGGAGGGCAACACCGGGGGGATCTCCTGGGGCGAGGGCCAGCAGTACGGCAAGTGGGAGGTGCGCGCGAAGTTCCCGAAGGGCGACAAGCAGTACCACCCGGTGCTGCTGCTGTGGCCGGACTCCGGTCAGTGGCCGGAGGGCGGCGAGATCGACTTCGCGGAGACCAACAGCGCCGCCGACGACGTGTCGTTCTTCCTGCACTACGGCTCCGACAACTCGCAGGAGTCGGCCAAGAAGGCCCTCGACATCACCCAGTGGCACAACTACGCGGTGTCCTGGACGCCGGAGGGCATCACCGGCTACGTCGACGGCGTCCAGTTCTTCCAGAACACGGACTCCTCGACCCAGCCTCCGGGGCCGATGCACCCGACCATCCAGCTCGACTACTTCCCGGACGGCGGCTCCCCCGAGCCGAGCGAGATGCAGGTCGCCTGGATGCGCCAGTACAAGTAGTCCCCGCCCGCGGAGCAGCCCGCTCCGCACACCACGAACCGCCCGCCACGCCCGGCGCTCCCCACCGGACGTGGCGGGCGGTCCGGTGTCCGGGGCCCGGGGCTCAGCTCCCGGTGGTGGCCAGCCCGCGGCGCGCCAGCAGCGGCCCGATCTCCGGGTCGCGCCCGCGGAACGCCCGGTAGGCCTCCATCGGGTCGACGGCGCCGCCGCGGGAGAGCAGCTCGCGGCGGAAGCGGTCGCCGTTCTCCCGGCGCAGGCCCGCGTGGTCGGTGAACCAGGCACCGGTGTCCGCGTCGAGCACCTCGGCCCAGATGTAGGAGTAGTAGGCGGCGCTGTAGCCGCCGCCGAACACGTGGTTGAAGTAGGTGCTGCGGTAGCGCGGCGGGATCTGCGGGTGCGCCGCCCCGGCGGCGGCGAGCGCGTCCGCCTCGAACGCGAGCACGTCGTCGGCCGTCGCCGGTGCGCCGTCCGGGGTGATCCGGTGCCAGGCCTGGTCGAGCAGCGACGCGGCCAGGTACTCGGTGGTGGCCTGGCCCTCGCCGTAGCCGCGCGCGGCCAGGGCGGCGTCGAGCAGCGCCGTCGGCAGGGGCTCGCCGGTCTCGTGGTGGCGGGCGAACCGGGTCAGCACCGCCGGGTCCTCCAGCCACATCTCGTTGACCTGCGAGGGGAACTCGACGAAGTCGCGCGGCACCGACGTGCCGGAGAACGTCGGGTACCGCACCGAGGAGAACAGCCCGTGCAGGGCGTGCCCGAACTCGTGGAACAGCGTCCGGACCTCGTCCAGGGTCAGCAGCGCCGGCTCGCCCGGGGCCGGCTTGACCAGGTTGAGCGTGTTCATCACGACCGGGCGCTGGCCGAGCAGCGCGGACTGGGAGACCAGGCTGTTCATCCACGCCCCGCCGCGCTTGGTGGGCCGGGCCCACAGGTCGGCCCCGAACAGGCCCAGCACGGACCCGTCGGCGTCGGTGACCTCCCAGAACCGGACGTCGGGGTGGTAGCCGACCAGGTCGGTGCGCTCGGCGAGAGTGATCCCGTAGAGAGCTCCGGCGGCGTGGAACACGCCGTCGTGGATCACCCGCTCGAGCTCCAGGTAGGGCCGAAGCACCGACGCGTCGACGTCGAAGTGCTGTCTGCGGTAGTGCTCGGCGTAGAACGCCCAGTCCCAGGGCTCGAGTCGCCCTCCGTCCAGGTCCGCCCCGGCGAGCTCGGCGAGCTCCGCGGCCTCCCGGTCGGCGTTGGCCACAGCGGCCGGGATCAGCCCGGCGAGCATCTCCCCGGCCGCCTCCGCGGTCCGGGCGGTGGCATCGTCGATCACGTAGGACGCGTGGTCGGGGTAGCCGAGCAGCCGCGCCCGCTCGGCGCGCAGCGCGGCGGTGCGGCGGATGACGTCGCGGGTGTCGTACGGGCCGGGCTCGGAGCCGCGGCGGACCGAGGCGCGGTGCAGCTCCTCGCGCAGCGCGCGGTCGGTCAGCGACGCCAGCGCGGGCTGGTGCGTGGGCAGCACCATCGTGAGCAGGTACCCGGAGTCGTGGCCGCGGTCGGCGGCGGCACCGGCCGCCGCGGTGACCGCGTCCGCGGACAGGCCGTCGAGGCGGGCGACGTCGGTGACGTGCACGGCGGCGTCGTTCGCTCCGGCCAGCAGGCGGCTGCCGAACTCGGTGGACAGTGCGGAGAGCTCGCCGTTGAGCTCGCGCAGCCGGGTCTGCTCGTCCGGTCCGAGGCGGGCCCCGGCGCGCACGGCGTCGCGGTGGTGGCGCTCCAGCAGGCGCATCGACTCCGGGTCGAGGCCCAGCCCGTCGCGCGCGGTGTGCAGGGCGTCGATCCGGGCGAACAGCCGAGGGTCGAGGCCGATCGTGTCGGCGTGCGCGGCCAGGCGCGGCCCGACCTCGGCCTCGATCTCCTGGATCGTCGGCGAGGTGTGCGCGCCGACGCGGGTGAAGAACACCCGTGCCACCCGGTCGAGAACCCTCCCGGACCGTTCCAGGGCGACGATCGTGTTCTCGAACGTCGGCTCACCGGAGGCGACGATCTCCTCGATCTCGGCGAGCTGGGCGTCCATGCCCGCGGTGAACGCCGGCAGGAAGTGCTCGTCGCGGATCCGGGCGAAGTCCGGCAGCTCGTGGGGCAGTTCGCTGGGCGCGAGGAACGGGTTGTCCGACGTCATGGGCCCAACCTATCCAGCCCGGGTCTCGCAGGCGCGATGCCGCGGCGTCGGCGATCTTGCTCCGGACCGGGCGGGTGAACGAGGCTGGCGCTCGTGACCTTCGACTTCAGCGACGAACAGGTCGCCCTGCGCGCCGCGGTCCGCGACCTGCTCGACGACCATTCCGGGCACGACGACGATCCGTCGGACCTCGACCGAAAGCTCTGGGACCTGCTGTCCGGCCAGCTCGGCGTGGTGGGGCTGGCCGTTCCGGAGCGGCACGGGGGCGCCGGGGCCGGCCCGGTCGAGCTGGCCGTCGTGGCCGAGGAGATGGGACGCCGGCTCTGTGGCGTGCCGTACCTGTCCAGTGCGGTGCTGGCCGCGACGCTGCTCTCCGAGCTGGCCGCGGGGCCTGCCGAGCAGTACCTGCCCGACGTCGGGAGCGGCAGGCGGATCGCCACCGTCGCGATCGCCGGGGACGACGGGTGGGACCTGCGCGGAACCGGTGTGGTGGCCGCGGACTCCGGCACCGCCGTCTCCGGCCGGCGGCGCTGGGTCACCGACGGGCCGCTCGCCGACCTGCTGCTGGTCGTGGCCGAGGGCCCGCGCGTCCTGGCCGTGGACGCCGCCGCCTCCGGGGTCACGGTGACGGCGCTGGGCACCCTCGACGCCACCCGCCCGCTGGCCGACGTCACGTTCGACGCGGCGCCGGCCCGGCTGCTCGCCGAGGGCCCGGACGCGGCCCGCGCGCTGGAGCGGGCGCTGCGCACGGCCGGGGTCGTCCTGGCCGCCGAGCAGGCGGGCGGCGCCCGCGCGGTGCTGGACGCGGCCGTGGCGTACGCGAAGGAGCGGGTGCAGTTCGGCCGGGCGATCGGCAGCTTCCAGGCCGTCAAGCACCTGTGCGCCGACCTGCTGGTCGACGTCGAGTCGGCGTACTCGGCGGCCTACCGGGCGGCGTGGGCGCTGGCCGAGGACCGGCCGGACGCGGCCGCCGTCGCGTCGATGGCGCAGGCGTTCTGCTCGGAGGTCTTCGTCCGGGCGGCCGGGGACAACATCCAGATCCACGGCGGCATCGGGTTCACCTGGGAGCACCCGGCGCACCGCTACCTGCGCCGGGCCCGCAGCAGCGCGGCGCTGTTCGGCAGCCCGGCCGCGCACCGGGAGGGGTACCTGAGCGCCGTCGAGGACGGCGTGGCCACCTCCACGGACACCGCCTCCGCCTCCGCCTCCGGGCCGGATACGGTCTCGACCGAGGCCGGCGGGGTGCGTGCCGAGGTCCGCGCGTGGCTGGCCGAGCACTGGGGCTCCGGCATCGAAAGCTCCGGCACCGAGGACCGCGACGCCTGGCGCGAACGCGTCGTCGACGCCGGGTACGCGGTCCCGCGCTGGCCGCGGGAGGCGCTGGGGCTCGGGATGTCCGACGCGGACGCGGACGCCGTCGAGGAGGAGTTCCGCACGGCCGGCGCGCCGGGGTCCGGGCAGGACCGTGTGAACCTGTGGGCGAACACCGTCCTCGCGTTCGGTACCCCGGAGCTGCGGGCCGAGCTGCTGCGGCCGCTGCTGCTCGACCGGATCACGATGTGCCTGCTCTACAGCGAGCCCGGCGCCGGGTCGGACCTGGCCGCGGTCCGCACCACCGCCGTCGCCGACGGGGACGGGTTCGTGGTCGACGGACAGAAGGTGTGGACGTCGAACGCCGCCCGCGCCGACTACGGGATGCTGCTCGCCCGGACCGACCCGGACGTGCCGAAGCACCGCGGCCTGAGCTTCTTCTTCCTGCCGATGAACCAGGAGGGCGTCGAGGTCCGGCCGCTGCGGCAGATGACCGGCGAGGCGCACTTCAACGAGGTGTTCCTGACCGGGGCCCGGGTCGCGGCCACGCACATGCTCGGCGCGCCCGGGCAGGGGTGGCGGGTGCTGCAGACGGCGCTGGCCTACGAACGCGCGGCCCTGGCCGAGTCCAACATCGGCGCCAGCGTCCGCAGCGGCCGCGCCGTCGACGCCTCCGGGGACGTCGACCTGGTGGCGCTGGCCCGGCGGTACGGGTGCATCGGCGACCGGCGGATCCGGGACGACATCGCACGCCTGCTGACGTTGCGCGCGGTGAACCGGTGGAACAACCAGCGCGCGCAGGCCGAGCTGGAGCAGGGCACGTCGTCGCCGGTCGCGTCGCTGGGCAAGCTGGCGATGTCGCGGATGGTGCACCTCGACGGGGCGGTGCAGACGGCGATCGTCGGGCCGGAGGCGATGCTCGAGGGTTCCGCGCACCCGGACGGCGACGAGGCGAACTTCGCCGCGATGAACGCCTACTTCACCTCCATCGGAGGGGGCACCGACCAGATCCAGCGCAGCATCGTCGGCGAGCGGATCCTCGGCCTGCCGAAGGAGCCCGAGGTGGACAAGGACGTCCCGTTCCGCCAGGTCAGGTCGTCGGGCTGAGCGGCCCGTTCCGGCCGGGTCGGAGCTCGCGGCGCATGGCGATCCGCGGCCACCGGTCCAGGCCGCGGGCGGCCTCGTCGGCACGGATCGTCCGTAGGCCCGGGCCGAGCTCGTCGCCGTTCAGGGCCCGGAAGCCGCACCGGGCGTAGTACGGGCCGTTCCACGGCACGTCCCGGTACGTCGTCAGCGTCAGCGCGGGGTGGCCTCGTTGCCGTGACCACGCGGCGAGGTGCTCGACCAGCGCGGCGCCGCACCTGTGCCCTGCGTGGTCGGGATGCACGGACACCTGCTCGACATGCCCGCAGCCGTCCACCACGTCGGCGACCAGATAGGCCACCACCGCACCGCCGCTCTCGGCGACCCACGCCCGTCCGCCGTCGACGAACCCGCGCAGCACCTCCGCGGCCGGCGGCTCGTCGTCGGCGACCGCGTCCATGCCGAGCCCGCGGAACGGCTCCCCGGCGGCGCGCTCGACCGCCTGCATCGCCGTGACGTCACCGACCGAGGCCACCCGGAGCACGTCGCGGACGGTAGCGGGCCGAGTCGCCCCCGGCACCCGGGTTCCGGACGAGGTCCGCGGCCCGCTCGCCGATCATGATCGCGGTCGCGGCCGGCCCCCGGCGCGGGACGGACGGCAGGACCGAGGTGTCGGCGACGCGCAGGCCGTCCACACCGTGCACACGCAGCTGTGGATCGACGACGGAGTCCGGGTCGGTCCCCATCCGCGCGCTCCCGGACAGGTGCACCGAGGTGGTCAGGACGTCGCGGATCCACCCGTCCAGGCGGGCGTCGTTGCCGAGCACGTCGCCGCCGGGTGCCACCCGCGTCCAGCCGGCGGCGCGCATGATCTCGGCCGCGACCCGGATCGCCGCCCGCATCCGGCGACGGTCGGACTCGGTGCGCAGGTACTTGTAGTCCAGCCGGGGCGGGTCGGCCACGTCCGGAGAGTCGATCGCGAGCATCCCGCGGCTCTCCGGGTGCTGCAGCGCGCACATCAGGTGCGCGGGCCCGTCCATCGCGAAGGGGCGCGCGAACAGCAGGATCTCCAGGTCGCCCGCCGGGTCGGCGCCGGAGTCGAGGTTCAGCGCGGCCTGCCCGGCCACCGCGTCCGGGCCGATCCCCCCGCCGCCGCGGAACGGCAGGAACACGCTGGGGTGGTCCGACCAGCAGCGCCCGACCCCGGGCAGCTCGTGGAGCACCGGGACCCCGGCCGTGCGCAGCGTGTCCTCCGGGCCGATCCCGGAGCGCAGCAGCAGTGCGGGGGTACCGACGGCGCCGGCCGAGACGACCACCTCGCCCGCGTGCACGACGGTGTCCCCGAGCCGGACGCCGGTGACCCGGCCGTGCTCGACGACCAGCGACGACACCGGCGTGCCGCCGCGCACGGTGAGCGTGTCGCGCGGGGCGGCGATCCCCCACGGCGGAGGCAGGTAGGCGGTCGCGGCGCTCACCCGCCGTCCGCCGACGGCGTTGGTCGGGACCGGCCCGGCCCCGGGCGGGGCGGCGGCGTTCTTGTCCGGCTCCGAGGGGTAGCCCAGGCGCGCGCAGGCGGCCAGGAACGGCCGGGTCGCGTCGGCCAGCAGCGGACCGGACGGGCGGGAGATCCGCATCGGGCCGGAGTCGCCGTGCCGCGGCCCGGCCTCGTCGAGGTCGTTCTCTGCCCGCCGGTAGTAGGGCAGGACGTCGTCGTCGGACCAGCCGGGCACCGCCCAGTCGGCGAAGTCCGCCGGCACCGCGCGCACGTAGTAGCCGCCGTTGATCGCCCCCGAGCCGCCGAGCACCTTGCCGCGGGGCACGGCCGCCTGCTGGCCGCCGCGAACCAGGCTGGCCCGGAACGCCCAGTTCAGCGCGTGTTCCGGCGCGGTCGCGGCGAGCGAGGCGATCGAGGCCACGTCCGGCGGGACGGACAGCGAGCCGGCCTCCACCAGCAGCACCCGGACCCCGCGCTCGGACAGCCGCCCGGCCAGGACGCACCCGGCCGACCCGGCCCCGACCACCACCACCTCGAACGACCGATCACGCATCCCTGCGAGGATCCCTCACGTGACCGACGTAGCGCGCGATCTGGCCTCCTTCATCGGCGCGAGCCCCTCGCCGTACCACGCCGTGGCCGAGGCCGTACGACGGTTGAGCGCGGCCGGGTTCACCGAGCAGCCCGAGGACGCCCCCTGGAACGAGGCCGCCGGTGGGCGCTACCTGGTCCGGGACGGCACGGTGCTGGCCTGGTGGCAGCCCGGCGTCCCCGGCGCGACGCCGCTACGGATCTTCGCCGCGCACACCGACTCCCCGGGGTTCAAGGTCAAGCCGAACCCGGACACGGGTGCAGCGGGCTGGCGGCAGGTTGCGGTCGAGGTCTACGGCGGCGCCCTGTGGAACTCCTGGCTGGACCGCGACCTGGGCCTGGCCGGACGCCTCGCCCTCTACGACGGCCGGGTCGTCCCGGTCCGCGTGGACCGCCCGCTGCTGCGGATCCCGCAGCTGGCCGTCCACCTCGACCGCAGCGTCAACCAGGGCCTGACGCTGGACTCGCAGCGTCACCTGCTCCCGGTCTGGGGCATCGGCCGGCCCACCGACGGCGAGCTGGTCGAGTTCCTGGCCGCTCAGGCCGGGGTGGACCCGGAGGACGTCGCCGCGCACGACCTGTTCACCTACGACCTCACCCCGGCCGCCACCCTCGGCCGCGACGAGGAGTTGCTCGCCGCACCGCGCCTGGACAACCTGGCTTCGGTGCACGCCGGGATCACCGCGCTGCTCGACGCGGCCGGGCGCGACCCGGGCACCGTGCCGGTGTTCGTCGGCTTCGACCACGAGGAGATCGGCTCCGACACCGCATCCGGCGCGGCCGGTCCGCTGCTGGAGACGGTCCTGACCCAGCTCGCAGGCGGATTCGACGCCCGCCGCACCGTGTTCGCCCGCTCACGCTGCCTGTCCGTGGACGTGACGCACGCGGCCCACCCGAACTACCTGGACCGCCACGACACCGGTCACCTCAGCATCCCCAACGGCGGCCCGTCGCTGAAGGTCAACGCGGTGCAGCGCTACGCCACCGACGCCCCCGGCGCGGCGGCCTGGCAGCGTGCCTGCCGGTCGACCGGGGTCCCCACCCAGACGTTCGTCGCGCGCAACACCGTGCCGTGCGGGACGACCGTCGGCCCGATCATGGCGACCCGGCTGGGCATCCGGACCGTCGACGTCGGCATCCCGGTGCTGTCCATGCACTCGGCGCGCGAGCTGTGCGGCGTCGACGACCCGGGTCACCTGGCCGTCGCCGGTGCCGAGTTCCTCTCCGATCCGGCCTAGTTCCGTCCGTTCCGGGTCTGCGGGACGGCGACGGGGTGGTCGGAGTCGACGATCACCGTCCCGAGCGGCAGCAGCGAGACCGGGACGAGCTTGAAGTTCGCGATCCCGAGCGGGATGCCGATGATCGTCACGCAGAGCGCGATACCGGTGACGACGTGGCCGAGGGCCAGCCACCAGCCGAACAGCACGATCCACAGCACGTTGCCGATCGTGGACGCGGCGCCGGCACCCGGGTGCGGGACGACCTCGCGTCCGAACGGCCACAGCGCATAGGCCGCGATCCGGAACGACGCGATGCCGAACGGGATAGTCACGATCAGCGCGCACGCGACCAGACCGGCGAGCACGTACCCGACGGCCATCCAGAAGCCGCAGAGCACGAGCCAGATGACGTTCAGCAGGAGTCGCACACCTCCATCGTGCCCGGACCGGCGCGTCCCGGGCCTCCGGGTCGGACCCCACCCGGCCTCCGGGATCCCCCGGAGCCTCGGCAGGCGGCGGCGTTCCGGGCCCGCCGCCGCCGGGACTGATCGAGTTCGGCCTTCCGGCGGCCGCGGCGACCGGCGATGATGACGCCCTGCCTGCAAGGTCGCCGAAGGAGACGTCGATGATCCGCGAAGCGGAGCTGTTCCTGAAGGCCCAGCCGGTGCTGAACGAGGTCCTCGGCCGGATCCGGCCGGAGGACTGGACCATCCAGCTCCCCGCGCTGTTCGACGTCCCCGGCTACGACCGGCAGTGCTCGATGCGGGCCACGGTCGTGCGGCTGGCACGGGACGACGCGCGGGTTCCGGCGTTGCTGGCCGGAAAGGCCCCGGAGCCGTTCGACGAGGACCCGCTCGGCGAGGACCCGCACACCGCGGCCGTCCGGTGCTCGCAGATCGCCGGCGACGCGGCCCGCGCGGTCACCGACGGCGCGGCGACGGCGACGGAGCACTCGGGCGCGAGTACCACCGTCGCCGACCTGCTGTGCCGGCTCGCCGTCGTCCGCTCGTTCCTGGCCCACGACATCGCGCTGAGCCTGGGGTCACGGGCCTGCCCGCTGCCCGAGGACCTGGCCCGGGCCCTGTGGGAGACGACCGGGCCGGACGCCGCGCGCTGGCGCGAACGCGGCATCTTCCGGGCACCGCTGCCCCCGCCCCCACCGGAGGTCCACGTCTCCTGGCGGGACCGGTTCCTGATGGGAGCCGGACGCGAC
The DNA here is from genome assembly GCF_019263595.1 of Pseudonocardia sp. KRD291. Classification (GTDB taxonomy): domain Bacteria; phylum Actinomycetota; class Actinomycetes; order Mycobacteriales; family Pseudonocardiaceae; genus Pseudonocardia. Next base: position 10,000 of record NZ_JADQDD010000090.1, on the reverse strand, counting down.
CCGCACCCGTGGATGCACCAGCCGTGACGCTTCATTCTTCGATGAGCTGATTGGGCAATCAGTGAATCTGCCACCGCTACGGGTGCGCGCCGAAGAAGTCCCCGAGCGCGGCGGCCAGCTGATCGGGCGCCTCCTCGGCCATGTGGTGCCCCGATGTGATCGGCCCGCCGGTCACATCGGTGGCCCACGGCCGCCATACCGACAGCGGGTCGCCGTAGAGGTACTCCATGTCGTCGTGGCTCGACCACAGGACGAGAAGCGGGCAGCGGAGCCGGTTCCCGGCCGCGCGGTCGGCGTCCTCGTGGCGTCGGTCGATGCCCAGACCGGCCCGGTAGTCCTCGAGCATCGCCCGCACGGTGGCGGGGTCGTGAATCGCCCGCCGGTAGTCCGCGAAGGCCTCGTCGCCCATGGCCTCGGCGCTGCCGCGGTACCAGGCGTCCGGGTCGGCCAGGATCACCCGCTCCGGGGTGTCGGGCTGGGCGAAGAAGAACCAGTGCCACCACGCGGTGGCGAACCGCGTGTCGCACCGGTCCAGCGCCTCGGAGATCGGGACGCTGTCGAGCACCGCCAGGCGTTCGACGAGGTCCGGTGCATCCAGCGCCATCCGGAACGCCACGTAGGACCCCCGGTCGTGCCCGGCCACGAGGACCCGCTCGTGCCCGAGCTTTCGCACCAGCGCGCACATGTCCGCGGCCATGGCGCGCTTCGAGTAGGGGGCGTGGTCGGCGGTCGTGGCGGGTTTCGACGAGGCGCCGTAGCCCCGAAGGTCCGGGCAGATCACGGTGTGGCCGGCGGCGACCAGCTGTGGCGCGACCCGGTGCCAGGTGGCGCCGGTCCGGGGATGGCCGTGCAGCAACAGGACCGCGGGCCCGCTGCCTCCGTGCCGGACCCGCAGCTCGGCGTCACCGACGTCGATCCGCTCGTCGGTGAACCCGTCGAAGAACCTGGCCGACACGTCGCCCCCACCTGATCGTCGTCGCGGCCCGACAGTGTGACCGCTCCCCGCTCGGCCCGTCGATCGCGATCCGCAGCCCCTCACCGTTCGCCCAGCGCTGAACGCCGGTGGTCGCCGTTCGCTGCGGGCTGATCGCCGTCGGGGCGGCCGTCCGCCCTGCGAGGGTGTCGCGATGCGCGACAGGAACCCGCGGTCGGACTCGTTGTGGAGACACCGCGACTTCCTCCTGCTGTGGTCCGGCGAGAGCGCCAGCCAGGTCGGGACCCGGATCGGTGAGATCGCGATCCCCCTGCTCGCGGTGACCGTGCTCGGCGCGACGCCCTGGCAGATGGGGCTGCTCACCGCCGCCCAGACCGCGGGGTTCCTCCTGATCGGGCTCCTCGCCGGTGTCGTCCTCGACCGGGTACGCCGGTTCCCGGTCATGATCGCCTCCGACCTGGCCCGGTTCGCGCTGCTGGTCACGGTGCCGGTGGCCGGCTGGTTCGGCGTCCTGGGTTACCCGCAGCTGCTCGCGGTCGCCTTCCTGGCCGGTCTGTGCACGGTCTTCTTCGACGTGGCCTACCAGTCCGTGCTGCCGTCCCTGGTCGGACGGCCCCAGCTCGTGGACGGCAACGGGAAGCTGGAGTCCACCCGGGCGGTCGCCGCGGCGGGCGGCCCGGCCGCGGGCGGCGGACTGGTGCAGCTGGCCGGGGCCGCCGGGGCGGTCCTGGTCGACGCGGTGAGCTTCCTGGTCTCCGCCGCGGCGCTGTCGCGGATCCGCACCGTCGAACCGGCGCTGACGCCGTGGGGTACGTCGGTACTCACCGAGATCGGCGAGGGGCTGCGGTTCGTCCTGGGCAACCGCCTGTTGCGACCGATCGTGCTGTGTACCGGGACGGCCAACCTGTTCACCGGCGTCATGCAGGCGGCGCTGGCGTTGTTCCTGGCCCGCGAGCTCGCGCAGCCCGCCGGCGTCGTCGGCCTCGTTCTGGCCTCCACCGGCGTCGGGGCCGTACTCGGGGCGGTGACCGCCGGCGCGTGGACCCGCAGGCTCGGCCAGGCCCGCACCATCGTCTGGTCGCTGCTGGTCACCAGCCCCGTCATGCTGCTCATCCCGCTCGCACAGCCCGGAGCACTCCTCGGCGCCGCGGCGCTGGGGCTGCTCGCCCTCGGCTACGGGTCGGTGGTCTACAACGTCGCCCAGGTCAGCTTCCGGCAGGCCGTGTGCCCGGACCGCCTGCTCGGCCGGATGAACGCGAGCGCCCGCTTCCTGGTGTGGGGCACGATCCCCCTCGGTGGCCTGCTCGGCGGCGCCCTCGGTGACACCATCGGGCCCCGGGCGACCCTGCTGGTCGTCGCCGTCGGGAACATCGCAGCCCCGCTCTGGATCCTGGCCTCTCCCCTCCGGCGCCTGCGGGACCTCCCGATGGGATCCATGTGAGGGCCTACGCCTGCACGACGCTCGACACCGGGGCAGCATGTGGACGTTCGGACGTACCTGAGCGCCACCGAGGACGAGGGGGCCGATGACGCCGTTCACCATGACCGCGGTCCACAGCCAGGGCGCGATCGGGCGGACAGGATCGCTGCGCATCACGGACCGGGGGCTTCGTTTCACTCCGATGCAGACGAACCTGCCCGGGCAGAGGGAGCCGCTCGAGCTCGCCTTCGCCGATGTCACCTTCGTGGGGACGGCACCGCGGCGGTTCTGGCCACCGGCGTTCAACGGGCAGTACCTCCGGCGGCTCCAGCTCGGCTCACGGGAGACCGGGACGCATCTGTTCGTCGTGCGGAATGTCGACGAGACCGCTCGCGTGGTTCGTGATCTGTGGCTTCACGAGAAGACCGACTGACCCCGACTCGACCGGATTCCAGCCGGCGCTCCGGGCCGTCCGTCCACTCGTTCGATCCACTCGTTCGATCACAGCGGCTCGCCGTCGAGCAGGGGCTCGAACCGCCGGTAGGCCGCGATGTCGCGGAAGAAGCGGCTGTAGAGGTCGGCCGGGCTGGTCAGGTCGTCGCTGAGCGCGGGAGCGACGTCGACGACGTGCAGGAGACGATCGGTGATCGTCTCGCCCGAGTGGTTCCGGAAGGAGGTCTCCGCCCGGCGGCCGTGCCGCTCCGCCTCCGACGTCGCGTCGGCGAGCGACAGGGCCCGGAGCACGACGACGTCCTCTCGGTAGAGCGGGCGGTAGCCGGGGGCCGGTGACGTCGACTCGAACAGGAGCAGGGCGACGAACATCTGCTGGTCGGTCATGTCCGCATCGTCGCGCGATCACTGCTCACCGACATCCGGTTTCATCCTGATCCCGGCCGGCGCACTGTCGGTGAATCGAGGTCGACGGCACCGCTAGCGTCGAGCCGTGGCCGTCTCGATCACGCCCTACAGCGGCGAGTTCCGCCAACCGGTACTCGACCTGTCCCTGAGGGCGTGGGAGCCCGTTTTCCCGCAGACGCGACAGGCCGTTCCGGGCTTCGTGTACGACGCGTTCTATCCCGACGGCTGGCGGGCCCGGCAACTCGCGGACCTGGCCGCGGTGCTCGACGACGAGCCGCAGAACGTCGACGTGGCGTTCGTCGACGGGCAGCCGGCCGGATGGGTCTGCACCAGGCTGCATCCCGAGGACGACATGGGCGAGATCTACGTCCTGGCCGTCGATCCGGAGCACCAGAGGAGCGGTGTCGGCGCCGCGCTGACAGCGCACTCGTTCACCCGCGTCCGGGCCGCCGGCCTGCGGATGATGATGGTCGAGACGGGTGGCGACCCGGGCCACGCACCAGCGCGGGCCGCGTACGAAGCGCTCGGCTTCGAACGTTGGCCGGTCGCCCGCTACTTCAGGGACCTCAACGGGTAGGGGTCGGCGCGGACCACGTACGACGACCGTTTCCGGCGTCAGGGGGCTGTCCGTCCTCGACTCGGCGACTCCCGGAATCGGCTCAGCCCTGCTCGACCCGAACCTGCTCCATCAGTACGGAGTAGCGGTCAGCGGCTTCTGCCTCATCGAGGTCCCAGTGGGCTGTCGTCCAGGGGATCGGACACGGGCCGTCGTGCCACGGATCGGGGCAGAGCATGAGCTGGATGTCGTCCACCAGCTTCCTTGCTTGCGCCTCCGTGCAGTACACGCCGACCCTGATCTCGAAGACGGCCTCGGGATCGGTACTCGGCCGCGGGTCTCCTGTTTGCATGACTCGGATGCTGGCAACAACGGCCAGCGCGGTCATCAGGGTTTTCCCGGGTCGCGGCTGGGTGGCAGGCGATGCCGACCCTCCAGGGCGGTTCAAGGAGGCTCGTCCAACGCGGGCGCTACATCGGCGGCTTGCAGCAGGCGGCCCCGGCTGCGACCTGGCGGAAGCGGGGGGATTCGAACCCCCGGTCACTTTCGTGACGCTCGCTTTCAAGGTCACTGCGAATGCTGGTCGTCCTGCTACTCGCCCTGGCCAGGCGTGCACCCGGGTCCCTCGGCGTCCGTCGAGTCGCCCTCGGGTTGATGTCACGGTTGTGGTCAAAGCCTGGACGTCGGAGCCCCATCGGACCCCACTGTCCGTCCGCCGTCCAGGCACAGTTCGGCAAGATGCAACGCTCGCAGTAGCTCAGCGCCGATATCGACATCTGGGGCGCCGACGGCGTCGCGAGCCGGACGGATGGTGTTGCTGCGCCCACGGAGCGCTACAGCCGGAACAAGGCCCGCACTGAGGAAGGACTCGACGGACCTGCAAGGGCGGTCGGAGCCAGTCGGAGGTAGCAGCGCCAGCATGTAGCGTTCGGCGTCCAGGCACACGGGCAGGTGCCGACGGACGGAGGGCTCCACCGGGCCGATGGCAATACCACCTCCACTCGAACGCGAGATCCATCACTTCACTCACGTGACGAACCTGCCAGAGATGCTTGCGGTCGGTGCTCTGGTCGCAGACTCCCTCGTCAGTGATCAACTACAGTGCGAAGTCGGTGACCTGGGCATCAAGCACACGCGCCGCAGCTTGCACGTAACCTGCGGTGCTCGCGGCCACCCGTGTGACTATGTGCCTTTCTACTTCGCCCCGAAGTCGCCCATGCTCTACAAGATCGCTGTTGGTGGGGTCCCTCACTATCAGGATGGACAGGATCCCCTCGTCTACCTGAGCAGCACGATCGGCGCAGTCGTCGATGCCGGACTACCGTGGGTGTTCAGCGACGGAAACTGTGGCGCGCAGCTAACTGAGTACTTCGAGGACCTCGCAGAACTCGACGCTGCCGTGGACTGGCCCCTACAGGCAGCGAAGATGTGGAACTCGACGGCCGAAGACCCGACGAGAGCAACCCGTAGGGCGGCGGAGTTCCTCGTACACCAGCGACTGCCTTGGCCGTTGGTCCGCCAGCTCGTAGTCCGGAACGAGACCACAGCCTCGCTCGTTCGGGCCTACCTGACCGCAGCGGGGCATCAACAGCCCGTAATTGTCAGACCGACCTGGTACTACCAGGGAGCCAAGTTCAGCTAGCGACATCCTTGAGAGGAGGACAGATGATCGAGTTCGGCAGCGGCAACCTGCTCCGCTGGGAAGCTGAGGCACTGGTAAACACGGTGAACACTGTCGGCGTAATGGGAAAGGGTGTCGCCCTCCAATTTAAGCAGGCATTCCCCGAGAATTATCGCTTCTACCGCCGCGCGTGTGACCAAGGAGTCGTAGAACTTGGCCGGATGTTGGTCTGGGATAGCGGCCAGCTCGGCCCTCGCCGGTACATAATTAACTTTCCGACCAAAGGTCATTGGCGTGCCAACTCACGAATTGGCGACGTCAGGGAGGGACTTAAGGACCTGGTTCGCGTCGTTAGCGAGTACGAGATCGAGAGTGTCGCCATACCTGCACTTGGATGTGGCAACGGTGGGCTCGAATGGAGCGACGTCTTGCCGTTGATGCAGGAAGAGCTACACGAAATTCCTGCCAGAGTGGTGATCTTTCCTCCAGCAGGAGCGCCTGCGGCTAGAGAAATGGTGATCGCAACCACTAAGCCCGCGATGACGTACGGCCGCGCAGCACTCCTTGCCCTAGTCGGACGATACGCGAATGCAGCTCTCCACGAGCGGTTCGAGCTAGCTCGTCCGGGTGCCTCCTTGCTTGAGATTCAAAAGGTTATGTACCTCCTTCAATCGGCCGGTCAACCGCTCCGACTAAAGTACGCAAAGGGACTCTACGGTCCGTACGCGGAGAATCTCAACAAGGTACTTGAATCGATGGAAGGCCATTACATCCGAGGATACGGAGACCGTACTCGGACCGTTCTTGCTCTTGACCCAATCGAGCTCGCGCCTGGAGCCGAGGACGAAGCCCGAGAGTGGCTCAAGGCATCCCGACCGGACGTTGAAACTGATGTCGATCGAGTCCTCGACCTGGTCCAAGGCTGGGAAAATGCGTACGGGATGGAGCTACTAGCTACCGTACTCTACGCATCCGAACAGGACGAACAAGTCGTCAAGAACCCCGATAAGGCTGTGGAATACGTCCACTCATGGAACAGGCGTAAGGCTGCGACGTTCCCGCAACAGCACGTAAAACGGGCCTGGGAGCGCCTGACGCAATTCGATTGGCTAAGGCTCAATTGAGTGAATCGCCTAGGCTCAGGCCAGCAGCACGACAAAATGTCGGACCAGACACCGCCCTTCCTCGATAGAGGCCATCTTGGGCATTGTCCGCGGGGTGTCCAGGGGCGCCGGAGGCGCTCGCGCAGCGACGGTTCTGTGTGGGGCTAGGGGTCCCCGCGCAGGTTCGCCCTGGACGCCGCGCGGACCATGTACGACGATCTGCCGACATCGCGGGGAGGGCTCCCCACCGCCGGCCTGCCAACGCCACCCTCTGCACGTCCTCGGTCGTCGCTTGCTCTGCCGCAATTCCGGGCTCTCCGGGGTGCGGCTTCTTGCGTTTCGAGCTGGTCCGCGGTGGCGGGCGTGCGCGCGCCGCCCGCCGGGCCGAAGGTGTAGGCGGTGCGGCTGCGACGCCGCCCGTCCGGCCCGTCAGGGCCGGCTTGAAGACGTAAAGAAAGTCCTCACCACATAGCCGGACTCGAGATCGCACCGTCACGGCCAACGCAAGCTAGGACGGCAGGCAGGGAGGCGCTGTGTGCTGCCTCGCACCGCGCGGAATGATAAGCGGCAATGGTTCAGTTTCGTCGTAAACCGCGCATACGCGCCGAGCGGTCACTTGATCCGCCTTGACATACTCGATGGAGCGATCAAAGTTGCGCATGACGACAAACCAACCGTTACTTATAGACATTACGTAGACAACGCCTATCTGCCCTGTTCTAGTCGTGACGATTTCTGCAGGCGTCCACGGTGTGCGCGCTACACGTGACAAGTAGTTGACGTCGAACGGGACTCGATACACTGCGTCGACGAAAAGCATCCCCGACGCAACAATGGGAACGACTGCAATCACAACAGTCAACCTACGGACGAACTGCCAGCCGGTGAGAGAACGGACCCACCAGATTAGTCCAAGGATCGCGGCTATTCCGGCCACAACAACCACCAGTCGCTGAGACTCCCAGAGTGCCGACCAGTCACGGGCCCACAGCAGGACCCATAACTGCTTCAGATCATCCCACGTGGACCGCAAGCCAGCGCCGATATCCACATACGCGGGTGAGATTATGATTGTCAGAGCTGCCGAAATAGCCGCCAACTGCCCGTTCCTGTTGACCAGGAAGAAGATGGTAGCCACTGGAAGGTACGGAGGCAGCAACGGAATGACAGTTCCAATTAGCGTTTCAACGAGGCCACCTCCCGACGCAAGCGCAACTGCACTGGTCGTGTCGTAGTTGGTAACGACTAGGAGACGCGCAGATGCAATCAATAGAATTGGGATTGGCGACAGCAGGGCGATCCGCACAATGCGAGGCACACCTGGAACTGCAGCGACGGGCGACGACAAGGCTTCACCTTAATCTTGACGGGTCGACAACTAAATCGCTCCTCAGTGACCTTGCGTTACCCGTTCGCCTGCGTCTCAACAAGATTGGTGACCTTCACGCCGGTGACGCCGCAACAATCAGCCTGTCAGACGGCCTACTCTGACAGTGTGATGGACCTCAATGCGGCCTGCTCTCTAGCGAGACACCACCTGGCCGAGCTGGCCCCGCGGCGCTGGAGTCACGTACAGGGCGTCGCTTCGCGGGCCGAGTTCCTCAGCCCGTATGTAGACAGCGGTCCTCTGCTGGTAGCTGCCTGCTGGCTGCACGACGTCGGCTATGCCCCTGATTTGGGATGGACCCGGTTCCACCCGCTCGACGGCGCTCGGGCGCTGCATGAACGGGGAGCTAGCGACGCGATGTGCGGCCTTGTCGCGTTCCATTCGGCCGCTGCGTACGAGGCGAAGGTCCTGGGGCTGCTCGATGAGCTGGAGGCGTTTACCGATCAGGACGGCATCGTTCGGGACCTGCTTTGGTATCTCGACATGACTACCAGTCCGGACGGTGACCGGGTGTCGTTTGAGCACCGGATGGACGAGGTCCGCGACCGCTATCCGACCGACCACTACGTGATCCGTGCTCTCGACGTGAGCATGCTCGCTCGGAGCAGCGCGGTCGAACGTGCTGAGACCTGGCTGTCCGGCCATGGCCTGGCCGGTCAGGTGTAGTGAGGCCCTGTCCCGGCGTAGCCGTGGCCGATGCGGAGCCGGATCGAGGGGTGGATCTCGACGCTGTCGAGGTCCCGGCGCTCGACCCACAGCACTTCCGAGGACTCGTCGCTCGTGCGCGGTTCCCCGCCGGTGGCGTTGGCACGGAAGCAGATCGAGAACTCTTGGCGGACCTCACCGTCGGTGTAGGCCATGACGTGGTCTGGGTTGCTGTAGATCCCGATCAGCCCGGTGACCTCGATGCTGAGTCCGGTTTCCTCGTCGGTCTCGCGGATCGCGGTCTCGGTTATGGTCTCGCCGAGCTCGTGGCGTCCGCCGGGGAGCGCGTAGAGGTCGTTGTCGGTGCGGCGGATCATGAGCAGCCGGTCGCGGTCGTCGGTGACGAAGGCGCTCACGGCGATGACGATGCTGGTCGCCTTGGGCGCGTCGGGGTCGTGGAAGTGGTCGGTGCGGGCCACGGGCCGGTCACCAACGGGCTGGGGTCGAGGTGCTCCACACGTCGACGAAGCTACGCGTGTAGGTGTCGAACAGGTCGCCGGCGCCGAGCTTGCGCAGGTGCAGTGCGGGTGCGTGGGCTCCGGGGACGCCGTAGACGTGCATGTTGACGATGGCCTGGTCGTCGAACCGGAAGATCGAGTTGTAGAGCGTGGTCGCGTGGAACCGGAACTCGATCCCCGGGGTGTCGAGTAGAGGCCGGTAAGCGGCGAGCCCGTAGCGGATCCGCGCGGCCAACGTCCCGGAGCCGAGTCCTTCCTCCTGGCTGCGCAGTTCGACGGCGTCGCTGTCGAGGTCGAGCGCGCCGCCGCCGCTGAGAAGTGGGAGGGCAGCGGTCTCGTCTTCACGACCCGACAGGGCGGTTCAGTGTCGCCCCGGACCCTGGTCAACTACTGGCACGAGATCCGGAAGGCGGCCGGCCTGGGCTCGCTCCGCTTCCACGATCTGCGGCACACGGCCGTCTCCCTGCTGCTCGCCCTCGGTGTGCCGCCGCACGTCGTCCGGGAGATCGTCGGGCACAGCGACGTCAAGGTCACGATGATGGTCTACGCGCACGGCAACCTCGACGAGAAGGCAGCGGCTCTCATCCAGCTCGGCGGCGCGTTGCTGTCACCGGTTGCTGTCATCCCGGCAGAGGAGCGGGAGCGATGATCGCCGGAACTGGCTCCGGCCTGGCGGAAGCGGGGGGATTCGAACCCCCGGTCACTTTCGTGACGCTCGCTTTCAAGGCGAGTGCATTCGGCCGCTCTGCCACGCTTCCGCCTGGCAGGGTAGTCGGTCGTCGGAGCCCCCGGCTCACCTCTCCGGGTTGATCACCGCCAGGCTGCCGTCCAGGACCGGGGCAGGTGTGGTGGGATCTCCGCGGACACGCGGGAGGTCAGGATGCGGTTCGACGAGAACGCCCAGCTGGACACGTCGGGGGTCGACGATCTCCGGGGTTCCGGGGGCGGCGGTGGTGGC
>NZ_JADQDD010000009.1 GCF_019263595.1 Pseudonocardia sp. KRD291 | reverse complement strand
GTTCCGTCGGTGTCGGTGCGGCGGTAGGTGTGCGCGCCGAAGTAGTCGCGCAGGCCCTGGATCAGGTTCGCCGGGCCGCGCTCGCGACGGTAGCCGTCGTAGTAGGACAGGCTGCTCGAGAACGCCGGGATCGCGACGCCCTGCTCGGTCGCCGTGGTCACCACCCGTCGCCACGCGTCCTGCGCGTTCGCGACGGCCTCGGTGAAGTAGGGGACCATCAGCAGGTTGTCCAGGTCCGGGTGCTCGGCGTAGGCGTCGCGGATCCGGTTGAGGAACTGTGCCCGGATGATGCACCCGCCGCGCCAGATCGTGGCCATCGAGCCCAGGTCGAGGTCCCAGTCGTTCTCCAACGAGGCGGCCCGCATCTGCGCGAAGCCCTGCGCGTAGGCGACCACCTTGGACGCGTAGAGCGCCTGGCGGATGTCCTCGACCAGGTCGTCGCGGTTCGCGCCGCCGCCCGGGGTCGGCCCGGCCAGCGTCGTCGACGCGTGCCTGCGCTCGTCGGCCAGTGACGACAGGGTGCGGGCGAACACGGCCTCGGTGATGCCGGTCAGCGGCACCCCCAGCTCGAGCGCGTTCATCGCCGTCCAGCGGCCGGTGCCCTTCTGCTCGGCCTGATCGGCGATCACGTCGACCAGCGGACCGCCGGTGGTGTCGTCGGTCTTGGCCAGCACCTTGGCGGTGATCTCGCAGAGGAACGACTCCAGGTCACCGGAGTTCCACTCCTCGAAGATCTTCCCGATCTCCGGCGCGGAGAGCCCCGCGACGTGCGTGAGCAGGTCGTAGGCCTCGGCGATGAGCTGGATGTCGGCGTACTCGATGCCGTTGTGCACCATCTTCACGTAGTGCCCGGCCCCGCCGGGCCCGACGTGCGTGCAGCACGGGGTGCCGTCGACCTGCGCGGCGATCGCCGTCAGGATCTCCTCGACCTCGGAGTAGGCCGCGGTGTCGCCGCCGGGCATGATGCTCGGCCCGAGCAGGGCGCCCTCCTCGCCGCCGGAGACGCCGATCCCCATGAAGCGCAGGTTGCGCTCGGCGCAGTACGCGGTCCGGCGGTCGGTGTCCGGGAAGTGCGAGTTGCCGGCGTCGATGATGATGTCGCCGGCGTCGAGCAACGGGGCGAGCTCGTCGATCACCGCGTCCACCGGCTTACCGGCCTTGACCATGACGACGATCTTGCGCGGCGTCTCGAGGGCGTCCACGAACTCCTGCAGCGTCTCCGCGCCGGTGAACGGGCCCTCGTCGCCGAAGTCCTTCATGAACTCGGTCGTCTTCGAGGTGGTGCGGTTGTGCACGGCCACCGGGAACCCTCGGCGGGCCATGTTGCGGGCCAGGTTGGCCCCCATGACCGCCAGCCCGGTGACGCCGATCCGGCTCTTCTCCGCCATCGCGTTCCTCCCTGTGCTCGGTGCTCTCGCGAGGGACGACCACCCGGTTCGACGGGCGCCCCCACGTCCACCGTCCATCCTGGCCCGGCGCGGGGGCGCATGCGCGAGCAGGTGCCGACCCGTTCGGAGTTCGGTTCGTCACCGTCCGGGTGCGGCGAGGAACTCGGTGAGCAGCTCCGCGGTGCGCTCGGGGGCCTCGACCGGGATCCAGTGCCCGACGTCGTCGACCCGCCGGTAGGTGAACGGGCCGTCGACGAACTCGGCCGACCGGGTCATCTGCTCCTCGGTCAGGGCCATGTCGGCGCTGCTCCACACCCCGAACACCGGGCGGGAGATCCGCGGCAACGGCGGCGGCTCGACGCCGACGAACGTCGCCGGGTCGATGTTGGCGCGATACCAGTTCAGCGACGCGGTCAGCGCGCCCGGCCGCGACAGGTCGGCGACCTGGCGCGCAGCGGCGGGGTCGTCGGGGGCCGCGCCCGGGTGCGCCCAGCTGCGCAGCAACGCCCAGTCGTCGGCCGGAAGGACCGACTCGGCGACGCCCGGGAACTGGAACCAGAGCATGTACCAGGACAGCGACTTCTGTTCCAGGCCCGCGCTCCGGAACGCGCCGGGGTGCCCGACCGAGAATGCGGCGTAGCGGCTGACCCGCTCGGAGAACGTCGCGACCGCCCACCCGAGCGAGGCGCCCCAGTCGTGCCCGGCCAGCGCGAACTCCTCGACGCCGAGTGCGTCGGCGAGCGCGAGGACGTCGCCGGCGGTGCGGCGCAGGGTGTACTGCTCGACGCCCTCGGGCCGGTCGCTGTCGCCGAACCCGCGCAGGTCGGGGGCGATCACGCGGTACCCGGCCGCGGCCAGCGCGCGGATCTGGTGCTCCCACATCAGCGCCCGGTCCGGCCAGCCGTGCAGCAGGAGCACCGCCGGTCCGGAGCCCTCGTCCAGGACCGAGAGGGTGACGTCGGGAAGGGTGACGCGGGTCGGTGTCAGGGCATCCACGCCCGCGACCCTAGAACGTCGGGCCCTGCAACCTCGGACCCTGCACCCTCGGACGCTGGAACCTCAGAACGCCGGCCACGGGATCGCGGGCCCGTACCCGTTCGGCTCCGGGAACCGGGGCTCGTTGATCAGCCGGTCCACCCGGGAGCGCAGCGCAGCGACCTCGCGGCGGGTCACGTGCTCGCCGATCTCGTCGCCGAAGTCGCCGGCCAGCTTGCGACGCAGGGTCCTCAACGGCTCGATCAGCTCGCCGCGCAGCTCGTCGCCGACCCAGCCCCACAGGACCGTGCGGAGCTTGTCCTCGGTGTGCAGGGTCAGGCCGTGGTCCACGCCGTAGACGCGCTCGTCGCCACCGACCAGGACGTGCCCGCCCTTGCGGTCGGCGTTGTTCACCACGACGTCGAACAGCGCCATCCGGCGCAGCTGGGGGTCGTCGGCGTGCACCAGGACGACCGGGTCCCCGGCGCCGTCGCGGGCCCGCAGCACGGGCAGCCAGCCGTCCGGGACGTCGGCCGGCCCGCACAGCTCGACCAGCGACGCCGCGGCGAGGGTGATCGTCTCGCCGTCCAGGTCACCGTCGAGGTCGTCGTCGTCCGGGTCGCTGATCGCGGTGTCGTCACCGGCGGAGACCCACGCCTGGACCATGCCCGGTCCGAACGGCCCGTCGCGCAGCAGGGTCGGCGGGACCACCTGCAGCCCGGACGCTTCGGAGATCAGGTAGCTGGCCACCTCGCGCCCGGCCAGCGTGCCGTCCGGGAAGTCCCAGAGCGGACGCTCGCCGCGGACCGGCTTGTAGACGCAGCGCATGTCCACGCCGTCGGCGCTCACGGTGCCGAACAGGGTGGCGTTCGAGGCGTCGACGAGGCGCCCGGTGATCTCGATGCGCCCCTTCGCCAGCACCGTGTGCACGGCGGGGTCACGCAGGTCGGGAACGCTCAACGCGGCGATCTCGTGCGCAGCGGCGTCATTCGGCCTCGGTCACGGGGTTGCGCTCGTGGTAGCCGTTGAGGCGCACGCACACGTGACCCTCCGGGTCCAGCGGCTCCGCGCACAGCGGGCAGGGCGCGCGCCCGGCCGAGACGACCTTCTCCGCGCGGTCGGCGAACGCCCGGGCCGCCGACGGCGACAGGAACACCCGCAGCGCGTCCGGACCCTCCTCGGTGTCGTCGAGGACGACCGACTCGTCGATCTCCTCCTCGCTCACCGCCAGGAGCTCCACGACGATCGAGCTCGAGTCCGCGTCCCAGCCCAGGCCCATCGTCCCGACCCGGAACTCCTCCTCCAGCGGCACCGTCAGCGGGTCCGAGTCCGACCCACCGGTGGCGGGTTCCGCGGCCACGTCGTCGCCGAAGCGCTTGCCGACCTCGCCGAGCAGCGCCGTGATGCGCTCGGCCAGGACCGAGACCTGCTGTTTCTCCAGCAGCACGCTGATCGTCCGGGAACTCTCCATCGCCTGCAGGTAGAAGGAGCGGTCGCCGGGCTCGCCGACGGTCCCGGCCACGAAACGGTCGGGCTGGCGGAAGACGTGGATGACGCGTGACATGACCACTCCACGATAGTTCACGCCCGGTCCGGCGGCATCCCCGCGGTCGGTGGCGGTCCCGGGACCAGCGCCTTCCCCCGCGACCGTGCGAGCAGGATCACGCCGGGGTCACGCGTTCGTGGAGCCCCCGATGACGGCGTCCGAGGCCGAGGGCGCCGCCGCCCCGCCGTCGGCGGCCGTGTCCGCGTCGTCCGTGGCCTCGTCGGCCTTGGGCTCCGGCGGGATCAGGCTCGCCACGTCACCGGACTGCTCGTTGACGCGGGCCACGAACGGGCGCAGCTCGGTGTAGAGCACGACGCTGACCGAGCAGGTGTCGACCATGATCCGCTGGAAGTTGTCCAGGTGGGTGGCCAGCGCGTCGGCCAGGACGGCCTTGATGACGTCGCCGTGGCTGCAGGCGACCCAGATCGCGTTCTCGCCGTGCTCGTCCGCGATCCGCTTGGCCTGGCGGCGGACCGCCGCGACGGCGCGGGCCTGCATCCCGGCCAGTCCCTCGCCCTCGGGGAACACCGCCGCCGAGGGGTGCCCCTGCACGACCTTCCACAGCGGCTCGGAGACGAGGTCCTTGATCGCCCGGCCGGTCCAGGAGCCGTAGTCGACCTCGGCCAGGTCGTCCTCGACGACCGGTTCCAGCTCCCGCGCCGCGGCCAGCGGGGCCACGGTCTGGCGGCAGCGGGTCATCGGCGAGGTGACGACCGCGGAGATCGGCAGCGTGGCGAGGCGCTCGACGACCTTGTCGGCCTGTTCGCGTCCCCGCTCGTCGAGCTCGACACCGGGGGTGCGTCCGGCGAGGACGCCGGAGACGTTCGCCGTCGAGCGTCCGTGCCGGAGCAGGATCAGCGTGGTCACGGCCGCCGAGCCTACGTGCCGGGTGGTCGGCGGGTCCGCGGAGGCGGTCAGGTCGCCTCGGCGCGGGCGTCATGTTGCCGCGACGGCTCCGATCGCCAGCGCGGCGAGTAGCGCGACACCGAGCGCGATCCGGTAGGCCACGAACACGTACACGGTGTTGTTCTCGACGAACCTGAGCAACCAGGCGATCACCGCGTAGCCGACGACGAACGCGATCACGACCGCGACCACCATCTGCACCGCGCTCGGCCCGTCGCCCGCGGCGATGTCGGGGAGCTGGAAGATCCCGGCGCCGAACACCGACGGGATGGCCAGCAGGAACGAGTAGCGCACGATCGCCGGGCGGGTCAGGCCCAGCGCGAGACCGGCCGTGATCGTCCCGCCGGAACGGGACACGCCGGGGATCAGCGCCATCGCCTGCGCCAGCCCGAGCAGGATGCCGTCCTTGAGGGTGATCTGCGAGATCTCCCGCTCCTGGCGCCCGAACCGCTCGGCCAGGCCGAGCAGCACGCCGAACACGATCAGTGTGGTCGCGACCAGCCAGAGGTTCCGCGCGACCGTCTCGACCTGGTCCTTGAACAGCACACCCAGCACGGCGATCGGCACCGAGCCGATGATCACCAGCCAGGCCATCCGGTAGTCCGGGTCGTCGCGGGCGTCCCGGTTCGCCAGGCCCCGGAACCAGGCGACGACCAACCGCCAGATGTCGCGCGCGAAGTAGACGATCACGGCGGCCTCGGTGCCGATCTGGGAGACGGCGGTGAACGCGGCTCCCGGGTCGTTGCCGAAGAACGCCCCGGAGGCGATCCGCAGGTGCGCCGACGACGAGATCGGCAGGAACTCCGTGAGCCCCTGCAGGAGCCCGAGGACGATCACCTCGAGCCAGCTCATCGGCGGCCCGTTCGGGGCTGGACGCTGCGGGCGTCGGGGCGGCGGTCGATCACGGGCGGTCACGGTACCGGTGGGCGGATGCGCGGTCCGTGGCCGCTCCGCTCGGCGCACCAGCCCGCACCTCCGCCGCCCGCCGGCGGTCCGCCGTCGCCGCACCGGCGCGTCCGACCGGCGCGAGCGGGACCGGGATGCCTACGCTCCGCCCCGTGCAACGCAGACCGGTCGGCGCCAGCGGGCTCCAGGTGTCCCGCATCGGCCTCGGCACCATGACCTGGGGGGACGACACCGACGTCGAGGCGGCCGGTGAGCAGCTGCGCGCGTTCGTCGAGGAGGGCGGCACGCTCGTCGAGACCGCAGACGACTACGGCGGCGGCACCGCGCAGCAGGTGTTGGGCGGCCTGCTCGGCGACGTGGTGCGCCGCGACGACCTGGTCGTCGCCGGGCGTGGTTCCCCGCCGCCCGGGCCGCTCGGTGAGCACGCCTCCCGGGCCACGCTGCTGAGCTGCCTGGACGCGACCCTGCGCCGGCTGGGCACCGACCACCTCGACCTGTGGCAGATCCCCGGGTGGGACACCCGGGTACCGCTGGAGGAGACGCTGTCCGCGGTCCAGATCGCCGTCTACTCCGGGCGGGTCCGCTACGCCGGGCTGGTCGCGCCGCGCGGCTGGCAGCTCGCCACCGTCGTCGAACGGTCGACACCGCTGGGCAACGTCGCCCGGCCGGTCTCGGCGCAGGTCGAGTACTCGCTGCTGGCGCGGCGCCCGGAGATCGAGCTGCTCCCGGCCGCCGAGCACCACGGGCTGGGCCTCATCGCCTGGGCGCCGCTCGGGCGCGGCGTGCTGACCGGGAAGTACACCGACGGCACGCCCGCCGACTCCCGCGCCGCATCGGCCGTACTGGCCGGGTACGTGGAGGCCCGGCGCACCGAGCGCTCGACGCGGATCGTGCAGGCCGTGCTCACCGCCGCGGACGGCCTGGGGACCTCACCGCTGTCGGTGGCCCTGGCCTGGGTGCGGGACCGCCCCGGGGTGGCCGCCGCCGTCGTGGGGGCCCGGGACGCGGCGCAGCTGCGCGCGTCGATGGCTGCCGAGCGGCTGGTGCTCCCGGCCGAGATCCGTACCGCCCTCGACGACGTCAGCGAGCCCGTCTGAGCGGTACGTCCTCCCCGGCCGTGCCGCCGTGCCGCCGTGCCGCCGTGCCGCCGTGCCGCCGTGCCGCAACGATCGGCCCGTCGAGCCCGATCCGGGCGGCGAGCGTCACGTTTCTAGCGCCTCTACCAGCCATTTCGTGACGCCCGACCCCACCCCGGGGCGTGCGGCCGAACGAGCGTCACGTTCTGGCGGTCCTACGAGCCATTTCGTGACGCCCACCGCGGTGGGGCCGGTCGAGGGTGGGGTCAAGCCCCTACGCGGGCCCGAGCCGTCTCGATGACCATCGCCGCCACCCGGGACGCCTGGGCGCACCCTTCGGCGCGGCTACCGACGGAGCGGTCCAGAGTCGCCCTGCTCGACGTGTCGAGGTAGTCGATCAGCAACGTCACGTTCGGAGCAGCGTCGACGGCGAGCACACAGTCGGAACTGGATGCAGTCACTCCGTTCACGAACTCGACGGCGCCGAAGCCGTCCACGGTCGTCATTCTGGGTCCGACGTACCCGAGCTGATCGCCCTGATAGCCGGGGTCCCCCGGGAGGTAGGCGTTGGCGGGAACACCCGAGGTGACGCGAATCCCCCAGAACCGGAGATCGGCGGCGAGGAAGTCACAAGCAGGCGCACCAGGCGTGCTCGCGTTCGGCCGGGGAGCCGTCACATCGAGCTCCGCGATCTGCTTGTCGTCGAGAGATTCGCACGGATCCACGTTCGCGATCGCCAGGTCCGACGGCCGCGGGGGGAAGCCTCGCTCTGACGGCGCTCCGTCACCACGTCCCTGCAGATCTCCGCAGGAGGAGAGCAACAGCATCGAGACCAACACACACGAGGTCACAAGCGCCCGGAGCAACATCATCGGGTGACAGACCTGAAGTGATCCTCGATCTCCTGCTCGGTGTGTCCGTAGCGCTCGGCGACCTCGGCCAGCTGCGCTCCGGCCAGGCGCAGGTCCTCGATGTACCGCCAGCAGGGTTCCAGTGCGGCTGCGATCTTGTGATTGAACGAGATCTGCGCCGGGGCCGAGATCGGATCGTCGCTGCACCGGCCGACCCATACCCCTTGCCCCGGGGCACCCATCCGGCCCGGCGCGGGCATCGTCGGCTGATAGCGAGTGGCGTCCGTCATCGCCCGGTGCAGCTCCTCCGCCTCCTCCAACAGCACCTTCCGCGCGCCGAGGACCGAGTCCCGGTCGACTCGCATGATGACGTCGTCCACCGACGACTGGAGATGGGTGTTGGCGATCCGCGGCACCGCACCGGTCATGGCCGGGGAGACTACCGACGCGGTGGCGTCCCGGGGACGGTTCAGCGGAACCGGGTGTGCCCGCCGGTGCCTGGCCGGGGACCGGCCGCGCACCTATGGTGGACCTCGACACCCGGTGTTCACCCGAGTGCCACCGGAGCGAGCACCACCCGTACGACCAGGAGGCGCCGTGAGCGGAGCAGAGCCGGAGGACGCAGGCGAGGGGAATCCCTCGGCCGGGAGGCGGGACGGCGAGGGCTGGACCGACGACCGGTGGGAGTACCGCCCGGTGCGGATCGACGGGGACGTCTCCCGTCTCACCGCCGCCGTCCGTCTGGCCGTCCAGGCCGAGTTCTCCGGCTGGGAGCTCTCGCGGGTGCGGCTCTACCCGGGCAACGTGCGCAAGGTCGTGCTACGGCGCAGGCGCACGCACCCGCTGCAGCCGGAGCTGTCCTTCTAGGCTCCCGGGTCCCTGCTGGCAGGCGGGGCGGGCGGTCAGCCGCCGTAGGGCACCGTGAGGATCTCCATCACGTGCCCGGACGGGTCGTCGAAGTAGACCCCGCGCCCGCCGTCATTGGTGTTGATCTCGTTCTCACCCTGGTGACCGGGCCCGGCCCAGTAGGTCTGGCCGTGGGCGACGATCCGGGCGAACGCGGCGTCGAACTCGTCGTCGGTGACCAGGAACGCGTAGTGCTGGGCCGCGACGTCGCCGCCGAACTGGGCGTAGTCGAGGGTGACGCCGTTGGCGACCTCGACCGCCAGGAACGGCCCGAACTCGGCCGGCGCCTTCAGATCGAGGATCTCGGCCAGGTACGTAGCGCCGGCCCGCTTGTCGTGGGAATGGACGATGGTGTGGTTCAGCTCAGCCATGCCGTCGAGGATGCGAGCTGAACCGCACTCGAGGTCAAGAGGTTTCTAGTGGTCGGCCCAGGTGACCTCGGGCGGCTTCGCGGCATTCTTGGGTCCCGGCACGCCGCGGAACCCGTACGGCGCGGGCTCGCGGCCGGGCTGGACGAACCAGCACTCCCCCGGCTCTGCGCGCTCGATGATGTCGGCCACGGCGCCGGCCACGTCGTCCGCGGTCAGCAGCGGGAACTCGCCGAACTGCGGCTTCGCGTTGGCGATCAGCGGGGTGTCGGCGAACCCGGGGCACACCGCGTTCACCCGGATCCCCTCCGGCGCCAGGGTCGGTGCCGCGGCCCGGACGTAGCCGACGACGGCATGCTTGGTCGCGGTGTAGAGCGCGTCGCCGGGCAGCGCGACGAGACCGGCCAGCGACGCCGTCGCGACGACGTGCCCGCCGCCGGCCCGGCGCAGCGCCGGCACGGCCGCGTTCAGGCCGAACACGACGTGGTCGAGGTTGACGCCCACGATCCGCCGGTAGGCCTCGACGTCGAGGTCGGTGATGCCGGACTGCCCGGAGGTGACCCCGGCGTTGAGCAGCACCACGTCCAGGCGCCCGAACCGCTCCTCGGTCGCGGCCACCGCGGCCGGCATCGCGGCCGGGTCGGTGACGTCACCGGGCAGCGCCAGGCCGCCGTGCCTGCCGGCCACCGCCGCGGCACCGTCTGCGTCGCGGTCCGCGACCGCGACCTGCGCGCCGGCCGCGACGAGCCGTTCCACCGCCGCCGCGCCGATCCCGGACGCTCCGCCGGTGACCAGCGCGACCTTCCCCGAAAGATCCATGCCCCCACCTTGTCACCAGAGGCCCCGGTCCGTCTCCCCGTGCCCGGGTCAGGAGGTGCGCAGGAACCGGTCCAGGACTCTGGTTCCGAAAGTCAGGGAGCTGACCGGGACCCGCTCGTCGATGCCGTGGAACAGGCTCGAGAAGTCCAGGTCCGGGGGCAGGCGCAGTGGCGCGAAGCCGTAGCAGTTCATGCCCAGGCTCGCGAAGGACTTCGCGTCGGTGCCGCCGGAGAGCATGTACGGGACGATCTCCGCGGTCGGGTCCTCGGTACGCAGCGCGGCCTGCATCGCCTCGGTCAGGGCGCCCTCGAACGGGGTCTCCACCGCCGGCAGGTCCATCACCCACTCCCGCGTCACGTCCGGGCCGAGCAGCTCGTCGACCTCGCGCAGGAACGCCTCGCGCCGGCCGGGCAGCACCCGGCAGTCGATCACCGCCTCGGCCGTGGACGGGATGACGTTGGCCTTGTATCCGGCGTGGAGCATGGTGGGGTTCGCGGTGTCGCGGGCCGTCGCGCCGACCATCCGGGCTATCGGGCCGAGCTTGGCCAGCGCGCCCTCCAGGTCGTCGGACGGGAAGTCCTGCCCGGTGAGCTCGCGCATCCGCTCGACGAACGCCGCCACCGTGTCCGTCACGACCAGCGGGAACGTGTGGTTGCCCAGCCGCGCTACCGCCTCGGCGACGCGGGTGACGGCGTTCTCGTCGTGCAGGAACGAGCCGTGCCCGGGCTTGCCACGCGCGTGCAGCCGCATCCAGGCCATGCCCTTCTCGGCCGACTCGATCAGGTAGACGCGCTGGTCCTCGCCGTAGGTCAGGGAGAACCCACCGACCTCGCCGACCGCCTCGGTGCACCCCTCGAACAGGTCCGGGCGGTGCTCGACGAGCCACTGCGCGCCGAACTTCCCGCCTGCCTCCTCGTCGGCGACGAAGGCGAACACGATGTCGCGCGGGGGCACCACGCCCTCGCGCTTGAAGCGGCGGGCGACCGCCAGCATCATCGCGTCCATGTCCTTCATGTCGATCGCGCCGCGGCCCCACACGTAGCCGTCCTGCACTGCGCCGGAGAACGGGTGCACCGACCACTCGGACGGGTCGGCCGGGACGACGTCGAGGTGCCCGTGCAGCAGCAGCGCGCCGCGCGAGCGGTCGGAGCCCTCCAGCCGGGCGATGACGTTCATCCGCTTGGGCGCCCCGGACTCGAGCACCTCGACCTCGTAGCCGACCTCGCGCAGCTTGCCCGCCACGTACTCGGCGGCCTCGGCCTCGCCGGCCAGGGTCTCCGGGTCGGCGGTGTTGGTGGTGTCGATGCGGATCAGTTCGGAGCAGAGGTCGACGACCTCGGCCTCGGCGGAGCTGGGGTCGTCGTGCGTGGCCGTCATGCCCGTCTTCCTACCACCGGCCCCTCGGGTGCCACCGGTCGTCAACCCCCCGACGGGCCTCCGGTACGCTGTGATCCACGGCGGCACGATGCGCCGTGGATGTCCGAGTGGCGGAATGGCAGACGCGCTAGCTTGAGGTGCTAGTGCCCTTTAACGGGCGTGGGGGTTCAAGTCCCCCCTCGGACACCAACGATGACCCCACGAGCGCGGGTCGAGACTGATCTCGGCGGTTTAGCATCCGCGCCGTGCCCTCCATACCGTCGCTGCTCTCCGCCGACGACCTGGCCGCTCTGAAAGACGACGTCGTGGTCCTCGATGCGTCAACCCACCTGAGCACCACGTCCGACGGGGTCCCCTACACCGTCCACCCGCACCGTGACGAGTTCCTCGCCGAGCACCTCCCCGGCGCGCGGTTCGCGGCGTGGGCGACCCGTGTCTGGTGGTTGCTGCGGGTCTTCGGCCACGACCGGGTCTCCGTGCTCGACGGCGGGCTGCAGGCCTGGCGGGAGGCCGGGCTCACCGTCGAGACCGGCGACAGCGTCGATCGGACGACCGGGCGGTTCCTGGACCGGGACGCACTCGCGGACAATCTCCGCGGGTCCGGGCTCACAGACACCGAGCGCGCCGTCACCTACTGCGGCGGCGGGATCGCGGCCACCCTGCCCGCCTTCGCCGCCTACCTCGTGACCGGCACCGAGGTCGCCGTCTACGACGGCTCGCTCTCGGAGTGGACCGCCGACGCCGACCTGCCCGTCGTCGTCGGCTGAGCCGATTCGCGCCGGCGACGCGGCCGACGGGCTTCACCACGTCACCACCTGATGAGCAGTTCATGTGTTGAGTATTCAGCTCGGTCGAACCTATGCTTCGGCGGCTGTCATCGACCGGTGGAGGGTTCGTGCACATCGCGGAGGGCTATCTTCCGCCGCTTCACGCGGCGGCCTGGACGGTCGTGGCGGCCCCGTTCGTCGTGCACGGGGCGCGGGCGGTCGTGCGGCAGGTCCGGGACAACCCGGAGTCCAAGCTGCTGCTCGGTGCGGCGGGCGCGTTCACGTTCGTGCTGTCCGCCCTGAAGATCCCGTCGGTCACCGGGTCGTGCTCGCACCCGACCGGGACCGGTCTCGGGGCCGTCCTGTTCCGACCACCCGTGATGGCCCTGCTGGGCACGATCGTCCTGTTCTTCCAGGCCACGTTGCTGGCCCACGGCGGGCTCACCACGCTCGGGGCGAACGCGTTCTCGATGGCGGTCGTCGGGCCGTGGGTCGCGTACGGGGTCTACCGGCTGGTCCGCTCGGTCGGCGGCGGGCTCGGGCTCGGGGTGTTCTTCGCCGCCGCGCTCGGCGACCTGGCGACGTACTGCGTGACCAGCGCGCAGCTGGCGCTCGCGTTCCCGGACGCGACGTCCGGCGTGCTCGGCTCGGTGCTGAAGTTCGGGTCGATCTTCGCGGTGACCCAGATCCCGCTGGCGGTCAGCGAAGGGCTGCTGACCGTGCTCGTGGTGCGGTTGCTGGTGCGGGTCAGCCCGGCCGAGCTGGAACGTCTGGGGCTGCTCAAGCGCCCGTCCGAGCCGACGGAGGTCACGGCATGACGCGTTCGACGCTGCTGAACTGGCTGCTCCTGGTGGCCGTCGTGGTCCTCGTGGCGTTCCCGGTGGTGTTCGTCGACGGCGAGTTCGCCGGCTCGGACGGGCAGGCCGAGGAGGCGATCACCGAGTCGCACCCGGACTACGAGCCGTGGTTCGCACCGCTCTACGAGCCCCCGTCCGGGGAGATCGAGTCCGGCCTGTTCGCCCTGCAGGCCGCGCTCGGCGCCGGCGTGGTCGGCTACTACTTCGGCGTGGTGCGCACGAAGCGGCGCCTGGGCGCCGACCGCCCTGCGGAGGCCGGTCGGAGCGCGGACGGCGTCGGGCCCGAGACCGCCGACGACTGATCGAGACAGATGCTGCCGCTGGACGTCGCCGCGTACACGAACCGCTGGCGCGCGCGCCATCCCGGGGAGAAGGCGTTCCTCTCGCTCGGCCTGCTCGTGCTCGCCGTCGCCCTGCCCCCGTGGCCGGGCGCGGCGGTCTGCGCGCCGGTCGCGCTGGGGCTGCTGCTCGGACCGGCCGGCGTCGCCGGGCGCGTGGTGTGGCGGGCGGCCCGGGTGCCGCTCGGGTTCGTGCTCGTCGGCGCCGCCCCGTTGCTGGTGACGGTCGGCGGGACGCCGTGGCCGGCCTGGAACCCGGGCGGACTGGTCCCGGCCGCCGAGCTGACCGCGCGGGCGGTCGCGGCCCTGCTGTGCCTGCTGCTGTTCGCGGCGACCACGCCGCTGGCCGAGTTGCTGCCGCGGCTGCAGCGGGTGGGTGTCCCGGCGGCCGTCATCGAGATCGCGAGCCTGATCTACCGGTTGCTGTTCCTGCTGCTGGAGTCGCTGCGGGTGGTGCGGGAGGCACAGGCGTTGCGCCTCGGGTTCCGCACCTGGCGCACGACGTACCGGTCCCTGGCCGGGCAGGGCGCGTCGGTGTTCCTGCGGGCGTTCGACCGGGCGCGTCGTCTCGAGCAGGGGCTGGCGTCGCGGGGTTACGACGGGCAGTTGCGGGTGCAGGTCGTGTCCCGTCCGGTGTCACGGCCGTTCGTCGCGGCGACGGCCGCCCTGCTGGTCGCGGTGACCGCGGTGGTGCTCGAGCTGAGGAGCGTGCTGTGAGCGGGGTCCCGGTCCTGCAGGCACGCGGGCTCGGCTTCGCCTACGAGCGTGGGCACCCGGTGCTCGACGGCGCCGACATCGCCGTGCACGCCGGTCGCCGGATCGCGGTGCTCGGCCCGAACGGCGGCGGTAAGACCACGCTGTTCCGCCTGCTCGTCGGGCTGGTCGAGCCGACGGCCGGCGAGGTCCTCCTGGACGGACACCCGCTGCGGCGCAGCCGCCGGGGCCTGGCCCGCCTGCGCGAACAGGTGCAGCTCGTCCTGCAGGACCCCGACGACCAGCTGTTCGCCGCGGACGTCACCCAGGACGTGTCGTTCGGTCCGCTCAACCTGGGACTCGACGCCCAGCAGGTGCGCGAGCGGGTGTCCGCCGCGCTGGCCGCACTCGAGATCACCGACCTGGCCGCGAAACCCACCCACCTGTTGTCGTTCGGGCAACGCAAGCGCGTCGCGATCGCCGGGGCGGTGGCGATGCGGCCGCGGCTGCTGGTGCTCGACGAGCCGACCGCCGGCCTCGACCCCGCGGGCGTCGAGGCCCTGATGGAGACGGTCGCCGTGCTGCACGACGCGGGCACGACGATCGTGCTCTCCACCCACGACGTCGATCTCGCCTACCGCTGGGCCGACGAGGTCGCCGTCGTCGGTGCCGGGCGGGTGCACCTCGCGGCCGCCGAGGACGTGCTCGCGGACGCCGACCTGCTGGCGGCCTCGCGGCTCGGTCCGGCGTGGGGGCCGGGGGTCCGCAGCCTGCTGCGCGAGGCGGGTTCGGACGCCGTGCCGCGCACCGCGGCCGAGCTGCAGGACCTTCTGGACCTGCGCCGAACCCTCCGCCCTCAGGCGGCCCTCGGGCTCGCACCCGACCAGGTTTCCCCGCCGTGAGCGCCGGCTCCGCGGGCCACGGTCGCCGTCGCGCCGGTACCGCAGGCCCGCCCGAGCCGCCGCCGAGCGCCCGGTGCGTTCGAGCCACGCCGACCCACGTGGGGGGTGCCGGGTCACCTCACCGATAGGGCCCGGTTGGGCTATCGTGGGCTTATGTCGGCAGGGCGTGACAGGTCGGGCACGAGCTTCGGCGCCGACCTGGCGTTCGACGCCCTCGCCGATCCCGTGCGCCGTGAGATCCTCAGCGTGCTCGCCGAGCACGATGAGCTCAGCGCGGGAGCGCTCGCCGAGCAGATCCACACCGTCGGGCGCACCGCCGTGTCCACCCACCTGCGGGTACTGCGGATCGCCGGTCTCGTGACCGAGCGCAGAGCCGGCCGATTCCGCTTCTACGCGATCGACCCCTCCGGTGCGGCGGCCGACGTCATACGCCTGCTGCACGGACTGTTCCGCGAGTCGTTGGACGAGGCGCGGTCCGCGGTCGAGACGCGGGGCGAGGGACACGTCGCGAAGACCGGATAGCCGAACCGGCCCGCCGTCCGGACGTGCCTTCGGGCGGACGGCAGGCTGCCGCGAGACTGAGCCGGCTCGACCGGGTTCCGCAGACGATCTCGTGACAACGCGTCACGGCGCATTGACATGACCGACCGGGCCTTCTAGCTTTCACTCCTGTCCGCCCAGCTAGTCCGAGGAGTGCCCGTGGCGATCCCTCCCCCAGACTCGGCGCGCCTGACGGCGCTGAACGAGAGTTTCCGTTTCGGGCTCACGCCCACCGAGATCGAGGAGTACGGGCCCGCGGTCGCCGGGACGCTGGCCGCCTCGGAACGCGTCGAGGAGCTGTACGAGGCGACTGCTCCGGCCACCCCGGACAGGCCATGGTCAGCGCCCGTGGACAACCCGCTCGGCGCCTGGGCGGTGACGACGTCGATCTCCGGCGCCGCCGACGGTCCGCTGGCCGGTAAGACCGTGGTGATCAAGGACAACGTCAGTGTCGCGGGCGTACCGATGGCCAACGGCTCCGCCACGGTCGAGGGTTTCGTCCCGCGCCGCGACGCCACCGTGGTCACCCGGCTGCTCGAAGCGGGTGCGACGATCGCCGGTAAGTCCGTGTGCGAGGACCTGTGCTTCTCCGGCGGCAGCTTCACGTCGCGGCCGGCGCCGGTGCGCAACCCGTGGGACCCGACGCGCAACTCCGGTGGCTCGTCGAGCGGCAGCGTCGCGCTCGTCGTGACCGGTGCCGTCGATCTCGCGCTCGGTGGCGACCAGGGCGGATCGGTGCGGATCCCGGCGTCGTTCTCCGGCGGCGTCGGGCACAAGCCCACGCACGGCCTGGTTCCCTACACCGGCGCGTTCCCGATCGAGCAGACGATCGACCACCTCGGACCGATGACCCGCACCGTCGCCGACGCCGCGACGATGCTCGAGGTACTCGCCGGCGTGGACGGCCAGGACCCGCGTCAGCCCACCTCGATCGAACCGGTGGGTTACGCGACTGCGCTCGGTCGAGGAGCCGAAGGACTGCGCGTCGGCGTCGTGGCCGAGGGGTTCGGGCGTCCGGAGAGCGAGGCCGGCGTGGACCAGTCGGTGCGCGCCGCGATCGACGCGCTTCGCGGAGCCGGTGCCACCGTCGACGACGTCTCGATCCCGTGGCACACCGACGCCATGGCACTCTGGAACGTGATCGCCACCGAGGGCGCCGCGTTCCAGATGATCGCGGGAAACGGCTACGGCATGAACTCGCAGGGTCTCTACGACCCGGAGCTGATCGCGCACTACGCGGCCCAGCGGATCACCCGCGGCGCCGAGCTGTCCAAGACGGTCAAGCTGGTCGGGCTGTCCGGCACGTACACGTTCCAGCTCGGCGGCGGCAAGTACTACGCGATGGCCCGCAACCTGGCCTTCGAGCTGCGCAAGGCCTACGACGACGCGCTCTCCGCGTACGACATCCTCGTCATGCCGACCCTGCCGTTCACGGCGCAGGAGATCGTCGGTTACGACGCGCCACTGGAAACCTATCTGCCGACGGCCCTGTCGATGATCGGGAACACGGCCCCCTTCAACGTCACCGGCCACCCGGCCTGTTCGGTCCCGGCCGACCTGGTCAACGGGCTTCCGGCCGGACTGATGCTGGTCGGGCGGCAGTTCGACGACGCGACCGTGCTCCGCGCGGCGCACGCCTACGAGCAGGCGGTCGGTGGGTTCCCCGCACCGCCGGCCCTCGCCGCGTCCACATCGGGAGGACACGCGTGAACGGCATCCACGATCTCGGCGGGCGAGACGGCCTCGGGGCCGTGGCACCCCCGCCGGAGGAGCCGGTCTGGAAGGCGGAGTGGGAGAAGCACGCCCACACGCTGTTCCCGATGGCGTTCCGCGCCGGCATGTTCGGCGTCGACGCGTTCCGCTACGGCATGGAGCAGATGGACCCGGTCGAGTACCTGACCTCGCCCTACTACGAGCACTGGCTGCACTCGGTCCAGCACCACGGCATCCGCACCGGTCACTGGGATCTCGCGGAGGTCGATGAGCGCACGCGGTACTACCTGGAGAACCCGGACGCTCCGCTGCCCGAGGACAAGGACCCGGACGGCGAGCTGGTCGCGTTCATCGAGGCCGTCGTCCCGGCCGGGGCGCCCGCCTCCCGCGACACCGGCAAGGCGGCGACGTTCTCGGTGGGCGACCGGGTCACCGTCGTCTCCGACGCGCCGCGCGGGCACACCCGCAAGGCGGGCTACGTGCGCGGCAAGACCGGCGTCATCGTCATGGCGCACGGCGAGATGGTCTACCCGGACACGGCCGGCAACAGCCTCGACGAGACGTCCGAGCACGTCTACACCGTGCAGTTCACGGCCGAGGACCTCTGGGGCGCCGAGGCGGCCGAACCGAACGGGACGAGCACCTTCGACGTCTGGGAGCCCTACATCGTCCCGGCCGCTTCCTGACCACGAACGAAGGAAACGCACATCATGAATGCACCGAACACGGCGCAGAGTGTTCCGGCCGCCGACCATCAGGCGCAGATCGCCGCGCGGGTGAAGGCGATCGAGTCCCTGATGATCGAGAAGGGCCTGATGACCACCGCCGCGGTGGACCGGTTCGCCGAGATCTACGAGAACGAGGTCGGCCCCCAGCTCGGCGCGAAGGTCGTCGCCAATGCCTGGACCGACCCGCAGTTCAGGGAGCGCCTGCTGGACAACGCCTCCACCGCCTGCGCCGAGCTCGGGATCAGCGGCCTGCAGGGTGAGGACATGGTCGCCGTCGAGAACACCGACCAGGTCCGCCACGCCATCGTCTGCACGCTGTGCTCCTGCTACCCGTGGCCGGTCCTGGGCCTGCCGCCGAACTGGTACAAGGAGCCCGCCTACCGCGCACGGATGGTGCGCGAGCCGCGCACGGTGCTGCGCGACGAGTTCGGCCTCGACGTGCCGGACTCGGTCGAGATCCGCGTCTGGGACACCAGCTCGGAGATGCGCTACTGGGTGCTGCCGCAGCGCCCGGCCGGCACCGACGGCTGGTCCGAAGAGCAGCTCGCCGCGCTGGTCACCCGCGAGTCGATGATCGGCGTCGGCGACCCGGAGCAGCCCTGATGGCGGCCGACCACGGGCACGGCCACGGGCACCTCCCGTTCGCCGACGGGGAACCCTACGAGGACCTCGACGCCACCGAGGTGGGACAGGGCCGGACCGGCTACCGGCAGGACGGCACCGAGCTCGGGGACGCGCGTCGTCGGGTGCAGACGCTGCTCTGCGACATGCCGCAGGCGGACAAGGGCTTCGACGAGCCGTGGGAGCTGCGCGCGTTCGCGATGGCCGTCGCCGCGTACCACGAGGGCCACTACGGGTGGAGCGAGTTCCAGCTCTCGCTGATCGATTCGATCCGGCAGTGGGAGGACGGCTCCGGCGGCGAGCCGTGGAACTACTACGAGCACTGGCTCAACGCGCTGGAGACCGTGCTCGCCTCCAACGGCGCGCTGTCCGACCCGGTCGCGCTCGAGGACCGCACCAGCGAGGTGCTCGCCACCCCGCGCAACGCCGACCACCACCGACCACGGCGTGAGCCGGTCGCGGTGTCACCGGCGGTGCTCGGCACCTAGCACCGGGCGACCATACGAAGATCCGTGCCCACCGCTTCGGCCACGTAGAGCTGCTGATGGACGTCGCCGTCTCCGTCGAGCCTGACCGTGCCACGTGGTAGCTCGAAGTTGCCGTTGTGCATGGCCGCCGCGACGGCGGCCGGCTCGTCCGTGCGAGCCCGCCTCGCAGCCGTCCACCAGATGTGGACAGCCTCGAACACCGACTCGCTCAGCGTCGACAACGGCGGGGCCCACCGGCCGAACCGCTCGCGGTAGCGTTCGAGCAACCCCGTGTTGCCGACGTTGTCCAGGGACTCGATGTAGCCCGAGACGGTGTGCAGGCCGGCGGTACCCGCAGCGCCGATTCGAGCGATCGTCGACTCATCCATCGCCGGCGCCAGTGTCAGGCAGCGATCGTGCAGTCCGTACTCGTGGAGTTGGCGCTGGAAGGCCGCCGCGTCCGCGCCGACGAACGTGGACAGGGTGATGTCCGCCTTCGAGCGGTCGATCGCCTCGATCAGCGATGCGAAGTCGGTCGTACCGAGCGAGGCCAACCGCTCCCCCACGATCTGCCCACCGACCGGCGGAAGAACGTCGCGGGCTACGGCGTTCGTGCTGCGCGGCCAGCAGTAGTCGTTCCCTGCCAGGAACCAGCGCCGCCCGCCTGCTGCCCGCATCATGGGTCCTGCGGCGCCGCGGATCTGGTCGACGTGCCGCTCCCCCAGCTGAACTCGCAGCCTGCCGGAGTCGCCACCCTCGTTCATCACGGTCTGGACGAGGAGGACCTCGTCGTCGGCCAAGCGTTGCGACACCGCTACGTAGGTGGCCGAAGTGGTCGCGACGAGGATCGTCCGGCAGCCCTCTGCCATCAGCCGACGCGCTTCAGCAGCTCCCTCTTCCGGATCAGTCCGGTCGTCGCCGACCTGAAGCTCGACCGGCCGCCCCCGCAGACCTCCCTCGGCGTTGACCTCCTCGAGTGCCAGCGTCGCCATGTGGTCCGACGCCATTGCGAACAGGTTGCCCGGCCCCGATTTTGATGTCAGTAGGCCGAGGCGTGGGTTTCCTGAGCGCTCGATGGCGACCGGATGGCCACGGCGGCGCATCAACCAGGCCAGGCCCTGGTCGTCGAGTTCTGCCTGCAGACGGACCTGTGTGCGGTTCGGTCCGATGCCGGAGAAACGGAGAACTGTTCGTCCTTGCCACGGTTGCGTGTGGACGATCTCGATCAGTCTGTTCTGCTCCACACATCCGATGCGACCGAGGAGCTCGACGCGTCCGTCGGATCGTTCGAGCGGCACTCGGAGAGTGACCGGTGCGCCCGGGACGACGTCGTCGCAATGGGCATCGAAGATCCACCCGGCGCCGGTGCCGGCGCCGAACAGCCCGAAGACGACGCTCGGGGACGCGGTCACCTCTTCCTGCGCTGTCAGGGTCACCATGCCGATCGCAGTCTCCCTGTGCCATGTCAGAGGTGGACGCCAATCCCTCCCCGAGTGTTCCACCTCCGGCCCGCCGGAGTTACCGCCGACGACCGATCACGGTCACGTCCTGACGACCGGATGAGCGCGTAGGCCGGCCTCCGGCAGGGCGGAGCACCCGTGCACGAGGCGATCGGCACCGACACCGGCCGGCGGCGGTACGACCTCGGCCGGAAGGACGAGCCGTCGGCCCACGAGATCGGTCTCCGAGCCGAAGCCCTGGACGTCCCCGGGTACGCATCATGATCTCGTGCCCACCCTCTCGCCGACAACGGTCGCCCGTCACACCCACCCCGGCCCCGGGCGCATCGACACGCTGGACGCCCTGCGCGGTGTCGCACTGTGCGGGATCCTGCTGGTCAACCTCCCGTCGATCGCCGCGATGACGCCCACGGCGGGGAGCCGCCGACCAGTGGCTCGACCTCCTGGTCCAGGAGCGCTTCTTCCCGTTGTTCTCGTTCCTGTTCGGCCTGAGCACCGCGCTGATCGTCGATCGGGCGGTCGGGCGCACGGAGCGTCCGAGGGTGGTCCTGCTCAGGCGGCTGCTGACCCTCGGGGTGATCGGAGCAGCACACCAGCTGCTGCAGCCCGGGGAAGCATTGCTGCCCTACGCACTCGTCGGTCTCGTGGTACTGCTCCCGGCAACCTGGCTGCCGCGCGTGGTGGTCCTGCTCGGCGGGCTGGCCGGTACCGCGGTGCCGCTCGTCGCGGGCATCGCGGGACTCGGGCTCGTTCCCGGACTGTTTCTGCTGGGCCTGGCGTCGGCGCGCTACGGGCTACCCGCTGCGCTGGACCGGCCGGTCCGGTGGCGGTGGACGCTCGTGCTCGTCGGCGCGGTGGCGCTCACCGTCCCGCTGCTCGTCCTGCAGGTGGGCGACATCGCGAACAGCGGGTTCAGCCGCGTCTCCGCGATCGCAGGCCTAGCGCTCGCCGTCACCTACTGTGCGGGTCTGGTCCTGCTGCTCCACGGCCGTCTCGGGGCCGTTCTGTCCGGTGTGCTCGCACCGCTGGGACGACTGTCCCTGACCAACTACCTGTCCGCGACGCTCGTGGTCGCCGCCGCCACCGGCCCGCTCGGGCTCGCCGACGGTGACAGCTACGGGGTGGCACTGGTCCTGGCCTGCGTGATCGTGGTGGGGCAGGTCCTGGCCGGCCGATGGTGGACGACCCGGTTCCGCTACGGCCCGGCGGAGTGGGTGTTGCGCACCGTCAGCTGGTGGTCGCCCGCGCCGATGCGGCAGCCGGCCCGAGCGCGCCGGGCTCGGGGCCCGGACGCTGTGCGCGAGCGCTGGACCGGGTGAGCCCTGTCCCTCGTCCAGGTGTCGTCCGCCCGGCCCGGGCGTCGGTCCCGGCTATGTTCCCAAAGATCGCCTAGACAGGACTGTCCGGTTCGGACGGTCGACTCGGACGGATCGGGGAGGTGCGCCGGTGCAGTCCGGTTCGCAGGATCGCGCCGCGGGTCGGTGGCCACGGGTGTCGGGCGCGACCGTTCTCGTCGTCGCGCTCCTCGCCACCGGCCAGGGCCTGTGGCTCGGCGTGAACGCGGTGCTCGGCCTGCCGGATGCGGGCTGGCCGGCGCTGGCCCTGTCGAACGTCGTGGCCTTCGCACCCCCGGCGGTCGCGCCGGCGGTGTGGCTACGGCTGCGGACCGCACACGGCGTCGCCGACCTCGGTTTCCGGGTACGCCGCCCCGCGCTCGGCGTCGTGGCCGGTGTGGCGACCGCGGTCGCGCTCGGGCTACTGCTGGCGTTCATCGCGCTGTCCGGGGGCGGGTTGTGGGCGTCGTGTGCGTTCCACACGACCTGGAACGCGATCCCGTCGATCGCATCCGCCGGCAGCGCCGCGGAAGGCCCGCTCGACACCGGCGCCTCGGTGGCGAACGTCGTCTACGTCGTCGTGTACCTCGTCCTCGCCGCGGCGGCGGGTTGGATGTTCCGCTCCCGGTCCCTGCACCGCGCCGTCGGCTCCGGGTGAGCGCATGCATCTCCTCTACGCCTTCTCCGCACTGTTCGTCCTGGCCTTCGTGATCGGCACGGTCCGTGAGCGTCGGCGCTTCCGCAACGCGGTACTGCTCGGGCTGGCGCTCGTGTGCCTCGGTCTCGGGCTGCTCGGCGACGTGTCACGCTTCGAGGTCGGGGTGCTCGATGTCGTCACGGTCCTCGGTGCTCTCACCGCGCTGCTCGCGGTGATCGTGCTCACGGGCTTCCTCCTGGTCAACGGCGTCACGATGATCCGCAGAGAGGGCAGGCGCCCGGCGAACCTCCTGTCGTTGCTCGCCGGGCTCGCCTGTCTCGTCGTCCTGTCCCTCCTGGTGTTCGTCTACTCCACGAACGACCGCATCATCGGGCCGATCACGATCGCCGTCCTGCTCGTCGCGGTCTACCTCGGGTTCCTGTTCTGCAGCTTCCTGCTCTACGCCGTCGTGTACGCCCGGATCGCCGCCCGGCCCGGCATCGACTTCGTCGTCGTACTCGGATCCGGGCTGATCAGGGGACAGGTCCCGCCCCTGCTCGCCGCACGGCTGCACAAGGCGATGTCGCTACGGGACGAGGCGATCCGCGAGGGCGGCGCCCCCGTCCTGCTCACCTCCGGCGGCAAGGGAGCCGACGAGCCGGTCGCCGAAGCCGAGGCCATGGCCGACTACCTCGCCGCGCACGGCGTGCCACCGGAATCGATCCTCCGGGAGACGCTGTCCACCACGACACTGGAGAACCTCCGCTACAGCAGGACGATCATGGCCCGGCACGCGCCCGACCACCGCTGCGTGGTGGTCACGAACGACTACCACGTCTTCCGCGCCGCACTCATGGCGCGACGAGCCGGACTGAACGGCCAGGTCCTCGGGGCGGCCACGGCCCGCTACTACTGGCCCAGCGCCACGATCCGCGAGTTCATCGCGATCCTCGCCGAACACCGTGCCGTCCATCTGGTGATCTGCGCACTGCTGCTGGTCACGGGAGTCCTGCTCGGCGCCGGACGCTGACACCGGAGGATCCGGTGGCTCACCGCAGACGGCGGCGGTACTGGCCCGGGGTCTCACCGGCCAGGCGGGCGAACTGGCGGGTGAACGCAGGCTGGTCGTGGAAGCCGCACTCCTGGGCGATCTCGGCCAGGGTCATGGCCGACTCCGCGAGCAGCGTGCGGGCGTGGTCGATGCGCGTCTTCAGGACGAACTGGCTCGGGGCCAGGCCGAAGACCCGGCGCATGCGCCGCTCCAGGACGGTCGGTGAGCACCCCGCGGCCGCCGCCATCTCCGGGAGCCGGGGCGGGCTGGACACGCGCGCGCCGACGAGGTCGACCACGCGGTTGAGTGCCGGCATCGCCGGGTCGGACTCGAGCGCGCTGCGCATGTCCTCGGACACGCTCACCACCCCGGCGACCGCACCGGCGGAGTCGTGCAGCGGGAACTTCGCCGTCAGGTACCAGCCGGGGGTGCCGTTGAAACGGCGGATGAGCTCGAGCTCGTGCCGCAGCGGCCTGCCGTGCGCGATGACCGCGGCGTCCTGCTCCTCGTAGCGCTGGGCCAGTGCGGGGACGAACAGGTCGACCGCCCGCTTGCCCACGACGCCGCTGCTGCTGCGCTCACCGGCCCGCCGGGCGAACGCGTCGTTGACGGCGGTGTAGCAGCCGCTGAGGTCCTTGGCGCAGAACATGACGCCGGTCAGCTCACCGAACAGATCGACCAGCACCGCCGCGCCCCGGTCCGAGAAGGCATCCACACCGTGAGCCTGCCGCACGGCCGGGCCTGGTAACACGGCCACGGGGGGCGCGTCGGACGAAGACAAGACGGACCCCGCGTGGGTGAGGATGCTTGCTTCATGACCGAGCGCGCCACGTCGTCCGCCACCGCCGGGAGCTCCGCCACCGCAGGGAGCACTGTGCCCGACGACCTCGTCCCCTCCGTCGTCGAGCGCGTGCGCCGGTGGACCGAGCAGACCGGCTCCGATCCCGCAGGCGACGCGGGCCGCGCGGACCGGGACCCGACGGCGCGGCTCGCGGCGCTGATGCACGACCCGGCCGGGGTGGACTTCACGATGCGGTTCGTCGACCGGGTCGCCCGGCCCGCCGACGACCGGGTCGCCGCCCGCGAGCTGGCCCGCCTCGCCGGTGCCGGCGCGGACCTGCCGTCGTTCGTCGGCGGCCTCGATCGGCTGCTCCTGCGGGCCGGGGGCCGTCTCGCGCCGATGCTGCCGCACGTCGTCGTCCCGGCGGCGAGGGCCCGGCTGCGCAGCCTGGTCGGCCACCTGATCGTCGACGCCGGCGGGCGCGCACTGGCGCGGCGCCTCGACGCCGCCGCGGCGCAGGGGCACCGGCTCAACCTCAACCTGCTCGGTGAGGCGGTGCTCGGCGAGGGCGAGGCGGACCGCCGCCTGGCGCGCACGATCGCGCTGCTGCGCCGCCCGGGCGTCGACCACGTGTCGGTGAAGGCCTCCTCGGTGGCGTCGCAGCTGGTGCCGTGGGACCTGGAGGGGAACCGGGACCGGCTCGTGGAGCGTCTGCTGCCGCTCTACCGCGCGGCCCGCGAGCACGGCGTCTTCGTGAACCTGGACATGGAGGAGTACAAGGACCTGCACCTGACCGTCGCGCTGTTCACCGCGCTGCTCTCGCGTCCGGAGTTCCGCGACCTCCCGGCCGGGATCGTGCTGCAGGCCTACCTGCCGGACTCGGTCGCCGCCCTGGACGAGCTCGGCCGGTTCGCCGCGCGCCGCGCCGCCGACGGTGGCGCGCCGGTCAAGGTCCGACTGGTCAAGGGCGCCAACCTGGCGATGGAGCGGGTCGACGCGGGTGTGCACGACTGGCCGCAGGCTCCGTACGCGACGAAGGCCGAGGTCGACGCCAACTACGTCCGGCTGCTCGACCGCGCGATCGGCGGGCACCGGGTTCCTGGCGGCGCCGCGGTCGACGGGCGGCACGCGCTGCGGCTCGGTGTCGCCTCGCACCACCTGCACCACGTCGCGCTCGCGCTGGAGCTGGCGCAGGCACGCGGCGCGCGCGGGCAGCTCGACCTGGAGATGCTGCAGGGCATGGCGCCCGCGTTCGCCCGGGCCGTCGCCGGGGACCTCCCGGAGTCCGGGCCGGGCTCGAAGCTGGTGCTCTACACCCCGGTCGTGCACCGCGGCGACTTCGACACCGCGGTGTCCTACCTGGTCCGGCGGCTGGAGGAGAACGCGTCACCGGAGGGCTACCTCTACACGCTGTTCGCGCCGGACGCCGGGCCGTCGTCCTACCTGGACCGGTTCCTGGCCTCGGTCCGGGACCGCGACGCCGTCGCCGACACCCCGCACCGCACCCAGGACCGGACGGTGCAGGCGCCGGTCGGCGCGGACGGGCCGATGCCCGAGGGCCCGGTCCCGCCGGGGTTCGGCAACGAGCCCGACACCGACCCGTCGCTGCCGGCCAACCGGGTGTGGGCGCGCCGGGCGGCCGAGGCCGCGGTGGCGACCGGAGGGAGCGGGCCGGGCGTGGCCGTCCGTCGGACCGCGGTCGTCACCGACCCGGCCGAGGTCGACGCGGCCGTGCGCCGGGCGGCCGGGTCCGGCTGGCGCGACGTCCCGGCCGCGGAGCGGGCCGCGGTCCTGCGCCGGGCCGCCCGTGCGCTGGCCGCCGCCCGCGGCACCCTGCTCGCGGTGATGATCGCCGAGGGCGGCAAGACGGTCGCCGAGGCCGACCCGGAGATCTCCGAGGCGATCGACTTCGCCGCGTACTACGCCGAGCGCGCGACCGAGCTCGACGGCGCCCCGTTCACCCCGGGCCGGGTCGTCGCGGTCGCGCCGCCGTGGAACTTCCCGGTCGCGATCCCGCTGGGTGGCGCCCTGGCCGCGCTCGCGGCCGGCGCGCCGGTGCTGCTCAAGCCCGCGCCCCAGGTGCAGGCCTGCGCCGAGGCCGGGGTGGCGGCGCTGCACCGCGGCGGGATCCCCCGCGACGCGCTGCAGCTGCTGCCCACCGACGAGGCCGACGCCGGACGCCGGCTCGTCACCCACCCGGAGATCGAC
Source organism: Pseudonocardia sp. KRD291 (assembly GCF_019263595.1). GTDB lineage: Bacteria > Actinomycetota > Actinomycetes > Mycobacteriales > Pseudonocardiaceae > Pseudonocardia. The sequence continues at coordinate 26,583 of NZ_JADQDD010000009.1, read as the reverse complement.
CGGGTGGTGCTGACCGGGGCGTCGGAGACGGCGGCGCTGTTCCGGTCCTGGCGCCCCGACCTGAACCTGGTCGCCGAGACCAGCGGCAAGAACGCGCTGGTGATCACCCCGGCCGCCGACCCGGACCTGGCCGTCGCCGACCTCGTCCGCTCCGCGTTCGGGCACGCCGGCCAGAAGTGCTCGGCGGCGTCACTGGCGATCCTGGTCGGGCCGGCCGCGACCGGCTCCGCGACCGGACGGCGGCTGCGGCGCCAGCTCGTCGACGCCGTCCGGTCGCTGCAGGTCGGCCCCGGCACCGACCTGGCGGCCACGATGGGCCCGCTGATCGACGAGCCGCCGGAGAAGCTGCACCGCGCGCTGACCACCCTGGAGCCGGGTGAGCGGTGGCTGGTGCGCCCGCGGCGGCTCGGCGAGCGGCTGTGGAGCCCGGGAGTGCGCGCGTGGGTCTCGCCGGGGTCCTGGTTCCACCGCACGGAGTGCTTCGGGCCGGTAGTCGGGCTGATGGCCGCCCGCGACCTCGACCAGGCCATCGACTGGCAGAACGGCACCGGCTACGGCCTCACCGGCGGCATCGCATCCCTCGACGAGGACGAGATCGCCCACTGGCTCGACCGGGTCGAGGTCGGCAATGCCTACGTCAACCGGCACATCACCGGCGCGATCGTGGCGCGCCAGTCGTTCGGCGGCTGGAACGGCTCGGTGCTGGGCCCGGGCGCGAAGCCCGGCGGGCCCAACTACGTGGCCCAGTTCGGCACCTGGCACGACGCCCCGGCCGCACCGGCCGGAGAGGAAGCCGCGTCCGGCCCGGCAGCCGACCGGGTGCTCGCCGCGGCCGCCGACCTGGACCCGGCGGACCGGGACCGGCTGCGCCGGGCCGCCGCGTCCGACGCCGCCGCCTGGCGCGCCGAGTTCTCCGTCGAGCACGACCCGACCGGGCTGGCCGCGGAGAGCAACGTGTTCCGCTACCGGCCGTTGCCGTCGCTGACCCTGTGGGCCGGGGACGGGGCGCGCCGGGCGGACGTGCTGCGGGTGCTGCTCGCCGCGGCGAGCGCCGGGGTCCCGGTGCGCCTGCACGGGCCCGGTGTCCCGGACGGGGCACTGCCCGGTGCCGTGCACCGCGGACCGGACCTGACCCCTGAGCCGGGTGAGCGGATCCGGGCGCTGGGCGCGGTGCCGGACGAGCTGCGGGTGGCCGCGGCCGGGGCCGGGGCGTCCGTCCTGGACTCCGCCGTCCTTCTCGACGGACGCCGCGAGCTGCTGACCGTGCTGCGCGAGCAGGCGATCAGCCGCACCCGGCACCGGTTCGGGCACCTCGAACCACGCTGACCGCGGCGTCCCCGGGCCGATACGTCAGGCGTCGTCCCCCTGACGTATCGACTGCGCGATCTTCTCGCCGACGAGGATCGCGGTGAGGTTGGTGTTCGCCCGCGTCACCCACGGGAAGACGCTCGCGTCGGCGACCCGCAGCCCGTCGAGGCCCAGGACGCGGCCGTGCGGGTCGACGACGACGTCCGGGTCGCCCGGGTCACCCATCCGGCAGGACCCGCTCGCGTGCACCGTGTCGATGACGTTGGCCAGGGCGAACTCGGCGAACTCGCGGTCCGACATCGTCGTGGCGGGATCGACCATGTCCCCGCCGAGCATGATCGCGGCGGCGATCTTGCGCAGCTCCGGCTGTGCGGCGAAGGAGCGCAGCTCGTCGACGACGGCGCGGAAGCGGCGCATGTCGTCGGGGTCGGAGAGCATGTTGAAGTCGACCCTCGGGTCGAGGGTGGGATCGGTGCCGGCCAGCCGGACCCGCCCGGTCGAGGTGACCCGGTTGCCCCAGCCGATGATCCCGGCGGCCGGGACGCCGATGCCGAGCGCGCCCGGCGTCGCGATCATCGCGTCGTTGGTCTCGTCGCCGACGCCGGTGGTGAAGCGCAGGCACAGCTGCCCGCGTTGCGGCCGGGTCCCGAAGTCCGGCGGCTCGTCCATCGCGAGCACCATCGTGATCCCGGGGTGGTCCTGCAGACCGTGCCCGACCGGGAGGTCGGCGACCGGGTCGATGCCCAGCTCCCGCAGGTCCGCAGCCGGGCCGACGCCGGAGCGCTGCAGGACCGCCGGTGAGTGGATCGCTCCGGCGCAGAGCACGATCTCGGCCGCCCGGAACTCGGTCCGCTCCCCGCCGACGACCGCGCTCACCCCGACCGCCCGGTGGCCGGAGAACAGGATCCGGTCGACCAGCGCGTCGCCCACGACCTCCAGGCCGGGACGGTCGCGGGCCGGTTCGAGGTACGCGTCGTTGGTCGAGACCCGGTACCGCCCGAAGCTGGTGAACGCGTACGGCGAGACGCCGGTCGAGCCGGGCGCGTTGTGGTCCGGCGCCCACGGGTGGCCCATGCGCTCGGTGATGCCGTCGAGGGCCGACTCGACCGTCGCGAAGTCCTCGCGGCGCGGCCGGATCACCGGTGTCGGGCCATCGGCGCCGTGGTAGGCCTCGCCGGCGAAGTCCTGGTCGTTCTCGAGCGTGTTCAGCAGGGGCAGCACGTCGTCGTAGCCCCACCCGGTGCAGCCGCGGGCCGCCCAGCCGTCGAGGTCGTCCACGGTCGGACGGATCGCGAACAGCCCGTTGATCGCCGAGCTCCCGCCCACTCCGCGTCCCCGGACGTAGGTCATCGGGCCCTGCACTCTCGACCTCGTGGCCTGCAGGTTCGGGAAGGTGTGCGAGTTCGCCAGCTCGATCGCCAGCCTGATCCTGCCCGGCTCGATGCTCCGCAGGCCCTCGGACGCGTCGGCGGAGCGGTAGTCGGGCCCCGCCTCGAGCACCAGCACGCGTCGGTGCTCGTCCTCGGTGAGCCGGGAGGCGACGGCCGCACCCGCGGACCCCGCCCCGATCACGATCGTGTCGTACAACTGAAGTCTCCCTGCCGCAGTCGTGATGATGGGCCTCGGGCGCAGCGCCCGGTCAGCGCGGTCCCGCGGCCTCGGCCACGAACCCGGCCACCGCGGAGGTGAAGGCCCGCCGGCTCTCCTGCCACGCGTAGAACATGTGCCCGCCCTCGAAGTGGCGGACGGTCAACCGGTCCGCGACGCCCGGGTCGAGGCGCATCAGGTTCCGCAGCCGGTCGGAGGTGTAGTAGGGGGTGACGAGGTCGTAGCGGCCGTGCGTGATGAACGTCCGCATGTGCGGGTTCACCGCCATCCCGTACCGGAGGTCGTCGGTGGCGCCCTGCACCGGCAGGTTGTAGATGACGCTCGCGTCGTCCTTCCACCCCAGCACGACGTCGAGGTTGAGCAGCGAGTACTCGCGGTCGGTCTCGACCCCGATCGTCGAGCGCAGGTGCTGGTTGACCGCCATCGTGTACGCGGACTTGATCGAGCTCAGCGTCGGGTCGGCGCCCTCGAACATCGAGCGGTCCGGGTACGGGTCCGCGGTCGTGACCGTCCCGTCGTAACGCCCCAGCACCTTCCGCTCGTCGCGCAGCAGCTCCCGGGCGAACTGGTCGACGCGGACACGGCCCTCGGCGCGCGCCACGAACTCCGGCTCGAGACCGATCAGGTCCGCCAGCCGGGCGAGCACGCGCTCACGCTCGTCGGCCGGCATCGCGGCGCCGCGGGTCAGGAACACCGCGTAGTCGCCCGTCGCGAACTCCTCCGCCCCGCGCCGGACGTCGGCCACCGCGGTGCCGGGCGCGAACGCCCGCGAGCGCCCGTGGTGCACGGCCGTGAGCGCCATCGTCGGCAGGATGTCGACCCACGGCAGCACCTCGTAGTCCCCCCGGCCCATCAGCGCGGTGAGCCCGCCGAACTCCAGTGCCGGCGAGATGAGCAGCGCACCGCTCAGGCCGATCCCGGTCGTCTCGTGCAGCATCCGGGTCAGGCGCGCGGTGCGGTAGCCGCCGTAGCTCTCACCGGCGATGAACACCGCCGAGCCCCAGCGGCCGTTGTCCGAGAGCCAGCGGCCCATGAACTCGCAGATCGCCTCGAGGTCGCGGGTGACGCCGAAGTACTCCCCCGGGTCGGTCTTGTCGGTCTTGTCGTCGGCCGTGTCGGCCGTTTCGATCACCCGGCTGAAGCCGGTGCCGATCGGGTCGATGAACACGAGATCGGTGAACCCGAGCCACGACTCCTCGTTGTGCACCATCCGCGGCGGCATCGGCGGGACCGTCCCGTCCGCGGGCAGCTCGACGCGCTGCGGGCCGACCAGTCCGATGTGCAGGTACGCCGACGACGCCCCCGGACCGCCGTTGAACACGAAGGTCACCGGCCGGTCCGTACCGGGCGAGCTCGCGACGTAGGAGACCGAGAACATCTCCGCCGCCGGCTTCTCCTTCTTCCGCAGCACCGCCCACGCCGCCGTCGCGGTGTAGTCGACGCCGTTCCACGTGCCCGTCGTCGAGGCACCGGACGGCGGCTGGTGGTCGGCGTTGCCCTGCTGTTCGTCACTCATGTCGTGTTCTCGAGCTCCCTGGTCGGTTCCGGGGCGGGGTACTCCGGCGGTAGGAGCAGCAGAGACCGTGCCGTCACGGCACACTCAACATGATTGTGACGTACACGACATTCCGGCCTGCCGGGATGCGGAGCCGGCCTCGGTCGTGTGTCGGGCACCCCGGGCGAGGAGACTCTCGCCATGGCCGATGTGACCGAACCGTCCGGTGACGGCCCCGCGGGCAGCGCGGGCATGCGCCTGGGTACGCCCGCCGGACGGTGGGTGCTGCTCGCCTGCGTGCTCGGGTCCGGGATGGCGATGCTGGACTCGACCGTGGTCAACATCGCCCTGTCCCGGATCGGCGCCGACTTCGACGCCTCGTTCGCCGGTCTGCAGTGGACGATCAACGCCTACACCCTGACGCTGGCCGGGCTGATCCTGCTCGGCGGCTCGCTGGGCGACCGGTTCGGGCGGCGGCGGGTGTTCCTGACCGGGGCCGTGTGGTTCGCCGTCGCGTCGCTGCTCTGCGGGCTGGCCCCCTCGATCGAGGTGCTCGTGGCGGCGCGGGCGCTGCAGGGTGTCGGCGGGGCGCTGCTGACCCCGGGGAGCCTGGCGCTGATCTCGGCGTCGTTCCACGGGCGCGACCGGGCGGCCGCAATCGGGGCCTGGTCCGGCCTCGGCGGGGTGGCCGGGGCGCTCGGGCCGTTCGTCGGCGGCTGGCTGGTGGAGTGGAACTGGCGGGCGGTGTTCCTGATCAACCTGCCACTGGCCGCGGTCGTGGTCCTGGTCGCGCTGCGCCACGTCCCGGAGTCGCGCGACGAGAGCGCCGCGACCCACCTCGACGTCCCCGGCACCGTGCTCGCGGTCGCCGGGCTGGGTGCGCTGACCTGGTCGCTGACCGCGGCCGGGACCGACGGCGCGAGCGTGGGGGTGCTCGTGTCGGGGCTGGCCGGTGTCGCCGCGCTGGTGGCGTTCGCTCTCGTCGAGCGGCGCGCACCGGCGCCGCTGGTGCCGGGTGACCTGTTCGCGAACCCACGGTTCACCGCCGCGAACGTGATCACGCTGCTGATGTACGCCGCGCTCGGGCTGCTGTTCGTGCTGCTGGTGCTGCAGCTGCAGGTGGTGTCCGGGTTCAGCCCGCTCGCCGCCGGGACCGCGCTGCTGCCGGTCACGGCGCTGATGCTGCTGCTCTCGGCCCGGATGGGCGCGCTCGGCGCCCGGATCGGGCCGCGGATCCCGATGACCGTCGGGTTGCTCGTGGCCGCGGCCGGGATCGGGCTGATGACCCGGATCGGCCCGGGTTCCTCCTACCTGCTCGACGTGCTGCCGGCCGTGGTCGTGTTCGGCCTCGGGCTGTCCGGGGCGGTGGCCCCGCTGACCACCGCCGTCCTCGACGCCGCGGACGACCGGCACGCCGGCGTCGCCTCCGGGGTGAACAACGCCGTCGCCCGCGCCGCCGGGCTGCTCGCCGTGGCCCTGGTCCCGGCGCTGGCCGGGATCGCCGGCGACGACTACACCGACCCGGTCGCGTTCGGCGCCGGGTTCCGGACCGCGATGACGGTGGCCGCGGGCCTGCTCCTCGGCGGCGCCGCGCTCTCGGCGACCTTGCTGCGCACACCGCGGGCGCCTCGCGCCGCCGCTCCGGTCGAGGAGGGCAGGCACTGCGGGGTCTCCGGTCCACGGCCGGTCCCGCGCGGACACCGGAGGACCCGATGACCACCCGTAGGTGGGCGCAGCGGACGCCCGTCGGGCACACTCTGTGTTCAACAGGGAGATCCGTACCGCCACCCAGGTGAGCAGCACGAGGGGGCGCCGACCGCCGAGGGGGCCCACATGCTGCGTGACTGTGACCCGGCGCGCGGTCTCGCCCCGTCCGGCACCTCGCTACGCACAGTGACCAAGCCGCTCCTCGTCGCGACGTCGCACGCGATCGAGGAGTTCGCTCTCGCCTCCGCCCGGGACGCCCCGCTGGCCGTGGTCGCGATGTTCCAGCGCCCGTCCTACTTCGAGCGGGAGGCCGATCTCTACGCCCGGATCGCCCGGGTGGCGGAGGTGACGGTGATCGGTCTCGTCGGGGACGTACCGCCGCGCCTGCCACCGGGCGTCTCGCACGTGTTGCTGGGCGAGGACGACCCGCTGGCGCGGGAGTGGAGCGTCACCGTGCTCTCCCCCCGTTCCGGGGCCACGCTCGTCGCCCGCGACCTGGAGCAGGTCGACGGCGCGGCACGGTCGCTCGAGCGCGGGCGGCTGTTCTCCGGGCGGTGGTCGTTCCGTCGCGGCGACGCCTACACCGAGCTGATGCGGCTGCGCACCACGATGGGCTCGCGGATGACCGCCGGGCAGAACGGCGCGCTCGACGAGGTGCTCGGCCGCGTCGTCGCGATCCCGGGGACCGAGACCGACACCCGCCACGACGCGGCGACGACCGTGCTGCTGACCCTCCTCTCGGAGGAGCGCCGGCGCGCCGACCACATCGCCGACCAGCTCGACGACGTCTCCCCCGGCGCCGAGCGCGACCCGCGCAGCGGGCTGGCGACCCGGGCGTTCCTGGACCGCTGGACCGACCGGTCGGCCACCGGGACCCTGCCGCTGGGCCTGGTGCTGCTGCGCGTGCACGAACTGGCGGGCGTCCGGCACCGCTTCGGGTTCCGCGCCGAGCTGGCGATCCTGCAGTCGGTCGCGCGGATCCTGCGCCAGCGCACCGGCCCGGCCGACCGGGCGGTGCGGGTGGGACGCGAGGAGTTCCTGCTCGTGCTGCCCTCGCGCGACGTCGAACGCCTCGCCGAGGAGGCGGCACGCATGCAGGCCACGGTCAGTGCGCTGTCGGGCACCTACCCGTTCGTCCCGACCCCGGCCACCGCCGTGATCACCCGCACCCGCACGCGGCCGCTGCCGCTCGGGGAGCTCTGGGCCGCGCTGGACCGGGCGACCGAGGCCGGCATCCCGGTCACGGTGCTGCGCGCCCGGCAGTGAGCCCGACCCCCGTACCGATCCGCTGTGAAGATCCCCTGTGGAGATCCGCTGTGGAGATCCGCTGTCCGGATCGTCCGGACCTGGGTCATCCGTCCGGGTCGGCCTCCTGACCAGCACGGACACCGGAGCGCAGGGTGCCGGGAGCTGTGCGAGGGTGTCGGCCATGTTGATGACGCTCGTCGCCGACCACGGCCCGCTGCTCGCCCAGTACGCCGACGCGCACGCCTCGCACGCGGTGCTCGCGGACGCCGCCCAGCACACCGAGGCGGCCGGGTTCCTGCAGAAGCTGGGCAAGGCCGTCTTCGGCTTCCTGGCCGGGATCTTCATCGTCGGAGCGCTGGTCGGGCTCGCGATCGGGTTCTTCGTCGGCCGCGCGGTGGGTCGCAAGTCCGCCCCGGACAACGTCGGGGCCTGACGCTGCCTCGCGGGGCACCCCCGACGGGACGAGCGCTCAGCTGATCCCGTCGGCGGTGCGGCAGGCCATCGCGACCAAGGCCAGCGTCGGCCCGACCGCCCCGGACGACGGGAACACCGCACTGCTCGCGACGTGCACGTTGGGGCTGCCGTGCACCCGGCACTGGGCGTCGACGACGCCCTCGCGCGGCGAGTCCGACATCCGCAGCAGGCCCATCTGATGGGTGCCGTCGGTCATCGGCGCGTCCCCGACCCGCTCGACGTCGGAGAGGTCGACGGTGGCCAGGCCGGTGCGCTCGAGCTCCTTGCCGATCAGTGTCAGCGACGTGGCGATGCTCTGCCGGTCGCCGGGGGACACCGCGTAGTCCACCCGCAGCCGGCACTGCCCCAGCGCGTCGCGTTCGCGGTCCAGGGTGACCCGGTTGGCCGCGGACGGGGTCTGCTCGGCGTCGAAGCGCAGCCGGCAGCGGCTCGAGTCGAGCGGCATGAACGAGGGCAGGTGCCGCGCGCCGGTCAGCCGGGGCCGGGCCCAGCCCCGGGCGAACCGGACGACCCGGGCGGGGTCGCCTGCCACGTTGCGGACGTGCCGGGAGATCCCGGTCGTGGACGTGTACTGGGCGTGCGTGCCGGCCGACTTGAACCCGGCCCGGGCCCGGCCCATGCCCCAGTAGGTGAGCGCGAACGTCGAGAGCAGCGCGTCGTGGTGCGAGGGGTCCTTCGGGTCGGCGAACCAGACCGCCGCCTTGAGGTTGCCCAGGCCCTGCTCGGCCTGCACCGACGGAGCCAGCGAGAGCATCCGCCGGGCGTAGACGCCCTCCGGGGTGACCGCGTAGCCCAGGCCGAGCGCCCGTCCGGCTGCGGTGAGCCCCAGGCGCCCGACCTCACCGACCGGGTGCGTCATGTAGTGCCGTCCGACCTGGTCGTAGGCGTTGCCGATGCCCGCGCCCAGCCCGCTGCCGCCGTAGCCGTCCGAGGCCAGCAGGATCCGGGTCGACTCCAGACCGCCTGCGGCCAGCACGAACTCGCGCGCACGGACGCGGACCTCCTGGCCGCGGCGGGGCACGACGACGGCCTCGGTGGCCGCCCCGCTGACCGGGTCGCGATCGAGCCGCGCGACGGTGGCGTGGGTGAACAACCGGATCCGGCCGGTCCCGGCGAGCGCGCGCATCCGCGGGGCGAACGCCGTCGGGGGGCTCCAGCGCCACAGGTCGTCCCAGCGGAGCACCTCGGTCCCCGCGGCGTCCGCCGCGACGTCGGACGGGACCTCCGGGAAACCGGACGCGGCCGCGGAGTACTCGCAGTCCCCGGCGTCGAGGTGACGCTGGGCCCGGCCGTAGTAGCGGCGCAGCTCATCGTGCGGGATCGGCCAGCGGGTGTCCGGGAGCCACTCGCGCTCGGTGAAGTCGACGTCGTCGAGCGGGGCGCAGCGTCCACCCCACACCGCGCTCGTCCCGCCGAGGCGCTTCTGGCGGACCGTCTCGAGCGGGTCGTGCGCGCCCTCGCCGGCCACCCCGCGGTACGTGTCCTCCGCGGTGCGGTCCCGGCCCGCGCCGCCGCCCTCCAGCACGATGACCCGCAGCCCGCGGTCGGCCAGCTCGGCCGCCACGGTCGCCCCCGCCGGGCCGCTGCCGATCACGCAGACCTCGGCATCGAACGAGGAGCCGGGCAGCGCCCGACGCGCGTCCATCAACATCGCCTGACACGTCCTTCCGGCTCGCTGTGACCCTGACCGGGGTGGCCGGTTCGGGGCGCCCGGGAGACGGTAGCTAACCTTATTGCTGTCTGATTCAGGTGGTATGGGCGTTTGACTCCGGCAGCGTGCCGGTCCAGGGAGAGTGCTCGAGTATGGGTCTCGCGGCGATGGCCACGACCGCGCGGGGTATGGCCGCCACCGTCCGTGTACTGGGGCGCGGCGAGCTGGGGCGGTACACCGGTGGGGGACGGTCCGAGGTCACCCGGTTCGAGGACGAGTTGCGCAGCGTGATCGGCGTGGAGCACGCGCTCGCGGTGAACAGCGGGACCAGCGCCCTGATCGCCGCCCTCGTCGGCGCCGGGATCGGACCCGGCGACGAGGTCCTGGTCCCCGCCTACACCTGGGTCTCGACCGCCGCCGCGCCGCTGGCCGTCGGCGCCGTGCCGGTGCTGGTCGAGGTCGACGAGACGCTGACCCTGGACCCGATCGACCTCAAGCGGAAGGTCACCGCGCACACCCGCGCCGTCATCCCGGTGCACATGCAGAACCTGGTCTGCGACATGGACGCGATCATGGCCGTCGCCGGTGAGTACGGGCTGACCGTGATCGAGGACGCGTGCCAGGCGGTGGGCGTGACCTACCGGGGCCGCCGGGTCGGCTCGATCGGGCATGCCGGGTGTTTCAGCTTCAACCAGCACAAGAACATCCGCAGTGGTGAGGGCGGTGCGGTCCTGACCAACGACCGTACGCTCGCCGAGCGGGCCTCGATGTACCACGACGTGGGCAGCTACGAGCGCCCCGGCTTCACCGGCGACGACAGCGCCCTGATCGTCGGGGTGAACCTGCGGATGCCCGAGCTGTCCGCGGCCGTGCTCCGCCCGCAGCTCGCCGGGCTCGACGCCCAGCTGGCCCGCCGCAGGCGGCACCGCCGGATCATGGTCGACGCGCTGCGCGGCACGCTCGGCGCAGGCCGCTCGCACCTGGTCCCGCACCACGACCCCGAGACCGCGACCGGCCTGGCCGTCGCGTTCACCGAGGAGTCCGACGCGGTGACGTTCGGTGCCCGCCGCGGGGTGCACCGCCTCGCCGACACCGGCCGGCACGTCTACACGAACTGGCGCTCGGTGCGCTCGCGCAACCCGTGGCACCCGGGGATGGACCCGTACGGCTGGGCCGCCCGCGACGTCGACCACAGCCCGAAGGCCTGCCCGGAGACACTGCGGATCCTCGACCGCACGTGCGCGGTCGACCTCGCTCCGGAGCTCCCGACCCCCGCGTTTCGCCTGCTGGCCTCCCGCACGGCGGGGCAGGCCTGATCGACGCCCGTCCGCCGTGACGGCCGCCGGTCGTCCGCGGCAGCGCTACACCCGGACGACCACGAGTCCCGCCACACCGTCGAGGGGCGCGAAGTCCTCGTCCTGGGTGACGACGGGCAGACCGTGTGCGGCCGCGGATGCGGCGATCCACAGGTCGTTGACGTTGACCCGTCAACCGGCTTCGACCAGGTGCACGCGCATGCGCGCCCAGACCATCGCGGCCTGCTCGTCCACCGGCAGGACCTCCACGTCGGACAACGCGTCGAGCGTCGCCATCCGGCGTGCCCTGGTGTCGGTGTCGGCGGCCACGAGCACCCCGGCCTGCAGCTCGGCCAGGGTGACGACGGAGACCGCGGACTCGTCCGGCAGCTCGTCCTCGTTCAGCGGACGGCCGCCCTCCACCGCGATGAAGACGCTCGTGTCGAGGACCCCGCGGCGCACGGTCCCGGTCCCGGCCCCCGTCAACGGACGGGACCGAGATCGTCGGTCGTGTCCCCGGCGATCGCATCCAGGTCCGAACGGAGCCCGGGATCGCTCTGGGCGATACCGAGGCGGCGTACCAACTCGGCTCGGGGCAGCCAGCCCCGACGGGACCGCTGGAACGGGACGAGCGACGCGATCGGCCTCCCCCGGTGGGTGACGACGAACTCGTCACCGCTCTCGACCCGGCGCAGCACGCCCGCCGTGTCGTTGCGCAGCTCACGCGAGGGAATCTCGGGCATGCGACGAGTGTCGCACATTTGTAGCATCGCCTCGGCCGGACGCACGGTGGCCGCTGGGTTCAGTAGCTGCGCGGCAGGCCCAGGCCCTGGGTGGCGATGTGGGCCAGGACGAGCTCCTCGGCGACCGGGATGTTCTTCGCGATCCGCGCGTCGCGGTGCAGGCGGGCGATCGGGTACTCCTCGGAGAACGCCATTCCGCCGTAGGTCTGGTAGGCCCTGTCCGCCGCGTCCCAGGCGGCGTTGGCCGCGGTCAGCTTCGCGATGTTGGCCTCGTCGCCGGACGGGCGGCCGTGGTCGTACAGCCACGCCGCCTTGTGCGTCATCAGCCGGGCCAGTTCGGTCTGGGCCTTCACCCGGGCCAGCGGGAAGGCGAGACCCTGGTTGGCGCCGATCGGGCGTCCGAAGACCTCCCGCTCTCGGGCGTAGCCGACGGCCAGGCGCAGCGCCAGCTCGGCGGTGCCGACGCCGCCGGCGGCGGCCAGCACCCGTTCCGGGTTGAGGATGTCCCAGAGCACGGCGAACCCGGCGTCGATCTCGCCGAGGACGCGGTCGGCGGGCACCCGGACGTCGTCGAAGTGCACCTGGTTGGACTTGACGATCCGGTTCCCGGCCTTGTGGATGGGCGTGTACTGCAGGGTTCCGGCGGCCTCGGCCTCCGGGACGTCGACGAGCAGCACCGAGAAGCCGGACGTGCGCCCGCCGGCCTCGGCTGCCGGTGTGGTCCGGCAGACCACCAGCATCCAGTCGGCGCGCTGCACGCCGGAGATCCAGATCTTCTGGCCGCGCAGCACCAGGTCGTCGCCGTCGCGGCGGGCCGTGGTGGAGATCGCGAGGGCGTTGCTGCCGGCGTCGGGCTCGGTGAGCGCGAAGCAGGTCTGGGTGGTGCCGGCGGCGATCCCGGGCAGCAGGTCGCGCTTCTGGGCCTCCGTGCCGTGCCGGGAGACCGTCACCCCGCCGAAGCCGGGGGTGAGCAGGTAGAGGAACGCGCCCGCGGTCCCGGCGCCGGACGCGGCGAGCTCCTCCATCGCGACGGCCAGCTCCATCAGACCCAGCCCGCCGCCGCCGTAGGACTCGGGCACGGCTAGCCCGAGCCAGCCGCCGCGGCCGAGCTCGGTCCACAGCTCCTCGGGCCAGCGCTCCTGCGCGTCGCAGCGCGACCAGTAGTCGGTGCCGAAGTCCGCGCACAGCTCGCGCATACCCTTCTGCACGGCGGCCGCGGTCTCGGAGAGCTCGAAGTCCATGCGCCGATCGTCGCACGTGGGCCGGGGTGTGGTCGCCGGCCTCACCGGGCCCATGATGGCCCGGTGACCGACACCGATCTCGCTCCCGACCGCCGGGACGCGGCCGACCCGCTGGCGTCGTTCCGGGACCGTTTCGTGCCCGCACCGGACGTCGTCGCCTATCTCGACGGCAACTCGCTGGGCCGCCCGCCCGCGCTGACCGCGGAGCGGATCGAGCGCTTCGTGCGCGAGGACTGGGGCACCCGGCTGATCCGCGGCTGGGACGAGGGATGGTGGGAGCAGCCCGGCACGCTCGGCGACCGGATCGGCGCCCTGGCCCTCGGCGCGGCCCCCGGGCAGACGGTGGTCGCCGACTCGACGACGGTGCTGTTCTACAAGCTGGCCCGCGCCGCCGTCACCGCACGCCCGGGCCGGCGCGAGATCGTGCTCGACACCGACAACTTCCCCACCGACCGCTACGTCGTCGAGGGGATCGCCGCCGAACGCGGACTCACGCTGCGCTGGGTGGAGACCGACCCGGCCACCGGCATCACCCCGGAGCAGGTCGCCGACGCGGTCGGGCCGGACACCGCGTTGGTGACGTTCAGCCACGTCGCCTACCGCTCCGGCTGGGTCGCCGACGCGGCGGCGATCACCGCGGTCGCGCACGACGCCGGCGCCCTGGCGCTGTGGGACCTGAGCCACTCCGCCGGGTCGGTGCCGTTGCAGCTGGACGCGTGGGGCGTCGACCTGGCCGTGGGCTGCACCTACAAGTACCTGTGCGGCGGGCCCGGCTCCCCCGCGTTCGGCTACGCCCGCCGGGACCTGCTCCCGGACCTGGACCAGCCGATCCAGGGCTGGACGGGTCGCCGGGACCCGTTCGCGATGGCCGCGGGCTACGAGCCGGAGCCGGGTGTGCGGCGCCTGCTGTCCGGGACGCCGCCGGTGCTCGCGATGCTGCCGCTGACGGTGTCGCTGGACATGCTCGCCGAGGCCGGTATCGACGCGGTGCGGGAGAAGTCGCTGCGCCTGACCGACTACGCCCTGGCCCTGACCGACGCCTGGCTGGTGCCGCGCGGTGTCACGGTCGCCTCCCCGCGCGAGCACGCCCGTCGCGGCGGACACGTGACGCTGGTCCGCCCCGGCTTCGCCGAGCTGCTCGCCCCGCTGTGGGACCGCGGCGTGATCCCCGACTTCCGCGCGCCGGACGGCCTGCGGATCGGGCTGTCCCCGCTGTCCACGAGCTTCGCCGAGGTGCACGCGGGGCTCTCGGCGTTGCGGGACCTGATCGGCTGAGCGGCCCGGGCCCAGACAGGGGCGCAGACAGGGGCGGGCGTCAGGCCGCGCGGATCTCGGCCTGTACGAAGCCGTCCCGCTCGCCCGTCGAGACGACCTCGACCGGTACCGGACGCGCGAAGCCCGGCCCGTCGGTGACGAACGTGTGGAACTCGCCGTTCTCCCCGCACGGGTCGACCCCGTCGGGCAGGTCGTCGAGGAACGACTCGTCGAACCAGCGCCCGGCCAGCGACGCGGGCGCCCGGGCGGGGTCCACGCAGGTCACGACGGCGCGGAGCCCGCAGGCGACCATCGAGGCGGCCAGTGCGGCGGTGTCGCGGCCCCACAGCGGGAACAGCGGACCGACGCCGGTCCCCCGCAACGACTGCTCGCGGAACTCCCGGACGTCGGCCAGGAACAGGTCCCCGAACGCGACGTGCGCGACGCCGTCGGCGCGGGCCCGCTGCAGCGCCGCGCCGGTGCGCTCGCGGTAGGCATCGTTCGGGCACGGCGACGGCAGCTCGACCGCGTGCAGCGCCAGCCCGAGCGCGTCGGCCTGGGCCTGCACGAGCGGCTGGGCGACGTCGTGCACCGGGACCCGCGACCGGCCGTCACCGCTCGCCGGGCGGGCGACGGTGGTGAGCAGGCCGGTCACCTCGACCTCGCCGGCCGACCGGAGCGCGTGCAGCGCGAACGTCGCGTCCTTGCCCGAGGACCAGCTCAGCCACGCCTTGGGTGTCCCCATCGCGGGGACGGTACCTCGACGACGGCCGGGCTCAGGCGGCCTCGCGGCCCGCGCCCGGCCGGTCGGCGGGCGCGACGTGGGAGGCGTGGGCGACCGCTCCCGGCCCCGCCACCGTCCCGGGCCAGGGCAGCGGCTCCTCCGGGCGCACCGGGCCCGCCCGCGGCGGCGCGACCGCGCGACCGCCGCCGTCGCGCAGCACCCGCCGGTGCAGGAGCAGCAGCACCAGGCCGAGAACCAGCAGGCCGTGCGAGAGCAGGCGGGCCGGGTCCACCCGGCCGGCCACCAGGTCGACGACGCTGAGCACGGCCAGCACCCCGACGAACGCCCCGAGGACCGGCAGCAGTCCCGCGACGAGCCGGGACCGGCCCAGCGCGACGGCCGCGAACCCGATCCCGAGCGCCAGGTTCCAGGCGGCGCTCTCGTGCGCGAAGTGCTCGGCGCTCGCCCCGCCCATGTGCATCTCGCCGGTCCCGGCGATCGCGGCACCCAGGACCCCGGCGGTGGCCAGCGCGACCTGCCCGGCCCCGACCAGTCCCAGTCCGGCCCGCACCGCGACCCCGGCCCGGCGGCGGCGCGCGAGCGGGCGCAGGCCGGCCGCGGCCTCGAGCACCGAGGCCACCAGGTCGGGCCCGGACTCCGCGGCTCCGGTCCGGGCGAGCCGGGTCACGGCCGCCGCGCGGTCGGCGAAGGCGCGGCAGTCCGGGCAGCGCTGCAGGTGGGCGTCCACCGCGGGGGACGACGCGTCGTCCTCGCCGTCCAGACGCGCGGAGACCCGTTCACGGCAGTGCGAGCACGAGACGGGGGCACCCGCGTCGGAGATGTCCGATCCGGGGATGTCCGAGCCGGGGCCGCTCGGGCCTGGGACGTCCTTCATGTCCCTATGGTCGCCGACGGGGCGCCCGGAGTTCCCGGCCGGCGGTGATCGTGACCACGCCGATTACGGCGCATACCGGGCGTGCGTTTACGGTGGTGACCATGTCCCAGCGCCCCGACGACGCCACGGTGACGGCGTGGGCGCTCGCCGCGGGCCGGGGCGACACCGAGGCGTTGGCCGCGTTCGTCCGGGCCACGCAGGCCGACGTGCACCGGTTCCTGGTGCACCTGTCCGGGCCCGCCGACGCCGAGGACCTCGCCCAGGAGACCTACCTGCGGGCCCTGCGCACGCTGCCGACGTTCGCCGCCCGCGCGTCCGCCCGCACCTGGCTGCTCTCGGTGGCCCGCCGGGTCTCGGTGGACGCGGTCCGCACGGCCGTGCGCCGGCCGCGCACCCAGGGCGCCGACGACTGGGAGGGCCTGCTCGACCGGGCCGCGCCCGCGCGCACCGGCGCGCAGGAGGCGGTCCTGCTCCGGGCCCTGGTCGACGGGCTGGGCGACGAGCGCCGGGAGGCGTTCGTGCTGACCCAGATGCTGGACCTGAGCTACGCCGAGGCGGCGCAGGTCTGCGGCTGCCCGGTGGGCACGATCCGGTCGCGGGTGGCGCGTGCCCGGGAGGACCTGGTCGAGGCGCTGGACGCGGACCGCAGCGGCGGCGCGTCCCCCGGGCGATGTCGTGACGGGGCCTGAACGCTCCGCGACCACTCGACGCAGGACGGCGCCCACGGCGATCACCTCGACCGTGCGCGACAAGTCGTAGGAACCGGACGCGGGTTCCGTACGACCACTGCCGTGCACGACGAAGGAGACGACGTGATCACATCCCTGCCCCTGGCCCTGGCCCTGTCGGTGGTCTTCGCCGCGACCGGCGCCTACGCACTGGTGCGCTGGTCGGCGGCGATGACCGGGCCGCTGCCGCCGTCGCGGCGGATGGCGGAGTTGGCGCACCTGCTGATGAGCGTGGCGATGGTCGTGATGACCTGGTCGTGGGCCGGCACCACCGGCGTCACGGTGCAGATCGTCGCGTTCTCGGTGTTCACCGGCTACTTCGTGCTGGACGCGGTGCGGCGCTACCGGACCGGATCGCACGGCTGCGCAGGCGGGTCGGCGCACGCGCTGATGGCCGCGGCGATGGTGTGGATGCTCGCGGCGATGCCGCTGATCATGCCGACGCCGGTGGTCGCCGGAGCCGGTGGCCACGGGGGACACAGCGGGCACGGTGGCGGTGACGGCGCCGCGATGGACATGGGCGCGCACGCCGGCCCGGCCGCGTGGGCCGTCGTGGTCACGATCGGGGCGTGCGCGGCGTTGCTGGCCACGTCGGTGTTCTGGACGGTCCGCGGCCTGCGCGGGCGGACCGTCGTCGCCGGGGCGCCGCTGCCCGAGGTCACGACGACCGAGGCGGCGGCCGAGCCGGTCCCGACCGGTGGCGGGACCGCCGTCGCCACCGCCGCACCCGCCGCTACCGCCACCGTCGCCGCGCTCGCGACGCACCGCCTGCTCGGGCCCCGCTCCGACGCGGGCTGTCACGCCCTGATGGGGCTGGGCATGATCGCGATGCTGCTGGCGATGGTCGCCGGCTGGTGACCCGCCGGCGGCCCTGACCTCCCGGTACCACGTCAGACCCCTCCGGCCCGGAGTCCCGGGCCGGGGTCCGCATGCCCGAACGCCCGCCGATCCCGCCGACTCGAGGAGCGCCGCACCCCGATGTCCGAGACCACGCGTACCCGGCCCCCGGTCGAACCGGACCCGCCGTCCGACCCCGGCCCCGGGCCACGTCCGCCGCGGTCGGGCGTCGAGACCTGGTGGGCCGGTCTGCGCCCGCTGCTGATGCGGCTGCACTTCTACGCCGGGCTGTTCGTCGGACCGTTCCTGCTGGTCGCGGCCGTCACCGGCCTGCTCTACACGCTGACCCCGCAGATCGACCGCGCGCTCTACGCCGACGTGCTCACCGCCCCGGTCACCGGACCCGCGGTGCCGGTGCGCGACCAGGTCGCCGCCGCGATGGCGGCACAGCCGGGGCTGCCGGTCACCGCGGTCCGTCCGGCGCCCGAGCCGGGCGCGACGACGCGTGTCTCGTTCGACGCGGGCCTGGAGCCGAGCTACGCGCGGACCGTGTTCGTCGACCCGTCGACGGGCGGGGCGCGCGCCACCGTCGACACCTACACCGAGTGGATGCCGTTCCGGGCGACGATCGACAACCTGCACCGCTCGCTGCTGCTCGGGGACCCCGGGCGGATCTACTCCGAGCTCGCCGCGTCCTGGCTGTGGGTGCTGACGCTGAGCGGTCTGGTGATCTGGGTGGTGCGCAGGCGCAGGGCGCACCGGGTGCGCCGGACGCTGCTGCCGCGCGACACCGGGCCGGGACGGGCGCGGCTGCGGTCCTGGCACGGCTCGGTCGGGCTGTGGGCGGCGGTCGGGATGCTGTTCCTGTCCGCGACCGGCCTGACCTGGTCGCAGTTCGCCGGGGCCAACGTGGACACGATGCGCTCCGCGTTCGACTGGACGACGCCGTCGGTGAGCGACACGCTGCCCGCCGCAGCCGACCCCGGCGCCGGCCCGGTCGCCACCGGTCCGGTCGCCCCCAGCCCGGCCGACAGCGTCGCCGTGCAGTCCGACCGGGTGCTGGCCGCCGCGCGCGGCACCGGGATGGCCGGGCCGGTGGAGATCGTCCCGGCCGACCCGGGCGGGGCCTGGACGGTCACCCAGACCACGCGGAGCTGGCCCACCCAGCAGGACTCGGTGGCCGTCGACCCGTCCTCGGGCGCCGTCGTCGACCAGCTGCGCTTCGCGGACTGGCCGGTCGCAGCGAAGCTGGCCCGCTGGGGGATCGACGCGCACATGGGCCTGCTGTTCGGGGTGGCCAACCAGATCCTGCTGGCCGTGCTCGCGCTCGGGATCATCTGCCTGGTCGTGTGGGGCTACCGGATGTGGTGGCTGCGCCGTCCGACCCGCGGCGGGTTCGCCGGGCCGCCGGGCGCGCGGTCGCGTCCGACGTTCTCGGCGGTGCTCACGGTGGGGGCGGTCGCCGTCGTGGTCGGGCTGGCGCTGCCGGTCCTGGGCGCGTCGCTGATCGTGTTCCTGCTGGTCGACGCCGTGGTCCAGTCCCTGCGCAGCGAGGACCCCGTCGCGGCCGGGTGAGCGGGGTCAGGAACGGGCGGCGGCCCAGGTCCAGGCGTAGCCGGGGTCCTCGCAGGCGCGAGCGCCCTCGCCCAGCTCCAACGGGGCGAACGTGTCCACCATGACGGCGAGCTCGTCGAAGTACTCCGCGCCCAGCGACCGCTCCACCGCCCCGGGCTGCGGGCCGTGCGAGTGCCCGCCGGGGTGCAGGCTGACCGAGCCCTGCCCGATCCCGGAGCCCTTGCGCGCCTCGTAGTTCCCGCCGCAGTAGAACATCACCTCGTCGGAGTCCACGTTGGAGTGGTAGTAGGGCACAGGCACCGACAGCGGGTGGTAGTCGACCTTGCGCGGCACGAAGTTGCAGACCACGAAGTTGCGTCCGGCAAAGACCTGGTGCACCGGCGGCGGCTGGTGCACCCGCCCGGTGATCGGCTCGAAGTCGGCGACGTTGAACGTGTACGGGTAGAGGCACCCGTCCCAGCCGACGACGTCGAACGGGTGTGTCGGGTAGACGTAGCGGGTCCCGGTGATCCCCCTGCTGCCGCGGTGCTTGACCAGCACCTCCGTCTCCCGGTCCGCCTCCGGACCCTCGACGAGCAGCGGGCCCTGCGGTCCGTGCAGGTCGCGCTCGCAGTACGGCGCGTGCTCGAGGAGCTGGCCGAACCGGGACAGGTAGCGCTCCGGCGGCGCGATGTGCGAGTTCGCCTCGATCGCGTAGGCCCGGACCGGTTCCGCGCCGGTCGGCAGCCAGCGGTGCGTGGTCGAGCGCGGCAGCAGCACGTAGTCCCCGGCCACGGCCTCCAGCGTGCCGAACACCGTCTCGACGGTCGCGGCGCCGGACTCCAGGTAGACGCACTCGTCGCCGACGGCGTTGCGGTAGAGCGGCGACGGGCCGGACGCGACGACGTAGGAGATCCGCACGTCGGCGTTGCCCAGCACCAGCCGCCGCCCGGACACGACGTCGGTGCGGGTGCCGTCGTCGCCGAACAGCTCGTGCAGCCTGAGGTGGCGGGGCAGCAGCGGACGGTTCTCGGTGGTGCCGACGTCGGGCAGCTCCCACGGCGTCGCGTCGACGATCGCCGACGGCACACCGCAGTGGTAGAGCAGCGACGAGTCCGAGGAGAACCCCTCCTCGCCCATCAGCTCCTCGCGGTAGAGCCCGCCGTCCGGACGCCGGTGCTGGGTGTGCCGCTTGGGCGGTACCTCGCCGCACCGCCGGTAGTACGCCATGAGCGACCTCCTCGATCCTGCTGACGAGGGTGCCCCCCGCCCGGCCGTGACGCACCCCGGACGGCGCGTCGATCGGCCCGGCTTCGGGTACACCGGGGGATCCCGCGGCCACCCACGGTCCGCGCCCGCCCCGTCGAAGGAGCACCATGTTCTCGTCCTCCCGCACCGCCTGGACCGTCGCCGACATCGCGCCCCAGCAGGGCCGGACGGTCGTGGTGACCGGGGCGAACAGCGGGCTGGGCCTGGCCACCGCCCGGGCCCTGGTGCACGCGGGCGCGCGCGTCGTGCTGGCCGTGCGCAACGTCGAGAAGGGCGAGGCGGTGGCCGCGGAGCTGGGCGGCGCCGCGTCGGTGCGCCGTCTGGACCTGGCCGACCTGACGTCGGTGCGCGAGTTCGCGGCCGGCGTCGAGGGCCCGATCGACGTGCTGGTCAACAACGCCGGGCTGATGGCGATCCCGCAGCAGCGGACCGCGGACGGGTTCGAGATGCAGCTGGGTACGAACTACCTCGGGCACTTCGCGCTGACCGGGCTGCTGCTGGACCGGATCACCGACCGGGTGGTGACCCTGTCCAGCCTGGCGCACACGTTCGGCAGGATCCGGCTCGACGACCCGAACTTCGACAACGGCCGCTACGAGCGCTGGACCGCCTACGGGCAGTCCAAGCTGGCGTGCCTGATGTTCGCCTACGAGCTGGAGTACCGCTTCACCGCCGCCGGGTCACCGCTGCGGTCGATGGCCGCGCACCCGGGGTTCGCCACCACGAACCTGCAGGGTCGCACCGAGACGTTCCAGGACGGCCCGGTCGCGCTGCTGACCCGGGTGCTCGGGCAGTCCGGCGAGGCCGGCGCGCTGCCCTCGCTCTACGCGGCGACGGTCCCCGACCTGCCCGGCGGGATGTACATCGGCCCGGACGGGCCCGGCGAGGTCCGGGGCAGCCCGCGCCCGGTCGGCTCGAACGCCGCCTCGCACGACCGCGACGTCCGGCGCAGGCTCTGGGACCTCTCCGAGGAGCTGACCAAGGTCGGTTTCCCGGTGCTGCCCTCCTGAGCCCGGCTAGATCTTGGCGCTGTTCCGGGCGAAGTTCTCCGGGATGATCAGGTCGTCCCGGGAGAGCTCGTGGATGGAGTTCTTGCCCAGGCCCAGCAGTGCCTCGTCGATCCCCTTGTAGAGGATCGAGATCACGTTGGTCACCCCGCGCTCACCCTGCGCGGCCATCCCCCACAGGTAGGCGCGGCCGATCATGCAGGCCCGGGCGCCCAGCGACAGCGCCTTGACCACGTCGGCCCCGCGGCGGATGCCGCCGTCCTGCAGCACCTCGATCTCGTGGCCGACCGCGTCCGCGATCGCCGGCAGCGCGCGGATCGAGCCCGGGGTGCCGTCGAGGTTGTTGCCGCCGTGGTTGGACACCGAGATCGCGGTGGCGCCGGCGTCGACGGCGCGGCGCGCGTCGTCCGGGTGCGTGATCCCCTTGAGCATGAACGGTCCGCCCCACTGCTCGCGCAGCCAGGCGATGTCCTCCCAGGTCGGCAGCGGGGAGGTCCACCACACGCCGTAGGCGCCGAAGAACGTCGGCGGGTCCTGTCCGGGCGAGGCCATGTTCGGGGTGGTCAGGTCGGGCAGCTTGCCGGTCTTCACCCAGTCCAGCAGGTACTTCGGCCGGACGATCGCCTCCGGGCCGAACTGGAGCATCGCCTTGAGGTCCATCTTCTCCGGGATGGGCGGGCTGCCCCAGTCCCGGCGGGTGGCGAACGTCCAGTCCAGCGTGACGATCAGCGCCTTCGCACCGGCCGCCTTCGCGCGCATCGCGCGGGCCAGGATGTCCTCGCGCGAGCCCGCCCAGTACACCTGGAAGAACACCTTGTCGTTGACCGCGCACACGTCCTCGATGGAGCGCGAGGCGAACGAGGACAGCCCCATCGCCGTGGAGACCGTCTGCTCCGGGTTCAGCGGGTTCTGGATGTTCGAGCTCGCCGCCGCCCGCGCGACCGCGACCTCGCCCTCCGGGTCCACGGCCTGCACGCCGGTCGGCGAGATGACGACCGGGAAGTCGATCTCCTGGCCCATCACCGTGGTCTTCTGGTCCCGCACCGCGGGCAGGTCCGCGATGTGCGGGCGGAACCCCAGCTCGTCGAACGCGCCCACGTTGTCGCTCAGGGTGATGCCCTGCTCGGCCCCGGCGACCAGCGCGTAGTAGACCGACTTCGGCAGGCGCTTCTTGGCCCGCCGCTGGGCCTCCGCGACGGTTTCGAACCAGTCCTTCGTGCTCGCCATGCCTGCCCCTTCGCAGTTCTGCTACCCCGCTCCGCGAGCTCCGCCCGGGAGTGTGTGTCGGCCTCGATCCCGGCACACTAGCGATTCGGCACCCGGTGCCACTACTGGAGGCGCGCGGTCCCGTCCGAAGGCAGGGGACGGCCCCGTCCGCCCGGTCCGGGACCATGGACCGGGCGGACGGGCGAGCGACTCAGCCGACGGCGACGTCGGCCTGCGACACGGCCGTCCGGGCCGCCGCGCGGTGGGCGTGGCTCGGCGGGTCCGACGGCACCCCGAGCGGACGGCGGGACTCGAACTCCGCGCGCATCGCCGGGAGGATCTCGCCGAGCAGGTCGAGCTGCTCGAGCACCGTCTTGAGCGGCAGACCGGCGTGGTCGACGAGGAACAGCTGGCGCTGGTAGTCGCCGAAGTGCTCACGGAAGGTGAGCGTCCGGTCGATCACCTGCTGCGGGCTGCCCACGGTCAGCGGGGTCTGCGAGGTGAAGTCCTCCATCGACGGCCCGTGCCCGTAGACCGGGGCGTTGTCGAAGTAGGGCCGGAACTCGTTCCACGCGTCCTGGGAGTTGCGACGCATGAAGAACTGCCCGCCCAGCCCGACGACGGCGCTCTCGCCCGGGCCGTGCCCGTGGTGCTCCCAGCGCTCGCGGTAGAGCCCGATCAGGCGCTCGTAGTGCGAAGCGGGCCAGAAGATGTTGTTGGCGAAGAAGCCGTCCCCGAAGTAGGCGGCGACCTCGGCCACCTCCGGCGTGCGGATCGAGCCGTGCCAGACGAACGGCGCGACGCCGTCGAGCGGGCGCGGGGTGGAGGTGAAGTTCGACAGCGGCGTGCGGAAGCGCCCCTCCCAGCTCACCACGTCCTCGTCCCAGAGCCGTCGGAGCAGCTGGTAGTTCTCCACCGTCAGCGGCACCGAGTCGGCCGGGTTCTTCCCGAACCACGGGTAGACCGGGCCGGTGTTGCCGCGGCCGAGCATCAGGTCCACCCGGCCCTCGGCCAGGTGCTGCAGCATCGCGAAGTCCTCGGCGATCTTCACCGGGTCGTTCGTGGTGATCAGCGTCGTCGAGGTGGACAGCAGCAGCCGCTCGGTGCGGGCCGCGATGTAGCCGAGCAGCGTCGTCGGCGACGACGGCACGAACGGCGGGTTGTGGTGCTCGCCGGTGGCGAACACGTCCAGGCCGACCGCCTCGGCGTGCTCGGCGATCGTGGTCATCGAGCGGATCCGCTCGTGCTCGGTCGGCTCGCGCCCGGTCGTCGGGTCCGGGGTGACGTCGCCGACGCTGAAGATCCCGAACTGCACGGGGGCCTCCTCCTTCGATGGGGCACAGGTTCTGCGCCAGGTATGTGCACGCTCAACAACTTTATCCGCGACCCTGTTCCCATCGGGCGACCCTGTCCCCGTCGGGCCGTACGGGTGATCACGGCCCGCGCTCGTCCACACCCGAACGGAGCACCCCGGTCAGGCTGATCGACGAGCCAGGACCGCCTGCAGGTGACGGCGCGCACGCTCGCTACGGTGTGCTGGCAGTCACCGGGCAGCGGGCAGGGGCCCGCGGCGAGGAGGAGCCGTGTACAGCCACGTGCGGGGTGGGCACGCTTCCGGCGGGTCGTCGTCCGCCTCGGGCGGCTTCGCGCCGAGCGGCGTCGCGGCCGACGGGCCGGGCCCGGCCGGGTACGGCCAGGGCGGATACCCGCCGGGCGGGTACCCGCCCGGCGGCTACGCGCCCCCCGGCTACGACCCGGGCAACCACCGCCCGATCGGGCTGGCGCCCGCCGACCGGCCCGCGTCACCGCCTCCCGCGCCGCCGGTCGCCTCCGGCGCGCTGACGGCACTGGCCGTGGACGACGAGGAGCCGGCCCTGCTGGAGCTGGCCCACCTGCTCGGTGAGGACCCCCGGGTCGGCACCGTGCACACCGCCGCGAACGCGACCGAGGCTTTGCGGATCCTGCACGGCAACCCGGCCGACGGCAGCGCCCCGGTCAAGGTGGATGTGGTCTTCCTCGACATCCGGATGCCCGGACTGGACGGCCTGGAGCTGGCCCGCGTCCTGTCGGCGATGGCCGACCCGCCGCCGATCGTGTTCGTCACCGCGCACGACGACCGCGCCGTCGACGCCTACGAGGTGGGCGCCGTCGACTACCTGCTCAAGCCGCTGCGCAGCGAGCGCCTGGCCGGCTCCCTGGACCGCACGATCGCCCTGCGCGGCGCGCGCGGGCCGGTCACGCCGTCCGCGGTCGCGGCGCAGCAGAAGCGCGTCGCCCCGGAGACGGGCGACGACGAGGTGATCCCGGTCGAGCTGGCCGGCACCACCAAGATCGTGCCCCGGTCGTCGATCCGGTTCGTCGAGGCGCAGGGCGACTACGCCCGTCTGCACACCACCGACGGAAGCCATCTCGTCCGGATCCCGGTCTCGGTGCTCGAGGACCGCTGGGGCGAGGCCGGGTTCGTTCGCATCCACCGGGCCTACCTGGTCGCGCTGCACCTGATCACCGAGCTGCGGATGGCGGGCTCCGGGTACGTGGTACGGCTCGGCCAGGGCGCGACCGCGATCGAGCTCCCGGTCAGCCGCCGGCACACCGCCGGGCTCAAGCGGATCCTGCGGGGACGCCCACAGCGCCCGCCGCGCGGCCCGGAGGACGGGCCGGACGGGCCGATCCGGCCCTGACGCGTAGTACCCGGCACCGCGGTCACCGTCCGCGTCCTGTCGCCCGCGTGGCGTGATGACGGCGGGCACGGTCGTCACCTAGCCTGGTGACCGGTGAATTCTTCCGGGTTACCTCGCGCGTCCACTCTCCGTCACCTCCCCCGTCGCGGCGTCGCGGCGGCCGCCGTGATCGCCGTCCTCGCGCTGCTCGCGGCGTGTTCGACGTCGCAGGCGCAGCCCCGGCGTCCGGATGCCGCGGCGACACCGCCGCCCACGACGACGAAGGCCGCCCCGCCGCCGGTCCCGCAGCTACCCGGTGGCGGCACCCAGCTCTTCCCGGGACGCCGGATGGTGGCGCTCTACGGGCACCCCGACACCCCCGGCATGGGAGTGCTCGGCGAGCAGGGCATCGCGCAGTCGATCGCGCGCGCCAAGGATCTCGCGGCCGACTTCGACCCGGTCAGCACCGAGCCGGTGATCCCGGCGTTCGAGCTGATCGCCACGGTCGCCGACTCGGTCGCGGGGGCCGACGGCGACTACTCCGCGGAGTCCACGGTGGCCGATCTCACGCCCTGGGTGGACGAGGCGGCCCGCAACGGCGTCTACGTCGTGCTGGACCTGCAGCCCGGCCGGGCCGACTTCCTGAGCCAGGCCAAGCTCTACGCGCCGCTGCTCGCGCGCCCCAACGTCGGCCTGGCGCTGGACCCGGAGTGGCGCCTGGGACCGAACCAGCGGCACAACGTCCAGGTGGGGACGGTGACCGCCGCCGAGATCAACAAGACGTCGGCCTGGCTGGCCGCGCTGACGAAGCAGAAGAACCTCCCGCAGAAGGTCTTCATGATCCACCAGTTCCGGGCGCCGATGATCTCCGACCGGCAGACGCTGGTCACCTCGCACCCCGAGCTCGCGACCGTCCTGCACGCGGACGGCTTCGGCACCCCGGACGTGAAGATGGGCACCTGGAACACGCTGCACACCGCGCCGGGGCCGAAGGGGCTGTGGTGGGGATGGAAGAACTTCCTCGACGAGGACACCCCCATGTTCACCCCGAAGCAGACGGTCACGGTGGGTCCCACGTCGCCGGTATTCGTCTCCTACCAGTGACCCACACGGGTGGGTGGGGGCCCACGGAGATCGTGATCACAGGCAGTACTCTCGACAGGACCGACGCCGGCGACGGGGCCGCGCACTGATTCGACGCACCCCCCGGCGGTTCCGACGCCCCGGACACCGGGATGCCGTCGTGCCGAGAACGACAGGGGGTGCCCCGGGTGGACGACGATCGACCACGTGGCGGCGACCGCCCGAACGGCCCGCCGCAGAAGCCCCCGCCGGGGCCGCAGCAGGGGTCCCCGCAGGGATCACAGCAGGGCCCGCCGCGCAACCGGGACGACGAGGTGCGTGACGCCCCGGACCCGCGCGATCCCGACCGGCGCGAGCAGGACCGGCGCGAGCAGGACCGGGGCCGCGACACCGGGCCGCGGCAGGCGCCGCGGCCCGTCCCCCCGCGGGCGGGCCCCACCGACGGACCGGGCCCCTCGGGCCCGCCGGCCACCGGCGCGCCGCAGCACGGCCCGCCGCCCGGGCCCTCCGGACCGCCCGGGCCCCCCGGACCGCAGCCGAACCGCAGGCCGTCCGGGCCGAACGGCGATCCACGCTCCGAGCAGCCACCTCCGCGC
>NZ_JADQDD010000089.1 GCF_019263595.1 Pseudonocardia sp. KRD291 | reverse complement strand
GTCGACCAGGAGGCCGGACAGTGGGGTGGCCACCGCGATACCGGCCGTGGTGGCCGAGCCCTGCAGGCCGGTGACCAGCCCCCGGACCCGGTCCGGGGCCAGGGTGGCGATCGTGTCGCTGCCCGCGGCCAGGGTCGGTGCGGTGAACAGACCGGCCCCGAGCAGCAGCAGCGCGAACGTCCACCAGGCCCCGCCGAGCGCGGCCGGCAGCGTCGCGAGCCCGAGGGCGGCCAGCAGCAGCGGCATCGGGGCGGCCCGGCGGGCGGCGCCGTAGACGAACCCGCCGACCAGCGACGCCACGCACCACACCGCGTTGACGACCGCGATCGCCCACGCCTGCCCGCTGCCGGTCAGGCTCGCAATGAACGCCAGCTCCGTGCCCATGATGGCGACCACGGCCGCGGAGATGGCCAGCAGCGCCGCGACGAGTGGAGCGGTGAGCCACTCCCGCACCGGCGGGGCCGGTGGCCGCGGGCCCTCGCCCGCCGCGCGCACCGGCGGGTCCAGGACGAGCAGCACCACGCCTGCGACCAGGAAACCGGCGCCGATCACCCGCATCGTGGTCGCGCTGCCCAGCCAGAGCGTCAGCAGGGACCCCGCGGCGGGGCCGGTCATGTAGGACAGCTCGACCGACATCGAGTCCATCGCGAACGCCGGGCGCCGGTAGCCGGCGGGCACGGCGGCGGCCAGGACCTGGCGCACGACCGAGAACACCGGCAGCGCGAACATCCCGCCGACGAACGCGGCACCGAGCAGCCAGCCGTAGCCCAGCAGCGGGGCCACCGCCCAGAATCCGGCGCTGACGAGCATCGTCAGCAGCAGCATCGGGCGCAGCCCGCGCCGGTCCACGAGCGCTCCGAGCACCGGCCCGCCGATCGCCATGCCGGTCGGGACGGCGGCGGCGACCAGCCCGGCCGCGGCGTAGCCGTACCCGAGCGTGAGGACGACGTGCAGCGTCATCGTCACGCCGACGGCGGTGGCCGGGACCCGGGACGCGAGCGCGACCGCCGTGACACCGGCGACGCCGGGCAGGCGCAGCACGTCCCGGTAGGCGGCCATGCCCCCGCGTGCCGGGCCCGCGTCGGTCACCACGCCGACCATCCTCACCCACGATCCCGGCGAGGAGCGGGTGAGGGCACCCGAACTTGACTGGTTCAAGATTCGGTGCTGTGCTTGTCGCACTCCCACCACGAGGCGTGGCCCGGTCCGGCGGATCCTTCGCCCGGCCGGGCCACATTCGTGTCGGGGGCCGGTCCTAGGCTCGGTCCATGGGCGTCGAGATCTGGCACAACCCGCGCTGCTCCAAGAGCCGCGCCACCCTGGACCTGCTCGCCGAGCGCGGCGTCGAGCCCACGGTGCGGCGCTACCTGGACGACCCGCCCACCCGGGCCGAGCTGGTCGAGGTGCTGGCCGCGCTGGGCACCGACGACCCGCTGACGATCACCCGCACCGGCGAGGCCCGCTACCGCGAGCTGGGTCTGAAGGGCGCCGACGGCGAGACCCTGCTCGACGCCCTCGCCGCGAACCCGGTCCTCGTCGAGCGACCGATCGTCCTGACCGGCGGCCGGGCCGCGATCGGGCGGCCACCGGAGGACGTGCTGCCGCTCATCGGCGGCTGAGGGCCCGTCGGGCGAAGTCGATCTCGGTGGCGACCAGGTCGAGCTGGTCGGTGACGACCAGCGAGCCGTGACCGGCGTCGAAGCGGGTCACCTCGTAGTGCACGTCGCCGCGGGCGGCCAGCGCGTCGAGGTAGTTGTCGATCTGACGGATCGGGCAGCGCGGGTCGTTCTCCCCGGCCAGCACGAGGACCGGCACCCGGACCCGGTCGACGTAGGTCAACGGCGACGCCTCCCGGTAGCGGTCGGGCAGCTCCTGCGGCGAGCCGCCGAACAGCGCACGGTCGAACGAGCGCAGCTGCTCCATCTCGTCCTCGTACGCGGCGAGGTAGTCCGCGACCGGGACGCCCGCGACCGCGACCGCCCACCGCTCCGGCTGCACGCCCGCGGCCAGCAGCGACAGGTACCCGCCCCAGGACCAGCCGTCGACGACGCACCGCGCACGGTCCACGGTGCCGTCGGCGACCAGCGCGTCCTGCACGGCGGCGACGTCGGCCAGCTCGGTCAGGCCCGGGTGGCCCTCGATGGCGTCGCGCCAGGCCGAGCCGTAGCCGGTCGAGCCGCGGTAGTTCACCTCGACGACGACGAAGCCGGCCTCGACCCAGGTCGCGCGGGCCGGGTCGAACCGGTCCTCGTCGGCCGCGTGCGGGCCGCCGTGCAGCACGAACACCGCCGGGGCGGCGGTCCCGACGCCGTCGGGTGCGGTGACCAGCGCGTGCACCGGGCCCCCCGGTCCGTCCACCCACACGTCGCGCACCGGTTCCGACGACGGCGGCCGCTCGCCGGGCGGGACCAGCAGCAGGCGGTCGGTC
This sequence comes from Pseudonocardia sp. KRD291, assembly GCF_019263595.1. Taxonomy (GTDB): domain Bacteria; phylum Actinomycetota; class Actinomycetes; order Mycobacteriales; family Pseudonocardiaceae; genus Pseudonocardia. The sequence continues at coordinate 18,504 of NZ_JADQDD010000089.1, read as the reverse complement.
CCGTCCGGGTGCAGCGCCCGGATCTGCGACGGGGTCGCCGCCGAGGAGCAGGTGTACTCCACCGTGCCGTCCGGGCGGACCTCCGCGGACCCCACGCAACCCGGCGCGACCGGCAGCTCGGTCAGTGAGGTCGTGTCGATGTCGTAGCGGAACAACCGGGTCCGGGCGGCGTGGGTGTGCCCGACCAGCAGCGCCGTGCCGTCCGGGTAGAAGTCGGCGAACACCTCGCCGGGCAGGTCCAGATGCAACTCGGTCTCCGAGCCGGAGACCGGGTCCCAGATCAGCAGCTCCTCGCGGCCCCGGCGCTCGTGTCCCACCAGCAGCCGCTGGTCGCCGGGGACGGGGGCGAACACGAGCGGGGCGAGGCCCTTGCCGGGCCCGTCGTGCAGCTCACCGACGACGTCGCCGCTGCCGAGGTCGAGGACCCGCAGCGACGGATGCCGGGAGTCGCCGTGCTCGGAGTGGTGGATCGCCAGCAGCGTCTCGTCCTCGCTCAGCGCGCCGACGCCGGCGTCCTCGACGTGCGAGTACACGACGCGCGCCGGCCCGGAGGAGTCCCGCTCGTGCAGCCAGATCGTGGTGCCGGAGTCGGTGGAGGTGCCGAGTACCGCCAGCCGGCGGCCGATGTACACCCCCGCCGGGTAGCCGTCCTCGGCGCCGGGCACCGCGGCCTGCGGCTCGTCCGAGTCGGGCCGTCCGGCGAACGGCTCGGTGACCCAGTGGCCGAACTCGTCGCCGTCGGTGTCGTCGAACCACCACACGGTCTCGCCGTCCGGGGGCAGCACGGCCGAGTGCGTGCCGCTGCGCCGGGAGGTGACCTGGCGGTGCAGGTCGGTCGCCCGGTCCCAGACGTGGATCTCGCTGGTGCCGCTGCCGTTGGAGACGTAGACGGTGCGGTCCGGCGCGTCCCAGGCCCAGGACGGGCGCGACATCCGGACCGCGGTGAACCGTGCCCGCCAGCGCTGCTCGGCCGCGTCGTCGTCGAACAGGCGCTCCGGGACCGGCGAGACCGGGTGGGTCGCGGGTGCGGGCGCCCCGGAATCGGCGGGAACACGGGCGAGAGAGGGGTCGGCACGCACTCCCCGATCATGCCCCATTCGGGCGATGTCCACCTGGGGGCGGGGCGGTGCCGGACGGGCTGGCACAGTGGTCGACGTCGGCGGCCGAGGTCGCCGGAGGTGCCGGGACGTCCGGGGAGGAGTGCCGATTCGTGCGTGCGGTCCCTGGTCCCCGCCGGGGGCGTGTCCGGCCGGTCCGCGGTCGTCCGGCCCGCGGTCGTCCGGCCCGCGGTTGTCCGGTACGGGCCGGAATCGCCCGGACGGGTGGCGTCCTGGTCCTGCTGGCGGTGCTGGCCGGGTGCGGCACGCTTCCGGCAGCGGTGCCTGCGCCCCCGACGATCACTCCCGCGGCGTCCGCCGACGGCGTCCGTACGGTGCGCTTCGACCATCGTCCCGGCGCCGCGCAGCCGCCCGCCCCGGTGGTCGCGGTGCCCAGCGGGGCGACCGTGGAGCTGGTCGTCGGCAGCGACGTCGCCGAGCGCGTCGCGCTGCGGGGCTACGGCTGGTCCCGGTATGTGACGGCCGGGAGCACCGTGAGCCTCCGGTTCGTGGTCAACCGTCCGGGTGAGCTCGTGGTGACGATCGGTGACCCCGCGGTCGAGCTGGGGCGGCTGCGGGTCGGGTAGCTGACCCGCAGCCGCCGGTTCGTTCCGCGAGCTCCTCTCAGGCCAGCGCGGCGGCCCGCTCCTCGGCCATCGCCCGCAGGCCCTCGGCCACGTCGACGCCGGTCGGCGCGGTGTCCGGGTCCAGCAGCCACTGGACCATCACGCCGGTGAGAAGTGCCTGGTAGACCGCACCCAGGACGTGCACGCGCCGGTCGGCGGCCTCCGGGTCGTCGGGCAGCGTGTGGAACGTCAGGGCCAGCCCCTCGCGCGCCTCGCGCTGCGCCGCGACGAGGGACTCGCGCAGCTCGGGCAGGCGGTCGGCCTGGGCCAGCGCCTCGACGTGGGTGGCCCAGAGCCGTCGCTCGCTGGCGAAGAGCCCGATCACGCGGCTCCAGGTGTCCTCGACCCGGCGCTGCGGGTCCGCGGTGGGGGTCGCGTCCGGCTCGGCGAGTGCCCGGTCCAGCTCCTCGCCCCAGCCCGCGGTGGCCTTGAGCAGGGCCTCGGTGAGCAGGGCGTCCTTGGATCCGAAGTGGTAGCCGATGGACGCCAGGTTCGTTCCCGACGCGGCGACGACGTCACGCGCTGTGGTCCGGCCGAACCCCTTGTCGTAGAGGCACTGCGCGGCCCCGTCGAGCAGCTCCTCGCGGTGTCCCATGATCGGCGAACCTATCGCATGGCCGGTCCGGGCCCGACGGTCGCACGTCCACCCGGTGTTCATCCCGGAGCTGGGCCGCGCGTGCTGCGGCGTTGCAACCCTTGCGTGACTCCGATCACGCTCGGTATGACAGGGAAGCGCTCCTGGGGCGCACCACGATCTCGACGAGGAGAGAAGTCTTGAGCAGACTCCGTTTCGGCACCTTCCTGGCGCCCTTCCACGCGCCGGGCCAGAACCCGACCCTGGCCATCCAGCGCGACCTCGACCTCGTCTCGCACCTCGACGCACTCGGCTACGACGAGGCGTGGATCGGCGAGCACCACTCCGCGGGCAGCGAGATCATCGCCTCGCCGGAGATCTTCATCGCGGCCGCGGCGGAGCGCACGCGCACCATCCGGCTCGGCACCGGCGTCACCTCGATCAGCTACCACAACCCGCTGTGGGTCGCCGACCGGATGGTGATGCTCGACCACCTGACACGCGGACGCACGATGCTCGGCGTCGGCCCCGGCTCGCTGCCCACGGACTCGGCGATGATCGGGCTGAACCCGACCGACACCCGCGAGCTGCTCGAGGTGAACCTGGACATCATCACCCGGCTGCTGCGCGGTGAGACGGTCACCCGGCAGACGAAGACGCACAACCTGATCGACGCCCAGCTGCAGCTGCGGCCCTACACCGACCCGTGCTTCGAGCTCGCGGTCGCGGCGGTCGCGTCGCCGACCGGCCCGCGGATGGCCGGCAGGTTCGGCGCCGGGCTGCTCTCGATCGGCGCCACCCTGACCCAGGACGGGTTCGACGCGCTCGCGCACCACTGGAGCGTCGTCGAGGAGCGGGCCGCGCACTTCGGGCAGCCGACGCCGGACCGCGCGGGCTGGCGCCTGGTCGGGCTGATGCACATCGCGGACACCAAGGAACAGGCCTACCGCGACGTCGAGTACGGCATCGAGCAGTGGTTCAACTACTTCAAGAAGGTCGCCGCGTTCCCGCAGATGGCCGTGGACGGGTCGAACATCAGGGAGATGATCGACTTCATCAACGACGCCGGGATCGGCGCCATCGGCACGGTCTCCGACGCCAAGGCGCAGGTCCGGAAGCTGACCGAGCAGAGCGGCGGCTTCGGCGCGTTCCTGCTGCTCGGACACGAGTGGGCGAACCCGGAGGCGACGAAGAAGTCGTTCGAGCTGATCGCCCAGCACGTGTTCCCGGAGTTCCAGGACCAGGCCGAGGGCACCCGCGCGGCCGCGGCCCGGGCGACCGACACCCGTGAGGCGCACGCCCAGTCCCAGCTGGACGCGGTCGACCACATGACCAAGAAGTACGAGCAGGAGAAGTCCACCGGATCCTGATCCCGCCCGCACTCGTGAACCGCGACGTGCGCGCCACGCGCGTCCCGGTTCACGAGTGCCGGCCGTCCGGCCGACGGGATGGTTCCGGGCGTTGTGCAGTGCGGACGACGGTGCCAGTGTGGTGTGACACGCGCCACACGACGCCGACGGAGGCACCCGTGAGCTCAGCGATCGACGGTTCCGCGATCGACAAGGTCCTGCAGGAAGCGGTCGACTCCGGTGCGGTCCCGCACGTCGCGGCGATCGCGGCAGATGCGGACGGGATCATCTACCAGGGTGCGGCCGGCCCGCGCGCGGTCGGCGAGAGCGCCCCGCTGACCGTGGACACGCACTTCCGGATCATGTCGATGACCAAGATGGTCGCGACCGCGGCGGCATTGCAGCAGGTGGAGAAGGGCACCCTCGACCTGGACGCCCCGGTCGAGCAGTACTGCCCGGACTTCGCCGGGGTGAAGGTGCTCGACGGCTTCGACGGCGACACCCCGAAGCTGCGCGACCCGGCGAGCAAGGCCACGGTCCGGCACCTGGTCACCCACACCTCCGGGCTGGGCTACTGGTTCTGGAGCGACGAGCTGGTCCGCTGGGAGGCCGCGACCGGTGTCCCGAACGTCGTCGCCGGGTCGAACGCCAGCTTCGGGGCCCCGATGATCGACGACCCGGGGAAGCGCTTCGTCTACGGGATCAACACCGACTGGCTCGGCAAGGTCGTCGAGGCGGCGTCGGGGGTCGGGCTCGACGTCGCGATGAAGGAGGGCATCTTCGGCCCGCTGGGCATGGACCGGACCACCTTCGTGATGAACGACGACCAGCGCGCCAACTCCACCCCGGTGCACGTGCCGGACGGCAGCGGCGGCTGGACCTCGGCCGGCGAGATCCTCAACCAGGCCCCGGAGTACTACGCGGGCGGGCACGGCCTCTACGCCCCGCCGACCGACTACATCCGGTTCGAGCGGGCCCTGCTGCGCGGCGGCGAGCTCGACGGCGAGCGGGTCCTCGCGCAGTCCACGGTGGACGCGGCGTTCACCAACCAGATCGGTGACCTGGACTTCCCGCCCGAGATCCCGACGGCCGACCCGAACTCCAGCGGTCCGTTCAACCCCGGCCCGGGCTACAAGTGGGGCTACGGGCTGCTGCTCAACACCGCCGACGTCCCCGGCATGCGGCGCGCGGGCAGCGGTGCGTGGGCCGGGCTGTGCAACACCCACTTCTGGGTGGACCGCGCGACCGGGATCTGCGCGTCGATCTACAGCAACTTCCTGCCGTTCATCACCGACGGCGGTCTCGCGCTGTACGCCGACTACGAGCGCGCGCTCTACGCCTCCCTGTAGGCCTCGCTGTAGGCCCCGGTCGTCCGGCCGACCGCCTCGCCGCTCTATAGGCGGGGCGGACGGCCGATCCCGGCCACGTAGAGCACGAGCAGCACGGCGGCCGGTGGCCCGGCCACCCACAGGAACCACGGGTCGAGGTCACCGTCGGTGGACAACGCGACGATCCCCCAGGCCACCAGCGTCACCGCCGAGAGGCAGGCCCAGATCGTCGTCAGCACCCGCATCGTCATGCCGCCGCCGGAGTCGGCGAACACCAGACCGTGGTTGCGGTCCCGCTTCAGCTTCGGGAGGTCCGCCGTGGTCCGGACCAGATCGGCCCTGGTCCGGGCGGCCCACACCTGCGCGACCCGCTCGTCGAACTCGTTGAGGTCGATCTCGCCGATCTCCTGAGCACGCCGCAGCCGGTCCTGCACGGACTGGCGGTCGATGTCGGAGACTCGCATCGCGTCCGGCTTCACGGGCTCGTTCACCCACTCGATGATGCCAGCGGTTCCTCATGATCGGTCGCGACCTGCTGCGGGATGGTCGAGTTCGTCCCGCCCACCCGGTAGGTGGACCCGCGGTGCTCGGCCGGGAGACGGTCCCCGAGACCGAACAGCTTCTGCCGCAGCGTGCCGGACTCGTACTCGCCCGGATAGACGCCGCGCCGCTGCAGCTCCGGGACCACGTGCGTCACGACGTCGGTGAACGTGCCCGGCGTGATCGCGTAGGCCAGGTTGAACCCGTCGACGTCGGTCTCGTCGACCCAGTCCTGCAGCTCGTCGGCGACCTCGGACGGGGAGCCGACCGTGCGCGGGCCCATGCCGCCGATCCCGCCCCAGGCCGCGATGTCGCGAACGGTCCACTCGCGCCCGTCCGGGTCGGCCTGCTGGAACGCCGCGACGGCCGACTGGATGGCGTTGCTCTCGACGTCGCCGATCGGGTCGTCGAGGTCGTAGCGGGACAGGTCGATGCCCATCCAGCCGGACATGAACACCAGCGAACCCTCGTCGCTGGCGTAGGACTGCAGCTGTTCGTGCTTGTCCCGCGCGCCCTGCGAGGTCTCGTCGGTGACGACCGTCTGCAGGTTGTAGATCCGCGCCGAGTACGGGTCACGCCCGGCGCGGGAGAGCCGCTCGCGGATGTCGGCCACGGCCTCCTTGAGCAGCGCGCGGGTCGGGGCGGCGGTGAAGATCGACTCGGCGTTCTCCGCGGCGAACCGGCGGCCCCGGTCGGAGGCACCCGCCTGGTAGATCACCGGCGTGCGCTGCGGCGACGGCTCGGACAGGTGGATGCCGGGCACCGTGAAGTGTTTCCCGGCGTGACCGATCGGGTGCACCCGGGCCGGGTCGGTGAACACGCCGGCGTCGGCGTCGCGGCGGACGGCGTCGTCCTCCCAGGAGCCCTCCCACAGCTTGTAGAGCACCTCCAGGTACTCGTCGGCGTGGTCGTAGCGGTCGTCGTGGCGCAGCTGGTCGTCATGGCCCATGTTGCGCGCGCCCGATGGCAGGTAGCCGGTGACGACGTTCCAGCCGATCCGGCCCCGCGTGAGGTGGTCCAGCGTCGTCATCCGGCGGGCGAACGGGTACGGGTGCTCGAACCCGGTCGCGGTGGTGATCCCGAAACCGAGGTGCTCGGTCACGTGCGCCATGGCCGAGACCAGCAGCATCGGGTCGTTGACCGGGACCTGCGCGCCCTGGCGGACGGCGGCATCGTGCGATCCGCCGTAGACGTCGTAGGTGCCGAGGACGTCGGCGATGAACAGCCCGTCGAAGCGGCCCCGTTCCAGGAGCTGCGCGAGGTCGGTCCAGTACGAGAGGTCCTTGTACCGGGCGGCCTGGTCGTCGGGGTGGCGCCAGAGGCCGGGGGACTGGTGGCCGACGCAGTTCATGTCGAACGCGTTGAGCCGGATCCGTCGGGGCATGGGTGCTGTCTCCTGGGTCGTCGTCGGGTGCCGGGCGGGTCAGGCCCGACAGCCCGCGCTGACGACACGCAGGAGATCCACGTGCAGGCGCTGCACGGCGCGGTAGGAGGGCAGACGGTCCGTCGCCGAACGCATGGCCACCCCTCCTTCCGGTCCGATCGTCGCGGCCCACGCTTGTCGAGGTCGCGATCACCCGTCAAGGACGTCTCGATGTGACGATCACCCCGTCTGTCCTCGCCGCCGCCGTAGTGGTAGGGAACACACGATCCTGCGGGCGGTGACCCCTCCGCCGTCCGACGCCTCGTCGAGGAGGAACGTTCACATGATCGAGAACCCGTTCTACGGCCACGAGTTCCACGGCGACTACGACCTGGTCTCCATCGGGAAGCTGGACCTGGAGGAGGGCGGCTCGATCCCGGACTGCCACCTCGCCGTCGCCACCTTCGGCACGCTGAACGACGCCAGGGACAACGCGATCCTCGTGTCCACCTGGTACTCGGGGACGCACCAGATCTTCCGGGACGTCTACATCGGCCCGGACCACGCCCTGAACCCGGAGAAGTACTTCATCGTCGTGGTCGACCAGATCGGGTCCGGGCTGTCCACCTCGCCGCACAACGCCGACGGCCCGAACGCCGGCATCGCGATGTCGAGGTTCCCGAAGGTGCGCATCGGCGACGACGTCGTCGCCCAGGAGCGCCTGCTGCGCGAGCACTTCGGGGTCGAGACGCTGGCGCTGGTCACCGGCGGGTCGATGGGCGCCCAGCAGACCTACGAGTGGGCGGTCCGCTTCCCGGCCAAGGTGCTGCGCGCCGCCCCGATCGCGGGCACCGCGCAGAACACCCCGCACGACTTCCTCTACACGAAGGCCCTGGCCGAGGCGATCACCTCGGATCCGGGGTTCAACGGCGGGGAGTACACGTCCAACGCCGACGTCGTCGACGGCCTGACCCGGCACGCCGGCATCTGGGCCGTGATGGGCTTCTCCACCGAGTTCTGGAAGCAGGAGGTGTGGCGGGCCCTGGAGTTCGAGTCCAAGGAGGCCTTCCTCGCCGGGTTCCTGGAGCCCTACTTCACCGCGATGGACCCGAACGACCTGCTGTCCATGGCGTGGAAGTGGCAGCGCGGCGACGTCGCCCGGCACACCGGCGGCGACCTCGCAGCGGCCCTGGGCCGGATCACCGCGAAGACCTACGTCCTGCCGATCAACGAGGACATGTTCTTCCCGGTCCGGGACCACGTGGCCGAGCAGGAGCTGATCAAGGGCAGCGAGCTGCGCGTGATCGACGACATCCTCGGCCACCTGGGCCTGTTCGGGGTGGCGCCGACCTACATCGGCCAGGTCGACCGGCACCTGAAGGACCTGCTGGACACGAAGGTCTGACTTGCGTGCCGGGGCGGTTCAGCCGAACCGCCCCGGCCGCGCCGCGGAATCCGTGCGTGCGGGTCACTCGCAGGCGACGCCGTCGCCGTCCCGGTCGAGCTTGCTGCTGTAGCCGGCGTCGCCGCGGGACAGCGGGGCCGCACCGGCGTCGCGGGCCGCGGTGCAGTTCGCGTAGGAGGCCGAGCCGCCGGAGCTCGCGGGCCTCGGGACGGTGGCGGCGCGCGGTGCGGCCACCAGCGGGCGCGGGGCGTCCACGTCGGCCCGCGGCGACGGCGCGTCGGCGTCGGTCTCGGTGACGGGCGCCGACTGCGGCTCGACGACGGGCTCGGGCGCGGCGACCGGCTGCGGCGCCACGACCACCGGCGGGGCCGCGGCCTCGCCGAGCACGATCGGGTCACCGGCGGAGGCCTGCGCGCCGGCGAGCGGCAGCTGCGTGGTGACGGTGCCCGCGGCGACGCCGGCGATCGACCCGGTCGACGGGCCGAGCGTCACGGTGGTGAACCCGGCCCGCAGGAGCGCGTCCCGGGCCGCGACGTCGCCGGAGCCGACGACGTTCGGCACGGCCAGCAGTACCGGCGCGGCCGGGACCACCGCGACGGGCGCGGCGATCGGGGCCGGCGCGGCGGGCACCGGGGTGGCGTTGGCGATACCGATGACCGTCATCGCCACGCAGATCACCGCCCCGATCACCGACATCACGATCCCGGCGACGCTGCGACCGGCGGTGGCCGCCCGCCCGTCCCGGGAGCGGCGGTAGCCGCTGATCGACAGGCCGAGTGCGGGGCCGACGACGAGGAACCCGAGGATCGGCACCCAGCCGACGAGAAGGCCGACGATCGACAGCACGAACCCGGCCGTGGCCACGCCGTTGCGCGGGCGGGGCGCCTGCGGCGGCGCCGGGAAGGCGGTGCCGGTGGTCTGCCACTGGGTCGTCGTCATGGGTTCCGCTCCTGGCGTCGAAGGTCCGGTCGTTGCGGCCACCTGGCCCGGTTGCCCGGGCCCGTGCCACTGAACGGAGCATCGCCACCTGTCATCGACCCATTACCGGGCGTCATCACCGTTGATGACGCGGACCGGGGGAGCGGGTCAGGGACGCAGGGCGATCTTCCCGGTGACCGTCCGGTTCGCGTAGCCGGCGAACGCCGTGGGGGCCTCGGCGAGGGGCAGGACCTGCGGGCGGGGCGGGTGCAGCTCGCCGCGGGAGATCCGGCCCAGCACGTCGGCGACGAGCTCGAGCGCCGCGGCGTGGTCGTCGCGCGCCCAGTCGCCCCAGTCCACCCCGATGATCGAGCGGTTGCGCAGCAGCACGATGTTTGCCGGGAGCCGGGGGATCTCGCCGGAGGCGAAGCCCACCACGCAGAAGCGTCCGCCGGTGCCGAGCGCGCGCAGGGCCGCCTCGGCCGACGGACCGCCGACCGGGTCGATCACGACGTCCGCGCCGCCGCCGGTCACCTCGCGGATCCGGTCCTTGAGGTCGGTGTAGTCGATCGCGGCCTCGGCCCCGGCGGCCGTCGCGGCGTCGCGCTTGTCCGGTGTGGACGCCGCGGCGAGGACGCGGGCGCCGAGCCCGCGCGCGACGTCGACGGCGGCCAGCCCGATGCCGCCGCCCGCGCCGAGCACCACCACCCACTCGCCGGGCAGCACCGCGACCCTCCGGGTGACGCCGAAGACCAGCGTGCAGTAGCTCTCGATGGCCGTCGCCGCGATCTCCGGGGCGACCGCCGCCGGCACCGCGACGACCGCGGACGCCGGGAGCACGGCGTGCGAGGTGAACCCGCCGAACGAGGTGAGCAGCAGCGCCGCGACCCGGTCATCGACGGCGGGGGCGCTGACCCCGGCGCCGACGGCGGCCACGCGGCCGGCCACGGTCGACCCCGGTGTGTAGGGCAGTGCCGGCGTGACCTGGTAGCGGCCGCGCGCGATCAGGTCGTCGACGAAGCTGACGCCCGCGGCGTCGACCTCGACGAGGACCTCGCCCTCGCCCGGGACCGGTGTCGGCTCCTCGCGCAGCGTCACCACCGCGGGTTCCTCGAAGCTCTCGCAGACGATCCGCTGCACGTGTCTCCTCCTCGTGGTGCGACGACCGGAACGCCCGTCGCGCACGCCCGCGCAAGGGCCGGGAACCCGGGTCGGGCCGACAGTACGTCAGCCGCCGGGCGGGTCCGCCGAAACGGGACGGCGGCCCGGACCGATGAGATCGGTGGCCGCCCCCGGTCCATCCCGACGACGCCTGCGACGCAGGACGACCGGAAGCCCGACCGATCACCAGGAGCGCACGATGGGCACCATCAAGGCACACGAGTTCACCACCCTCGACGGCGTGATCGGCGCCCCGACCTGGACGTTCGACTACGGGTTCACCGACGAGATGGGTGACTCGATCGGCCGCCTCACCTCGGGCTCGGAGGCGATCATCTTCGGCCGGACGACCTGGGAGGAGTCGGGCCCGGCCTGGAGCTCGCGGGACATGGCCGACGACCCGGGCGCCCCGTTCTTCAACGAGACCCCCAAGTACGTCGTCTCCGGCACCCGGACCGACGCCGAGGGCTGGAGCAACTCGCACCTGCTCGGCGCCTACGACGTCGAGACCATCCGGACGTTCAAGAACGGCATCGACGGCGGGATCTACACCTACGGCAGCGGCACGCTCGTGCGCGCCCTGCTCGCCGACGGGCTCCTCGACGAGCTGCACCTCTACGTGTTCCCGGTCGCGCTGGGGGAGGGGCCGAGGATGTTCCCCGAGGGGGCGCCGAGAACCGCGCTGACGCTGGCGCAGAGCGAGTCGTTCGGCAACGGCGTCGTGCACCTGGCCTACACCCCGGCCGGGTTCTGACCGCGCGGATGCGCCGCGCGGGCCCGGGTCCGCCGTTGGCAGCATGGTGGTCGTGAACGTTGAGAACGACCGGATCAGCACGCCGATCACCGCGGACCTGCTGCGCGGTGCGCTCGAGCTGGAGCAGACCGGGGTCGGCGTGCTGCCGCACCGTCTCCCGGCCCGGGCCCGCGCCCAGTGCTCCGACGGGCAGCTGGCCATGGCGGAGGCCCAGCCCTCCGGTGTCCGGCTGGTGTTCCGGACCCGCGCCACCGTCGTCGAGCTGGACACGCTGCGGACGCGGGTGGGGTACCAGGGCATGCCGCTGCGCCCCGACGGCGTGTACGACCTGCTCGTCGACGGCCGTCTCGCGGGGCAGGCCACGACGACCGGGGGCAAGGTCATGCTGCTGGACATGGCCACCGGGTCGACCGAGAACCAGTCCGGCCCGGTCGGCACCGTCCGGTTCGCCGACCTGCCCGACCGGGTCAAGGACGTCGAGATCTGGCTGCCGCACACCGAGATGACGGAACTGGTCGCGCTGCGCACCGACGCCCCCGTCGAGGCCGTACCGCGGGACGGGCGCCCGGTGTGGCTGCACCACGGGAGCTCGATCAGCCACGGCTCGAACGCTGCGAGCCCGTCCACCGCGTGGCCGGCCCTGGCGGCCTCGGCCGGCGGCGTTGACCTGGTCAACCTCGGCTTCGGCGGCAGCGCCCTGCTCGACCCGTTCACCGCCCGGGCGATGCGCGACACCCCCGCGGACCTGATCAGCGTCAAGATCGGTATCAACCTGGTCAACGCCGATCTGATGCGGCTGCGCGCCTTCGGCCCGGCGGTGCACGGGTTCCTCGACACCCTCCGCGACGGGCACCCGAGCACGCCGCTGCTGGTCGTCTCGGCGATCCTGTGCCCCATCCACGAGGACACCCCGGGCCCGGGGGCGGTCGACCTGAGCTCCGGGACGATGCAGTTCCGGGCCACCGGCGACCCCGCGGAGCGGGCCGCCGGGAAGCTGACGCTGACCGCGATCCGCGAGGAGCTCGCCCGGATCGTGGCGCAGCGCGCGGCCGACGACCCGAACCTGTCCTACCTCGACGGTCGTGTCCTCTACGGCGAGGCGGACGCCGCCGAGCTGCCGCTGCCGGACCGCCTGCATCCGGACGCCGCCACGCACCGTCGCATCGCCGAGCGCTTCGCCGGGGCGGTGTTCGGCGCCGGCGGGCCGTTCTCCGGCCGGCCGGTCGCGGCGGTCGGGCGGCCCGCGGCGGGGTGACCCGCACCCGGCGCGTCGTTCAGGTCTGCGGGCCCGGTCCCTGCGAGCCCAAACCGTGCGGGCCCAGCCCCGTCACGGCCAGCCGGAACAGCCGGTCCGCGCGGTCGGCGGGGTCGGGGTGGTGCTCGGTGGCCAGCACGATGCCGACGATCAGCGCGATCAGGTCCGCGACGGTGACACCCGCGGCGACCCGGCCGTCCCGCGCGGCCCGGCGCAGCAGCGGGTCGCCCGCCTCCTCCAGCGCCGCCGAGCAGCTGTTCTCGTGCACGGACCGGGAGTCGGACGCGGCGCCGTCGTAGGACAGCGCGGCCGCCAGCCCGCGGACCGACACCGAGTAGGCGACGACCTCGCCCAGCCATTCCAGCAGCGCGTCCCGGCTGTCGCCGGTGCCGGACAGGTCGTGCGCACGGGCGCACAGGGCCGCGATCCGGTCCCGGGAGACCGCCTCCAGCAGCGCGCGCCGGGTGGGGAAGTGGCGGCGGACGGTGGCCGAGCCGACCCCGGCGGTGCGGGCGATCTGTTCCAGGGAGGCGCCGGCACCTCGCGCGGCGACCTCGCCCTCGGCGACGGCGAGGATGTGCGCGTAGTTGCGCCGGGCGTCGGCGCGCTTGCCGTCCTGCATGCGTCCTCTCCGACCTTGCTAAGTGGCGGGCTCCGCCATATCGTACCGTTCGAGAAACGGCGGGCCCCGCCGTTTAACGGTCGAGCATTCGAGGAGCACCCCATGTCCACCGATTCCGCGCCCGTACTGGTCACCGGAGCCACGGGGCGGCAGGGCGGCGCCACCGCCCGTGCCCTGCTCGCGGCCGGCGTCGGAGTCCGCGCCCTGGTGCGCGACCCGTCCGGCGTCCGGGCGAAGTCGGTCGAGGCACTCGGTGCCGAGCTGGTCACCGGCGACCTGCACGACCGCGACTCGGTGACCCGGGCGGCGCAGGGGGCCCGCGCCGTCTTCTCCGTCCAGATGCCCGGGATGACCGCGGACGGGGACTTCGACTTCGAGGGGGAGGTGGCCCAGGGCGTCAACCTGGTGGAGGGCGCACGGGCCGCCGGCGTGCCGCAGTTCGTGCACACCTCGGTCACCGGGGCCGGCCGACACACCGAGGCCCCGGGCTGGGTCGAGGGCCGCTTCCCCACGACGGAGCGCTCCCTGAACGCCAAGAGCGCCGTCCAGGACCGGGTCCGCGCGGCCGGCTTCCCGCACTGGACGCTGCTCAAGCCGGGCTTCTTCATGGACAACTTCCTGCCGTCGATGGGGTTCCTGTTCCCGCGTGGCGTCGAGGGCGGTCTGGTCAGCGTCCTGAAGCCGGCGACCCGGCTGTCCCTGGTCGCGGTCGGCGACATCGGCACCGCGGCCGCAGCCGCCTTCACCGCTCCGGAGCGGTTCGACGGGGTGGAGCTGGAGCTGACCAGCGACTACCTGTCGATGACGGAGATCGCCGAGGTCCTCTCCCGCGCCCTGGGCACGCGACTGTCCGCGCCGGACATGACCGAGCGGGAAGCCCTCGACGCGGGCATGCCGGCGATGGGCGCCGCGCACGAGTGGGTCAACGTCGCCGGCCAGATGGGGCGGCCGCACTACGCGCGGGACCTGGGCATCCCCCTGACCGGCTTCGACGAGTGGGCGCAGGAGCACATGCGGGCCGAGATCCGGTCCTGACCCTCCAGGGGATGTGATCCGGGACCCTCCGGTTGGAGCCGGACGAGACGTCATGGTCGTCCGCGCGTCGGGCACTCAGTCCGTGGACAGCAGCCCTTCGAGCGTGGCGTAGCCCGGTCACCCCGGGCCGGTCAGATCGTGGGCGGCCTCGACGGCGATGTCGATCGCCCGGGTCGCCAGTGGCGACCGGGTGCTTCCGGCCGGCCAGTGCAGATACATCTCGCGGGTGGGCGAGGGGCACAGCGGGTGGATGCCGAGCCGGTCGTCGGACGCGGCGTCGGAACCGTGCAGGGCGAGCCACGGCAGCACCGCCGAGCCGATGCCCGCCCGCACCATCGACAGGATGGTGTCGTGGCCCGCGGTCCGGAACACGAACCGTGGCCGTGCGCCGTGGCCGGCGAGCTCCCGCTCCAGCCACCGTTGGTGGTAGGTGTGCGGCCAGGCGACCATCGGGGCGTCGTCGAGCAGCTCCACCCGCACCGGACCGTCGGGGAACGCGCCTGCGCCCGCCACCAGCAGGTACGGCTCGTCGAGCAGCTTCACGTGGTCGACGTCGTCCTCGATCCGGCCGTCGTGGAACAGCAGGTCGAGATCGCCGATCCTCGGGTCCTCCGGCTCCACCTCGGACAGCCTGATGTCGCAGCCGGGGTGCTCGTCGAGCAGCCGGCGCACGACGGCCGGCAGGATCAGGTTGGACACGCTCCGGAAGGTGCCGATGTCGATCCGGCCGCTGCCCGCCCGGAAGCGGTCGACGGCCTCGGCCAGCGCCTCCGACCTCGTCAGCAGATCGCGGCCGTGGGCCAGGACCACCTCGCCGAGGGGCGTGATCCGCACCGGCCTGGGTCCGCCGGGGCGGTCGAAGACGGCGCCGCCGAGGGCGCGCTCCAGCGCGGCGACCTGCTGGCTCACCGACGACTGGGTGTAGCCGAGCAGGGCGGCCGCCCGCCCGAACGTTCCCTCGTCGGCGATCGCGGCCATGGTCCTCAGGTGCCGCAGCTCGACGTCGACCACGAGCTGAGCATAGCCGTTGGCGATCAAATCGATCGCAAACAATCGCTTTTCTCAATCCTCGGGCGAACCTAGCGTCGTCGACATGACGACGGACGAGCCGGAGCCGGCCCCCGAACACCTGTCCAGCCCAGGCGGCGCACCCCTGACGGCGCTCGGCTGGGCGGATGTGCGGACGCGGGTGGCCGAGGCGGACGACTTCCTGCTCGCCACGACCGACCCGGACGGGCGGCCGCACGTGGTGCCGGTGCTGGGCGTGTGGCTCGAGGGAGCGGTCTGTTTCGCCACCTTCCGGCAGTCCCGAAAGGCCCGCAACCTCGTGCGCAACGACGGGTGCGCGGTCACGGTGCCCGGGCGTGACGTCGACCTGGTTCTCGAGGGCACCGCCCGGCTCGTCCGGGACGCGGCCCGGCTGCAGACCGTGGCCGACCTGTTCCCGGCCAAGTACCCGTGGTGGCGCCCGTTCGTCCGGGACGGCGAGTTCCACGACCCGGCCGACGCCGGCCTCGACGACCCCCGGCACGTCTACGCGCTCGACCCGCAACGGGTGTTCGCCTTCGGCAAGGAGACCGGGTTCAGCGCCACCCGCTGGCGGCCGCGCCCGGCCACGCACACGCAGCTGCCCGCCACAAGTGGGCACCGCACGATCGAACGAGAGGCGGCACGCCCGTGACGACGATGACCGACACCGAATGGCGATCCTTCGTCACCGAGGGGACGAAGCTCGCCCACGTCGCGCTGGCCCGCGCCGACGGGCGACCCCACGTCACCCCGGTCTGCTTCGTCCTCGACGGCGAGGAGCTCGCCTTCGCCCTGTCGCCGGGGAGCGTGAAGGGCAGGAGCCTGGCCCGTGACGCGCGCATCGCGGTCTGCGTCAGCGACGAGCGGCAGCCCTACGGCTTCGTGACCGTCGAGGGACGGGCACGGATCTCCGCCGAGCCGGACCGGGTCGCGCACGTCGCGGAGGGAGTCGCCCGCCGCTACTACCCCTCCCAGCCCGCGGAGGGTATCGCCGAGGTCTTCGTGCAGGAAGGCTTCACCGCGGTGCACGTCGCCATCACCGACGTGATCGCCCGGTCCGGTCTCGGCTGAGGTGCCGAAAGCCCCGGTGGCCCGGTGATGGACCGATCGGTCCACTATAAGTAGCATCGGCACATGCCGCGTCCACGCCAGTTCGACGAGGAGCGCGTCCTGTCGTCCGTGCAGGCGGCGTTCTGGGACAACGGGTACGCGGGCACCTCGCTCGAGGACCTTCTGGTGGCCAGCGGGCTCGGCAAGGGGAGCCTCTACGGGGCCTTCGGGGACAAGCAGAGCTTGTTCCTGCGCGTGCTGCGCGAGTACGACGAGGCCAACGACCGAATGCTGCGAACCTGGCTCGAGCAGGCCGACCGCGCCGTCGACGTGATCCGCGGCTTCGTGATCGGTCCGCTGCGCGACCCCGGCGGGGCAGAGGCCCGGCGAGGCTGCCTGCGCGCCAACACGGCGATGGAGCTGTCCGCCGGCGCCCCCGAGGTGGCTGCCGAGGCCCGGCGCAGCTACGCCGCGACCACCACCCTGCTGGCCGAGGCGGTACGGCGAGCGCAGCGCGAGGGCGATGTCGCACCCCGTGTCGACCCGGACGAGGCCGCCCACGCGGTGCTCGCCGGCCAGCTCGGGCTGCTCGTCCTCGACCGGGTCGGCCAGGACCCGGCGGCCTTGTCGACGATGGCCGAGACCCTGCTCCACGGTCTGCTGCCCAGGCCCTGACCGTCCCCGAGAGGCCGTGAGACACGACACCGCCCCAGTTATTGACCAATCAGTCCACATCCACTGTTATGGACGGATCAGTCAATAACTTCGGAGAGGGAGACGTCGTGAAGGTTCTTCAGGACAAGGTCGCGGTCGTGACCGGCGCGAACGCGGGCATCGGGCTGGCGATCGCGCGGGCCTACCGCGCCGAGGGCGCGCGGGTGTTCGTCGTCGGTCGTCGGCGGGAGCAGCTCGACGAGGTCGAGGCCGAGCTCGGATCCGGGGTGACCGGGATCCGCTGCGACGTGGGTCGGCTCGACGACCTCGATGCGCTCTACTCGACGGTCGCCGAGAAGGCGGGCCGGATCGACGTCCTGGTCGCCAACGCCGGGATCGGGATCGTCGCGCCGTTGGGCGAGATCACCGAGGAGCAGTTCGACGCCATGTTCACCACCAACGTCAAGGGCTCGCTGTTCACCGTGCAGAAGGCACTGCCCCTGCTCTCGCCGGGAGCGTCGATCATCCTCACCGGATCGACGGCGGCCTCGCGGCCCGAGTCGTACCTGCCCGTGTACGGGGCGACCAAAGCCGCGGTCCGCAATCTGGTGCGCGGGTTCGCCCACGGGGCCGGGGAAGGTCGGTACCGGATCAACGTGCTCTCCCCCGGAGGTACCCGCACCCAGGGTCTGCTCGACCTGGTCCCGTCGGACGAGCTCGCCGCCGCCGCGGCATCGGTTCCGCTCGGTCGGCTGGCCGAGCCCGAGGAGGTCGCCGCGGCCGCCGTCTTCCTCGCCTCGGACGCGTCCAGCTACGTCAACGGCTCGGAGCTCGCCGTCGACGGTGGCTTCGCCCAGGTCTGAGAGGCGCAGGCGCACCGGGAACGCTCCGGCAGCGGCCCCACGCACGACGAAGACCTTGGTCCCACTCAACCTCCCCGCTGCGGTACACCGTGCCGTCGCGGCATGGTCGACACAGTGCGGAGTGGACCACACGATCCGGCCCCATGGCTTGACTCTGCCGCGACGGCACAGCGTCTCCTCAGGACAGCACAACATCACTGATCGAGGACGGCGCGACCATGACCGGGCGACGGCGCGAGGGAGCCACAAACACCGATGAGGGCGGGCTCCGCGCGAGCACGAAGCGACTGGCCCGATGACCCGCACACCCCTGCGGGCGAGCCCGGTGCTGTGGCTCGTCTCCTACGCACCGGACCTGCTGGATGCGCGGATCGCCGCGGCGGTGCGAGACCTCGGAGACGTGTCTGCCACTGATCGAGACATGCCGACCGCACCCCGGCGTAAGCGCCATGACCGGGCGCCCACGCTCGCACGTCCTCACCCTGCCACCGCCTACTCCTGCTGAAAGGCGACTCATGAACTACTCGTCCGAGTACGCTCCCCTCACCGACACCGACTACGCCCGCGGTGAGCAGATGCTCGCGCCGTACCGCGACCGGCTGATTCCACGGGCCACGGTGGTTCCGCAGTGGTCCGGCGACGGTGCGCGGTTCTGGTACCGGTCCGGAGCTCGCCACATCCTGGTCGATCCGGCATCCGGTGCCCGGCGCGACGCGTTCGACCACGAGCGGCTCGCCGCGGAGCTGTCTCAGGCGGCCGGGCAGGCGGTAGAGGCCGACGATCTGCCCCTGGGCTCGGTCGACTTCGAGGTCCCCGACCGGAACCCGGACACCATCCGTTTCTCGGCGTTCGACACACGGTGGGAGTGGTCCGAGAAGACC
>NZ_JADQDD010000088.1 GCF_019263595.1 Pseudonocardia sp. KRD291 | reverse complement strand
CAGCAGGACGGTGCCACCGTGCCTCGTCGCACAGCCGGCGGGCCGTTGCACGCTCCCGGTCCTCCGACCGATGCGTCCGAGATGAGCGCCGATCACATGCGGACGATTCATGGCCGCCGCCCCGTGCGCACGTCGGCCTATGCCGTATCGCGACGACGAGGCATGCCGAGGCATAGACGTTGCCAGTGTGAAACATACATTGCGACTATTTGCTTCTATGGCTTTGACGGCCCTACCGTCCTGTCGTCCCGCCGGCAGGTGCTGCGGCGCCCGTTGCGACAACGGGATTCAGTGACGCCCGCGGTGAGGCAACCATCTCGATCGACGGAGAAGACATGCGTCTGGAAAACAAGGTCGCCCTCGTAACCGGCGGGAGTGCGGGCCTGGGCTTGGCGATAGCCCAGAGATTCGGAGCCGAAGGCGCTCACGTCTACATCACGGGGCGGCGGAAGGACGCACTCGACACCGCGAAGGCCCTCATCGAGGGGCACGTCACCGCGATTACCGCGGACGCCACGGCGTCGGGCGATCTCGACGACCTCGTCGAGACCATCCGCCAGGAGAGCGGACACCTCGATGTGCTCGTCGCGAACGCCGGCAGCATCGAGAGAATGAACTTCGGGGACGTGACCGAGGAACACTTCGACCGCACATTCGACCTCAATGCCCGCGGCACGTTGTTCACCGTCCAGAAGGCACTGCCGCTGTTGCGGGCAGGCGCCTCGATCGTCCTGCTGGGCTCGATCACCGCATTCAAGGGGGACCCCGGGGCAGGGGCCTACAGCGCGGCGAAGGCCGCCGTGCGCTCCTATGCGCGTACATGGGCGGCGGAATTCGCCGACCGGGGTCTTCGGGTCAACGTGCTGAGTCCGGGACCGATCGACACGCTCATCATCGACGGACAGGCCGAATACTTCGGTCAGGACCCGGTGGCCCTCCGAGCCCAGATGAGCACCCTCGTCCCGATGGGACGCCTCGGACTCCCCGAGGAGATCGCCCATGGTGCGCTGTTCCTCGCCTCGGACGAGAGCAGCTTCATGACGGGCGCGGAGCTCTGCATCGACGGCGGTATGGCTCAGGTGTAGCCCGCAGGGACACAGGCTCCGCACCCCGCACCACGGTCCGGAAGTGGCGTCTCACACGGGCGCGGGCTGGGCGAGAAGATCCATACCGCACCAGTTCTGACCCTCGAGGTGGTCGAGTACTGCCGCTTCCGCTGGGCCCATATGGTTCCGTACGCCGAGGGCGACGGGTTCAGCCAGAGACGGCAGCAGGGGGCGGGCCAGCTTCTCGAACCCTTCGGGGATGGCCGAGGCCGGCGCCACGGTGACGCCGAGGCCCTGCGCCACGAGCCGAACCGCGGTGGAGATCTGTGACGCTCGGGCCACCGTGTGCGGGCTGAACCCCGTGTCGGCGAGCAGGTGGGCCAGGTAGTCGTCGAGCAAGCTGCCGCGGCGGAACCGTATCCACCCCTCTGATGCGAGATCGTCCAGGCGCAGGGCGCCACCGTTCGCAAGAAGTGGGTGCTCCTCGGGCAGGACGGCGACGTAGGCCTCTTCGCCCAGAACGTGGATGTCGAAGGTGCAGCCTGTGGGGACGCGGTGCGTGAGGACCATGTCGAGCGTGCCCTGGCGGGCCAGGCGCTCCATGTCCGCGGGGTCGGGCTCCTCGTAGAGAGTCACCTGCAGCTTCGGGTGGCGATGGCGAAGCTGCCCCAGAGCCCTGGGCAGTTGACGTGCTCCCAGTCCCATGTGCACAGCGATGATGAGCTCGCCTGCCAGGTCCCCGTCGGCGGCGCGTGCCGCCGCGAAGGCCCGCCGGGACGCGGTCGTCGCGATCTCTGCCTCCGCGAGGAAGGCCCGCCCGGCCACCGTTACCGTGACACCACTCGGGTTGCGGGTGAACAGCCGAACTCCGAGGTGTTTCTCCAGGGTGCCGATCTGCTGCGACAAAGACGGCTGGGTGACCCGTAGACGCTCCGCTGCCGCCGTCATGGACCCCTCTTCGGCGACCGCCAGAGCGTACTCGTACTGCCGCAGGTTCATCGTGTCCACCTTCGCCGTGACATAGATGTTGCCACTGCAGAGTATACGTTGCCACTATTTGCTTCTATGACATCGCCGGTCCTAACGTTCGTGTCGGATGGTCGCGGTTCCTGCCGCGACCGCCACCGACATCGATGGGAGACCAGACATGACAAGGGCCACGCGGACACTCGAAGGAAAGGTCGCGCTCGTGACCGGTGCCTCCAAGGGCATCGGAGCAGGAATCGCAAAGGAATTCGCCGCAGCCGGGGCGTCGGTGGCGGTGAACTACGCCTCCGACGCCAACAGTGCCGAGCGCGTGGTGAGCGACATCGAGACCCGGGGAGGGGCCGCAATCGCCGTGCAGGGTGATGTGTCCGTCGCCGCCGACGTGGAGCGTCTCTTCGCCGAAACCGTTGCCGCCTACGGCCGGATCGACGTACTCGTCAACAATGCCGCCGTCTACTATCCGGAGCCGTTCGAGTCGGCCACACCACGGCAGATCGATCAGCAGCTCTCCGTCAATGTCCTCGGGACGATCCTCACGATCCAAGAGGGGCTCAAGCACTTCGGACCCAACGGCGGCTCGGTCATCAATATCGGATCACTGGACAGCGCCCGCGCGATACCCGGAATGTCGGTGTACGCCGCCACGAAGGGCGCCGTCGACGCGTTGACGCGAGTACTGGCGGCCGAGCTCGGTTCTCGCGGGATCAGGGTCAACACACTGGCTCCGGGCGGTGTGGAGACAGAGGGCATCCACGCCGTCGGTTTCATGGGAAGTGACGCCGAGACAGACATGATCGAACGGACTCCGCTGGGCCGCATCGGCCAACCCGAGGACCTGGCACGGGTGGCGGTGTTCTTCGCCGGCGATGACGCCGGATGGGTCACCGGCGAACGCCTCACCGCGTCGGGCGGCCTGCGTAGCTAGTCCGCGGCCTCAGGAAGGTTCGGTGAGGGACACGAGCAGCGCCTCCACCTCGGCGTAGCCGTCCGCGTCCGGGTGCTCCCGGTGGCCGATGCGGCACAGGTCGAGCGCCGTACGCCCGACACCGTCACGCAGTCCCGGGTCGGCTCCGTGCTCCAGCAACCGCCGGACGCCGGCCGGGCACGATACGGCCGACCGCAGGGGATGGCCTCCCCACATCGGGTCGACCGCGTCGACCGGCGTCCCGCCCGCGACCAGATCGTCGATCACGGCGGTGCGCCCGTGGCGGGCCGCCATCACCAGCGCGCGCACCCGTTCGTCCTCCGGGGCCCGGTCGTCGAGCCATCCGGTGACGTCTCCGGTCGCGGCCGCGATGGAGATCCGCGACGGGCGCGCCCCGGCGGCGGTCAGGACGTCGACGACCTCGGTCATCCCGAACACCGCGGCATGGTCGAGCGCCGTGCCACCGGGTACTCCCCCGGCGGTGTCGGCCGC
This sequence comes from Pseudonocardia sp. KRD291, assembly GCF_019263595.1. GTDB lineage: Bacteria > Actinomycetota > Actinomycetes > Mycobacteriales > Pseudonocardiaceae > Pseudonocardia. The sequence goes on along the minus strand of NZ_JADQDD010000088.1, from coordinate 17,625 downwards.
CGTCCTGCCGAGGTCGGCGCCCGCGTCCAGCAGCACCCGCGCCACGGCGGGGTCGCCGTAGCTCGCGGCCGTCATCAGCGGCGTCTCCGGACATCCAGGTTCCCCGTCCGCGGTCGCGCCCGCGGCGAGCAAGGTCCGGGCGAGGTCGGCGCTCCCCGGGACGTCGCGCCACAGGCCGCGGGTGGTGTCGAACCGCATCATCGCGACGTAGCTCAACGGCGCCACTCCCAGCGGGTGATCGGACCACGGCCGCATGACCTCCGTGGCCCGCCCGGGATCGGCGCCGAGCAGGGTGGACAGTGCCTCCACATCGACGGCGTCGAGGACCGCGCGGCGCTCGACCTCGGCCTCCAGACGTGACCAGCTCGGGAAGCCGTACTCGCGGGCCAGGGCCGGCTGTCCGCCCGCCGACTCCTCGGCCCGGCGCCTCATCTCCTCCAGGTCGGGACGCGGAGGCAGTCTCGCCATGACGTCCCCCCAGCCCGTTGGTCCGGCCCGACCGATGCTAGGCCGCCGGACGGGCGCGAGCAGCCGGCCGAGGGCTTGTGGGGCCCGCCGGCGCGGTCGACGATCCGGCGATGATCGGACGCTGGCAGGCCCTCGCCATCGACTGCGCGGACCCCTCGGGCCTCGCCGGCTTCTACGAGGCACTCCTCGGCTATCGCCGCATCCACGACGAGCCCGGCTGGGTGGTCATCGGGCCGGACGGCGGCGGTCCCGCCATCGCCTTCCAACGCGTTCCCGACCACCGCCCGCCCACGTGGCCGTCGTCCGCACGGTCGTCGCAGATGCACGTGGACGTCCTGGTCGACGATCTCGCACGCGCCGAGGCCTCCGTCCTCGACCTCGGCGCCACGCTCCTCGAGGGAGGCGAGCGGTTCCACGTCTACGCGGACCCGGCAGGGCACCCGTTCTGCCTCGCCGAGTGGTTGCCGTCGGTGGTTCCGCCTCGGCCGGGATCCTCCGCGTCCGACTGACGCTCAGCAGTCACGCTCCGTCACCGACGAGGAGGGGTCGGGGTGCTCCGGATTGAGCGACCGAAATCTGGTGGAAATTTCGTCCGAACCGTTTTGCAACCGGGGTGCGAATGCTGGGTGCACGGTCGCCGAGAACAAACTCGGAGACCCTCGGCGCTCAAGGAGAATCGGCAATGATGCGTTCCGTTCGACGTGTGGTCGGCGTGGCCACGATCGGTCTCGTCGCGGCAGCGGTCACCGGCCTGGGTGCTGGTGTCGCCTCGGCCCAGGAGACCCCGCCCCCGGTGGCCACGATCACCAACCTGACCGGCCAGTCCACCTCGGTGAAGCTCGACGCCGGCTTCGTCGAGGCGCTCGGCTCCCTCGGCGTGGCCCCCGGCCCGTCGGGCAACGCCAAGATCGCCGACGGCTCGGCCAGCTTCCCGATCACCGGCGGCAACGTCACGGTCTACAAGCCGGGCGACGTCTCCCCCTACGTCCAGGGCTCGATCGAGCACCAGGGCAGCGGCCTGACCCTGACCAAGGGCGACACCAAGGTCACGATCGACAACTTCGTCGTCGACCCGGGCGACCCGGCCGTGCTGACCGGCCGCGTCACCGCCAACGGTGAGGTCGCAGCCCAGTCCACCACCCTGTTCGACCTGAACGGCTCCACCCTGAAGCCGATCTCGGTCGACGCGGACGCGGGCACCGCGACCCTCGAGGGCACCACCGTCACGCTGTCCGACGGTGCCGCCGAGGCCCTCAACGGCGCCTTCAAGACCGACGCTCTCAAGGGCGGCACGGTCATCGGTATCGCCACCATCGTGGTGAACACCAAGTCCGGCGACATGCCGATGCCCGCGGGTGGCGTCGAGACCGGTGGCGGTAGCACCTCCGGCACCGAGAACACCGGCCTGATCGTGGTCGGCGGCGTGCTCCTGCTGGGTGCCGCCGGAGCCGTGGCGGTCTCCCGCCGCCGCGCCGGCTCGCGCAGCTGATCTCCACACACGGGCCCCGTCGACCGGCAGCACGCCGGTCGGCGGGGCCCGTGGCACGTCCGGCCCCGCGCCGGAACGGGCACGGCAACGGACCCGAACCATCGGCACCGGTCCACGCGAACACCCTGATGCGAAGCACCGATCTGAACGGAGTCGGCCGATGACCGGCGACACCCCCGCCCCACGCCGCAGGCGCCGGCTCGCGCTCCTGGTCGCGGCCGTGCTCGCCGTGGTCGGGGTCGGCCTGGTCGGCTTCGCCCTCCTGGACCAGCAGTCGGCGCCCGAGCCGACCGCCGCCGCCGCGGGCTCCGGGCCACCGGCCGCCGCCCCGGCGATCATCGGCTCGTTCCCCGAGTCGGCCCGGCCGGTCGGCGACCTCCTCCCGGCCTCGCCGCCCACGTCGATCTCCATCCCCGACATCGGGGTGACCTCGACGGTGAACCAGGTCGGCCTGAACCCCGACGGCACGCTGGAGGTGCCCGCGCCCGGCCCGCTCTACGACCAGGCCGCCTGGTACCGCGCGTCGGCCACGCCCGGGGAGCTCGGCCCGTCGGTGATCATCGGGCACATCGACTCCGCCGCGAACGGGCCGTCGGTGTTCTTCGACCTCGGGCGGCTCACCCCCGGGCAGAATGTCACCGTGAAACGCGCGGACGGGGTCACGACGACATTCCGGATCGACTCGGTGCGGACATTCCAGAAGGACTCGTTCCCGACCCGCGATGTGTACGCGACCGGAAATCGCTCCGAACTCAGATTGATCACATGTGGCGGCCCCTTCGATTCCGCGGCCGGCAGCTACAAGGACAACACCGTCGTGTTCGCCCATCTGGTGGGATCCAGCCGCTCCTGAGCGTGACCGTGGTGGGTTCGGCCACCAACCGGTTCCCGCGGGCGCGCCGCTCGTGCATCCTGGGTACGGACCGCGCCACGGCGGCCACCCCGGACGAGACGCGCCGTACCCGGAACGCCAAGACGACGCACACGCCGGAGGTGTGTCATGGCTTGGATCTTCCTGGTCGTCTCGGGGTTCTTCGAGACCATCTGGGCAGCGGCGCTGTCCCAGAGCAAGGGCTTCAGCCGGCCCGTCCCCTCGATCGTCTTCGCGGTCGCGCTGGTGATCAGTATGGGCGGGCTGGCCCTGGCGCTGCGGGAGCTCCCGGTCGGTACCGCCTACGCGGTCTGGGTCGGGATCGGCGCCGTCGGCACCGCCGCCTACGGCATGGCCGTGCTCGGCGAGCCGGCGACGACGGCGCGGCTGCTCTGCCTGGTGGCCATCGTCGCCGGCGTGGCCGGGCTCAAGATCCTGCACTGAGCCCGGACGGGCCGTCGTCGTCGCCCGCGTGCGCGCTGTGCTGCGCCGCGAGCTCGGCGCGGGAGCGGATGCCGAGCTTCGCGTAGATCCGGGTCAGGTGGTACTGCACCGTCTTGGTCGACACGTGCAGCTCGGCGCCCACCTCGCGGTTCGACATCCCGCGGGCGACCAGGTCGGTAACGGCCGTCTCCTGCGGTGTGAGGTCGGCGCTCCCGCGCTCGTCGCGGCCGCCGGAACGGCTGCCGGCGGCGTGCACGCCGCCGGCCTTGAGCTCGCGGTCGCAGCGCAGGACGTAGGCCTGCGCGCCGAGTGAGGCGAACTGGTCGCGGGCGTCGGTGAGCACCGCGTCCGCGTCCCTGCGGCGCCCGGCCCGGCGCAGCGTCTGCCCGTGCGCGAACGTGATCCGGGCCCGGTCGTGGCGCAGCGGCATCCCGTCGATCAGGGCCAGCGACGCCTCGAACGCCGCGTGCGCGGCGTCGACGTCGCCGCGGGCGCCGTGCAGCCGTCCGCGCGCGTAGCCGAGCCGGGCGCGGGTCGAGCGGTGTTCACGGTCGAGTGCCCGGGCCTCGTGCGGGACCAGGAACTCCTCGGCGTCGTCCAGGCGTCCCTCCATGACCAGGGCGTTCGCGTAGACGTCGGTCCACGGCCACCAGCCCGGCTCGTCGAGGCAGCTGCCCGACCCGGACCGGGTCAGCGGCTCGAGCACGCGGAGCACCTGTGCGTAGTCGGCCCGGGCCTCGCCGACCTGGGCGCGCGCCAGCAGGCACGGCACCCGCATGATCTCGTAGTCCAGTATCCCCGCCTCGCTGCTGCGCACGGACCGTTCGGCCAGGTCACGGTCCCCGCGCAGGGCGTACACCTGGGTCGCGGTCCACTCCAGCAGCGGCCCGGCCAGCACCGTCCCGGTGCGCTCGCCGAGTGCGCGGCCCTCCTCGACGGCGGCGAGCGCGCGGTCCCACTCCCCGCACAGGAACCGGGCCCGCGCCAGCCAGCCCAGCGCCCACAACGAGATCCGCGACGAGCCGCCCAGGTGCGTCGTCGGGACCGCGGACGCCAGCTCGGACAGGGCGTCGTCGACGCAGTCCACGACGACGTGCAGCCACCCCTTGCCCATCGTGGCCCGCTGGCCCTGGGCTCCGCGGTCGACCCGTTCGGTGACGGCGCGGTACTCCTCGACGGCCTCGGCGGGGCGGCCCGCCGACGCCAGGCCCAGCCCGCGGATCGCGGACGCCTCGACCGCGGCCGGCGCGTCCGGCCCGACCAGCTCGGCCGTGCGGTCGGACCAGGTCACCAGTTCCTCGCCGCGGCACCGGGCCAGCGCGTGCAGCACGTTGCGCTGACAGATCATCGCCGCGGTCCCGGGGTCCTCGCGGCAGTCGACCTGCTCCCACGCCCGGCCCAGGCGGCTCTCCGCCTCGCCGGCTCGGCCGCGGACCACCGCGAGGTATCCGAGCACGGCGTTGCGCAACGGTGTCTCGCGCAGGCTCTCCACCACCGGGATCATCGACGCGGCCGCGAGCCCGTCACCTGCGCCCACCATCGCGTCGACGGCCCGGGTGACCCGTTGCTCGCGCAGGTCCCGGTCCTCGGTGAGCCGCCCGGCCGCGCGCAGCAGCGACGCCGCCGCGCGCCAGGCACCGTCGTCGGCCTCCGCGCGGGCCTGCGCATCGAGACGGTCGGCCAGCTCCGCGTCACGCCCGGGCGTTGCGGCGGCGAGGTACCCGAGACCACGTACCGGGTCGGTGACGATCCCGGCGGCCCGGCGCCGCAGGGTCGCGGCCGCGTCCGGGCCGAGCACGTCGATCACGGCGGCGCGCACCATCGGGTCCGGCGCCCCGGCCATCGGGCCCAGGTGTCCGCCGGCCCGGACGACCAGCCCGGCCCGGGCGGCCTCCTCCAGGGGGACGAGGAGGTCGTCGAGCCCGGCGAGGCGTCCCGCCTCGTGCAGCTCGACGGCGCCCCCGAGGACGGCGACGGCCTCGGTCAGTGCGCGGGCCGGATGCCCGACCCCGGACAGCCGCTCCCCGACCGCGACGGCCACCGCGGACGGCGGCGGGAGCCGCACCTCCGGGTCCGCCCATGCCTCGGCCGGCATCTCCTCGAGCAGGGCGAGGACGTGCCGCGGGATCCCGCCGGTGTGCCGGCGCAGACGCTCGGCCGCGCGGTCCGGGAGCGGCAGCCGCCGGGCCGCGGCGAGCTCGGCGACGGCGCGCGAGCCCAGGGCCCCGAGGTCGAGCGTCTCGGCCACCGTGCGGGTGAGCACGTCCGCCGTCGCCGCGGGCGCCTCGCCGACCCGGGCCGCGAGCAGCACCAGCAGCGGTGCGGTGTGGTGGTGGGCGACCGCGGTGGACAGCGTGCGCAACGAGTCCACGTCGGCGCAGTGCGCGTCGTCGACGACGGCGAGCGTGACGGTCCCGGCCGCCAGGGCGCCGACGAGCAGGTCCGCCGCGTCGAACGGGTCCGCGGGCGGCACCGCCGAGCGCAGGAGCTGGGAGAGCACGCCGTGCGGCCGGTCGGACTCCCACCCGGCGCCGCGTGCCCGCAGGACGGGACCGTCGTGGGCGTCGGCGAACTCGTCGAGCAGCGCCGTCTTCCCGATCCCCGCCGCGCCCCGCACCAGCACCGACGACGGCCCGCGGCCCTCGGCGACGAGCCGCGCCCGGTGGCGCAGGCGGGCGAGGTCGCCGTCCCGGTCGACGAGCCGAAGCGACGGTGCCTCCATCGGCTCACCCTAGATGCGGCTAGCCCAGATCGCCGCCGGCCACCGGCAGCACGGTGCCGGTGATGTAGGAGGCTTCCTCGGAGGCCAGGAACGTGATCGCCGACGCCTGCTCGTCCAGCGTGCCGTAGCGCTTGAGCAGCGACGACTCGGTGGTCTGGTCGACGATCGTGCGGTACCAGCCCTTCTCCTGCTCCGACTCCGGCGCCGGCCCGCGCGGGGTCCTGCGCTCCGGCGCGTCGGTGCCGCCGGGGGCGGTCGCGACGACCCGGACGCCGTGCGGCGCCACCTCCAGGGCCAGCGCCGCGGTGATCGCGTTGACCCCGCCCTTCGCCGCGGCGTAGGGCAGCCGGTTCAGGCCGCGGGTGGCCACCGAGGACACGTTGACGATCGTGCCCCCGCCCCGTTCGATCATGTGCGGGACGACGGCGCGGCAGCACCACATCGTCGGCCACAGCGACCGGTTGATCTCGGCCTGGATCTGCTCCGGCGGGTAGTGCTCGAACGGCTTGGCCCAGATCGTGCCGCCCACGGTGTGGATGGCGACGTCGATCCGCCCGAACTTCTCGATCGCCGCGTCGACGACGGCCCGGGCGCCCTCCCAGGTCTCCAGGTCCGCCGTCACCGACAGCGTGTCGCAGCCGTCCCGGCCGAGCTCGGAGGCCAGCTCGTGCACCGTCTCGGCGCGGTCGGCCAGCACCAGGGTGCCGTCCTCGGCGCCGATCCGGCGCGCGGTGCGCTCGCCGATCCCCTGCCCGGCCCCGGTGACCAGCACGACCTGGCCGGCGAACCGGCCCGGCGTGACGAACCGCGGCCGGCGCGACGCGCGGGAGTCGCGCATCGCCCGGCGCATCGTCTCCTTGGAGCGCTCGGCGTGGTCGGAGATCAGCTGCCGGGCGGTGTCCTTCTGCCCCGACTCGAACGCGTCGACGATGTCGAGGTGGTCCTGCGCGCACGACGGGTGGCACCACACCGCGCCCCGCAGCGTCTCCTCCATCGCGCCCTTCACCCCGAGTGCCTGGTAGGCGCGCAGCAGGTGCTCGTTGCCGGTGAGGGTGAACAGGTAGTCGTGGAACGCGGCGTTGGTCTCGGTGTAGGCGTGCGCGTCGGTGAACCTCTCGTTCTCGACGTCGACGTGGGGCACCGTCGACTCGGCCAGCAGCCGGTAGCCGGCGACCTGGGAGTTCGACATCCGTCCGACGGTCAGCTCCAGCGCGCCGAGCTCCAGGGCCCGGCGGGCGTCGAAGATCGCGTCCGACTTGTCGATCGACGGGTGCTCCTCGCCGATGACGTACCCGTCGTCGCTCACCGTGTCGTCGGTGCCCTGCGGCTCCGCAGGCGCAGGCACCGGCGGGGTGAGCTGCTCGAGGTCCGAGACCGGCAGCAGCTCCTGGGCCAGGATGTTGCGGTCCGCACCGACGATCAACCCGTCATCGTCGGGGTCGAGGTCGGTGACCTGCCCGTCGTCGAACGCGGACGCCACGAGCTGCCCGGAGATCCGCCAGGCGGCGTTCGCCGAGCCGACCGACTCCGGTTGGCCCGTGCTGTGCAGGGGCTCCAGCTCGGAGAACCGCAGCACCTCGCGGCCGTTGATCGCCCGGCCCTCGCGGCCCCGCAACGTCAGCATGTCCTCGGCGGACCCGTCGCCGGACGGGATCGCGACGACCGTCTCGGGCACCGGCGCGCCGGTGTCCTCGGAGTCGGTCTCGACATCGGGGCCCTTCTCCGGCTCCGCGGCCTGCGGCTCCGGTGCGGCCTTCTCGCCCGCCTCGTCGTCCGGCTTCGCGGCCAGGGCGAACTTCTCGAAGTAGAAGCCCGAGGGCTCGTAGCCCTGCTCGGAGAAGAACCCGCGGACCGCCTCCACCATCGGCGGCGGGCCGCAGAGGTAGACCGCGGCGTCGCCGCCGTGGAGGTGCTCGGGCTCGATCAAGGCGGTGACGTAACCCTGGTTCGCACACGACGTGTTCTCGTCGGCGACGCAGTAGTCCCAGGTCAGGCCCTCGATCGAGTCGGCCAGCGCGCGCACGGTGTCCAGCTCGACGACGTCGTCGTCGGTGGTGGCGCCGTAGAGCAGGTGCATCGGGCGCTTGCTGCCGGCCGCGTCCAGGGTGCGGAGGATGGACAGGATCGGGGCCAGCCCGGTGCCGCCGGCGAGCAGCAGCAACGGGGCGTCGGACTCGCGCAGGAAGAAGCTCCCGTGCGGGCCGGTCAGCTCGATGTCGTCGCCGACCTTCGCCCGCGAGTCCAGGTACTCCGACATCACTCCACCCGGAGTGATCTTGACCAGGAACGTCAGTGTCTCGTCGTCCGGGCCGCTGGAGAACGAGTAGGACCGGGTCTCATCGGTTCCCGGCACCGCGATGTTGACGTACTGCCCGGGCAGGTACGCGAGCTTGTCCCGGTCCTGGATCTCGATCGTCAGCGCGACCGTCGAGGAGGAGAGCTTCTCCAGCGCGGTGACCGTGCCCTTGTGGGTGGCGGCGCTGGTCTTGGCCACCGCCGAGGTGGTAGCGATCTGGACCACCATGTCCGAACGAGGCTTGGCCTGGCACGCCAGCAGGTAGCCCTGCTCGGACTCGTCGTCGGACAGCGCGTCCTCGATGTAGCTGCCGCCGTCGTAGTCACCCGACTCGCAGAACGCCTTGCACGTGCCGCAGGCGCCGTCGCTGCAGTCCACCGGGATGTTGATCCGCGACCGGTAGGACGCGTCGGCGATGGACTGGCCTTCCTTGCAGTTCACGAACCGGGTCACGCCGTCCTCGAAGGACAGCGCCACCTTGTGCGTCGTTGCAGTGGTGGTGGTACTCACGAGCTACCACCTCCTCTCAGAAGTGGTAGATGTCCACCACGTGGTGGATGTAGTCGTTCTTGAGCACCACGGTCTTACGGCGGATCAGTGGCGCGCCCCCGGAGAAGTCGATCGTGTAGAACGACGTGCCGTAGTACGGGTCGATCGTCTTGTACCGGAAGTACATCGTGTGCCAGTTGAACCGGATGTCGACCAGGTCCCCGCGGCGCTCGATCACCTCGACGTTCGAGATGTTGTGGCTGGTCCGCGGCTCCGGGATGGACGTCGCGGACGAGCGCTCGGTGCGGATCCGGAAGACCCGGTCCTCCAGCCCGCCCTTGTTGCCGTAGTAGATCAGCGAGATCTCGCGCTGCGGGTCCTCGGTGAGCGTGTCCTCGTCGTCCCAGCAGGGCATCCAGTAGACGACGTCGTCGGCGTAGCACTCGAGCCACTTCTCGAACTCGCGGTCGTCGAGATAGCGCGCCTCGCGGTAGAGGAACTGCTCGATAGCGTTCTGGGTGATCAGCTTCGAGCCGGTCGGCGCCTGCCCCGGGGCGGAGCCGTCGGTCTTCTCCGTGGTGGTCATCGTCCTGGTCAGCCCTTCGCCCTCGACGCGGTGTTCGCCACCGCGGTGCGCATCGTCTCCAGCCAGTAGCCGTGCTGGACCGGGTAGAGACCCTCGTCCTCGTTCTTCTGACCGGCCGAGATGACACCCGGCATGTCCAGCGCCTCCGCGACCTCGTCCGGGCCGGACAGCCAGTGCTCGGCGCCGCGGCTCATGTCGCTGTACGGCGCGGCGGTGGCGCGGAACGTGAGCTGGCAGGAGCGGAACTCCTCCAGGTCGTCCGGGGTGGCCATGCCGGAGGCGTTGAAGAAGTCCTCGTACTGCCGGATCCGGTGCGCCCGCGCGGCGTCGCTCTCGCCCTTCGGCGCGAAGCAGTAGATCGTGACCTCGGTCTTGTCCGGCGCGATCGGGCGGAAGTGCCGGATCTGCGTCGAGAACTGGTCCATCAGGTAGACGTTCGGGTAGAGGCACAGGTTCCGCGAACCCTTGACCATGAAGTCGCCCTTGGCCTCGCCGAACTGCTCCTTGAGCGTGTCCAGCTCGCTCCACAGCGGGCGGTCCTGCGGGTTCGCGGCCCAGGTCCACAGGCACAGGTGCCCGTTCGGGTAGGACCAGTAGCCACCGCCGGACTTGCCCCAGCCGCCGGCGTCGAGCGCCTTGGTGTCGTTCTTCGACTCACCGGAGCCGCGACGCGAGGTCGTCGCCGCGTAGTTCCAGTGCAGCGAGCTGACGTGGTAGCCGTCGGCGCCGTTCTCGACCTGCACCTTCCAGTTGCCGTCATAGGTGTAGCTCGACGCGCCGCGCAGCACCTCCAGCCCCTCCGGCGACTGGTCGACCATCATGTCGATCACCTTGGTCGTGTCGCCGAGGTGCTCGGTCAGCGGAGCGACGTCCGCGTTCAGGCTGCCGAACAGGAACCCGCGGTAGCTGTCGAACCTCGCGACCCTGGTCAGGTCGTGCGAGCCGTCCTTGTCGAACGTGTCCGGGTACCCGGCGTCGTCCGGGTCCTTGACCTTGAGCAGCGTGCCGTCGTTGCGGAACGTCCAGCCGTGGAACGGGCAGGTGATCGTCATCCGGTTGTCGGTCTTGCGGCGGCAGAGCATCGCCCCGCGGTGCGCACACGCGTTGATCAGACAGTTGAGCGTGCCGTCCTTGCTGCGCGTGATCATGATCGGCTGCCGGCCGATGTAGGTGGTGAAGTAGTCGCCCGGGTTCGGGACCTGGCTCTCGTGGGCGAGGTAGACCCAGTTGCCCTCGAAGATGTGCTTCATCTCGAGCTCGAAGATCTCCTCGTCGGTGAAGATCTCGCGCTTGGCCTGGTAGAGACCGGCCTTCGCGTCGTCGATGACGGAGCCGTCGAGGACGGACTCGACATGGGCGAGGTCTTCGGTCATGGGCTTCCTCCTGCGAAGCGGCGGTCCGGTGGTGCGGACCGGTCACCGGGAACCGTCGCAGGCATGTGGTCGCAGCCACACCGGCCAAGTACCTAGTCCTGACCCAGGGCCCCTCCCCGGGAGCCGGGCGTGCACCGCCGTCCGCGTCGCAGATCCTCGATTCAGAGGCTGACCAGCTCAATCGAGCTGAACTCAGTCCTTGGTTCTACAAGGTTTTGCCCTACCGTCATGGGAGGACGACGACGCCGGCGGCACGGGAGGAGACCCGGCATGGAACTGCGGCAGCTGCGGTACTTCGTGACCGTGGCGCAGACCCGGCACTTCGGCCGGGCCGCGGAACGCCTGCACATGGCGCAGTCACCGCTGTCGCAGGCCATCCGCCAGCTCGAGTCGCAGGTCGGCGCCACTCTGCTCGACCGCACCACGCGCCGGGTCGACCTCACCGCGGCCGGTGAGGCGTTCCTCGCCGACGCCGTCCGGATCCTGGCCTCGGTGGAGGACGCCCGGACCCGGGTGGAGCACATCGCCGCCGGGCACACCGGCGTCCTGACCGTCGGCACGACCGACCTCGCCGCCTACCGGGTTCTCCCCCGGCTCGCCCGCGCCGCGGCACGGGAGATGCCCGGGGTGACCCTGCGCTTCGTGCCCGGCCTGCTCACCGCGGGTCAGGAGGAGGCTCTGGTCGAGCGCCGGATCGACGTCGGGGTCCTGCGGCCGCCGCTGGTGCGCCCCGGACTCACGGTGCGGCCCCTGGAACGCGAGGCGATGGTCGTCGCCGTCCGGGACGGGCACCGTCTGGCGGGGGCGGGCCCGGTGCGCCTGGCCGACCTGCAGTCGGAGGAGTTCGTCGCCTACGGCGTCCCCGGCTCGGTGGTCGACTCGGTCGTCGTGCAGGCCTGCCTGAACGAGGGGTTCCTCCCCCGGCGGGTCGGCGAGGCCGCCCAGACGCCGATCCTGCTCACCCTCGTCGCCGCCGGCACCGGAGTGGCGGTGCTCCCGGAGTCGGTGCGCGCGCTGCGGGTCGACGGCGTCACCTACCTGCCGCTGGCCGACGAGATCACCGTCGACCTGGCCCTGGCCTGGCGCTCCGAGGACAGCTCGCCCGCGCTGACCCGGCTGCTCGACGCGCTGGAGAGCGGCGGGCTGCTCCCCGACCCACTCGACACCGACCCCGAACCCACCGCCGACATCGGAGGCACCACGTGAAGATCGTCCGGATCGAGGCGATCCCGTTCGCCGTGCCGTACCGCAAGCCGTTGCGGTTCGCCAGCGGCGAGGTGCGCAGCGCCGACCACGTCCTGGTCCGCGTGCACGGCGAGGACGGCCTGGTGGGCGTCGCGGAGGCACCGCCGCGGCCCTTCACCTACGGCGAGACCCAGGAGTCGATCATCGCGGTGATCGACAGGATCTTCGCTCCGGAGCTGGTCGGCCTCACGGTGTTCGAACGCGAGGTGATGGCCGCCCGGATGGACCGCACCGTGGGCAACCCGACGGCCAAGGCCGCCGTCGACATGGCCGTGTGGGACCTGCTCGGACGCTCGCTGGACGTGCCGGTCTCGCAGCTGCTCGGCGGGTACACCGACCGCATGTCGGTCTCGCACATGGTCGGATTCGCCCCGGACTCCGAGATGGTCGCCGAGGCGGAGAGGATGCGCGACACCTACGGCATCACCACGTTCAAGGTGAAGGTGGGACGCCGCCCGGTCTCGCTCGACGTCGGCGCCTGCCGGGCGCTGCGCGAGGGGCTCGGCCCGGACGTCGAACTCTACGTCGACGGCAACCGCGGCTGGAAGCCCTCCGAGGCCGCACGGGCCCTGCACGCCATGGCCGACCTGGACCTGACCCTGTCCGAGGAGCTCTGCCCCGCCGACGACGTGCTCGGCCGGCGCTGGCTCACCGCGCAGACCTCGATCCCGACCGTCGCCGACGAGAGCGCGACCCGGCCCGCGGAGGTCACCCGCGAGCTGCTCGGCGGTTCCGCCAACATGATCAGCATCAAGACCGCGCGGACCGGCTTCACCGGCTCGCAGCGGGTGCTGCACCTCTGCGAGGGCCTCGGCACCGAGGTCGTCATGGGCAACCAGATCGACGGCCAGGTCGGCACCGCGTGCAGCGTCGTGTTCGGCGCCGCGCACCGCACGACCTCGGACCGGGCCGGCGAGCTGTCGAACTTCCTGGACATGTCCGACGACCTGCTCACCGAACCCCTGCAGATCGTCGGCGGCCAGATGCACGTGCGCCCCGGCCCGGGAACCGGCATCGAGATCGACCCCGACAAGCTCGCGCACTACCGCCAGGACGCCTGACCCGAACACACCCACTCACACGGGAGCCACCACATGAGCACCGACACCACCGCCACGGCCGCCGGATCCGGCGCCTCGGCCACCGAGACGTTCCGCAACAAGGTCCGCGACGGCGGCGACATCGACCACGCGCGCGTCTCCGCGATCGTGACCGACGCGCTGACCGCACTGCACGACGTCGTGCGCAAGCACAAGCTGACCTACGACGAGTACGACGCCCTCAAGGCGTGGATGATCCGGGTCGGCGAGGACGGCGAGTGGCCGCTGTTCCTCGACGTGTGGCTCGAGCACGTCGTCGAGGAGGTCGCCAACGCCGACCGCGAGGGCGCCATCGGGACCATCGAGGGGCCCTACTACGTGCCCGGCGCACCGGAGTTCCAGGGCGAGGCCACGCTGCCGATGCGCGAGGACGAGAAGGGCACGCCGTTCCTGTTCCAGGGCACGATCACCGACCTCGCCGGCGCCCCCCTGGAGGGCGGGCTGGTCGACTTCTGGCAGGCCGACGACGACGGCTACTACTCCCAGTTCGCTCCCGGCATCCCGGAGTGGAACCTGCGCGGGCGGGTCACCACCGGTCCGGACGGCACATTCAAGATCAACACCATGAAGCCCGCGCCGTACCAGATCCCGAACGACGGGGCCTGCGGCGCGCTGATCCGCGCGGCCGGCTGGCACGCCTGGCGCCCGGCACACCTGCACCTCAAGGTGAGCGCCCCGGGCAGGCAGCTGATCACCACCCAGCTCTACTTCGACGGCGGGCAGTACGTCACCGACGACGTCGCCCAGGCGGTCAAGCCGGACCTGGTCCTGCACCCGCAGAAGGCCGACTCGGGCAACGGGGAGCAGGTCACCTACGACTTCCCGCTCGACCCCGCCTGAGCTCGACCCCGGCCTGAGCTCCACCCCGCCCGGGCCTGTGCCGGCGGCCCGGCTCACGACGACCCGGCGCACACGACGGGGCCGGTACCCGGACTCGCGTCCGATGTACCGGCCCCGTCGGCCGCCCCTCTACAGAACGATCACTGGAACGGGCCGTCGATGAGCAGCCCGCCCACCGGGCCCTCGACGAACCGCGGGTCGGCCTGGGGGATCTCGGTGTCGGTGCCGTTGACGCCGTCGGGCCGGTTGCTCGGCGAGAAGGAGTCGGCCGCATCGAGGAAGCTGAAGCTGGCGGTGTCCAGGGTCGCCCCGACGGCATCCACGCCCTGGGTGGGGCTCTGGGTGCTGGGGAAGCCGAACTCGTCGTTCTCGTCGGCGCTGGCGACCCCGGCGAGCGGGAAGGCCACGGCACCGAGGGCACCGACGGCGATGAGCGAGCGGCGCATCCGGTTCTGCATGAGGTTCATCCTTAAAGATCTGGGGAGCGTTCTGCACGAGCGGCAGTGACCTGCCCTACACCCTAACGGTCCAACGCGGCCGGGCAGACGGGCCACGCCGGGAGCGATCACATGTTCTCGGCGCCGACCTTGATCGCCTCACGGATGCGGTTGTAGGTGCCGCACCGGCAGATGTTGCGGATCTCGTCGAGCATCGCGTCGTCGATGTCGGTGCCCTCTTCCTGGGCTCGACGCACCAGCGCCACCGCGGCCATGATCTGACCCGGCTGGCAGTACCCGCACTGCGCGACGTCCTTCTCGATCCAGGCCTCCTGCATCGGGTGCAGGGTGTCGCCGTCGGCCAGGCCCTCGATCGTGGTGATCTCGTCCGAGTCCTGGATCGCGCCGACCGGCACCGAGCAGGGGTTGAACGCCTTGCCGTTGATGTGGCTGGTGCAGGCCTTGCAGACGTTGATCCCGCAGCCGTACTTGGGCCCGGTCACCTTGAGCAGGTCCCGGATGACCCAGAGCAGGCGAACGTCGTCCTCGACGTCGACGGTGACGGTCTCGCCGTTGAGCTTGAAGGTCTGAGTGGGCATGGAGGCTCCTCCGTGGTGTTCGCGTCTGGTCGGGGGCTCAGGACGCGAAGTCGAGGCCGTTGGTCGGCGACGGCGGGACCGGCGGCACGGTGGGGTACGGCTCGTACGGCAGCGGGTCCTTGTGCAGGATCGGGAAGTACTCCGGCGTCTTGCCGGTGGCACGGGCGTAGGCGCAGGCGACCGCGGCGCTCGTGGCCGCGACGCCGGCCTCGCCGGCACCACCCGGCTCCGGGGACTCCGAGTCCTCGATGAGGATGATGTTCATCTCGGGCGGGGTGTTCCACTGCCGGGTGTAGAAGTAGTTGTCCCAGCTCGCCTCGATGAAGTGGCCGTCGTCGATGCGCAGGCTCGCGGTCAGCGTGTTGGCGATGCCGTCGTTGATGCCGCCCATCATCTGGGCCTCGTAGCCGCGCGGGTTGACGATGATGCCGGCGTCGGCGACGAAGGTCACCTTGGTGACGCGCGGCCCGGTGCGGGCCGAACGGATCTGCCGGTTGACCGTCTCCGGGCGGCAGTCGATCTCGACGACGGCGCAGGTGACACCCTTGTACTCGACGTGCATCGCGATGCCCTGGGCGGTGCCCTCGGGCATCGACTTGCCCCAGTCCGCCTCCTCGGCGGCCCGGTCGACGGTGTCCCGCCAGCGCGTGAGCTTGGTGAACTCGGACCGGATCTCGTACGGGTCCTTGCCCATCTTCTCGGCGATCTTGTCGACCATCAGCTCGCGGGCGATCGCCACGTCGGGCGAGTAGATGTTGCGCATCGAGCTGGTGTTGAAGCGCATGTCGACCTCGTTGAGGAGGCTGGTCGTCGCGCCGAAGTTGTACGGCGTCACCTGAGTCGTGACGTAGATCCCCTGGGAGACCGTCAGGTTGCCCAGCGGGGCCTTGTTCGCGGCGAGGCTGATCGGCTCGCCCAGGCCCGGGTTGATCTCGGTGGCGACACTGGTGTGCCGCACCTCGAAGCTCGCCACGGAGTCACCGGCGACCGACGCGCGGACCCGGGTGGTCGCCATCGGGTGCGTGCGGCCCTGGCGGGAGTCGTCGGCGCGGGTCCACATCAGCTTGACGGGCTTGCCCATCTTCTGTGAGACCAGGGCCGCCTCCTCGGCGGCGTCGGTGAACAGCTTCCGACCGAACGACCCGCCGCCGCGGGTGACATGGAAGGTGACCGCGTTCTGGGCGATGCCCAGCTTCTTCGCGATCTCGGCCTGCCCGGCGATCGGGTTCTTCGCCGGACCCCAGATCTCGGCGGTGCCGTCGCGGACGTCGGCGATCGCGCAGTTCGTCTCCAGGGAGGCGTTGCTGCGGAAGTAGAAGACGAAGTCGCCCTCGATGGTCTCGCCGACGCCGGGCGGCACCGCCAGCGGCAGCTCACCCTCGCGCAGCTTGGCCAGCACGGACTCGTCGTTCTCGCCCTCGATGGTGCCGCCGTCCCAGGACGCGCGGATCGCGTTGACGCCGTCGATGGCCTGCCCGAACGTGTTCGCCCGGACCGCGACGCCGGTGTCGACCTCCTCGACGTCGGTGACGCCGGGCATGTTCCGGACCTCGTCGATGTTCTCGACGCTGTTCAGGGCCGAGTTCAGGTTCGGTCCACGACAGATGACGGTCGGCAGCGCGTCCGGGATCTGCAGGTCGGTGGCGAACTGCTTCTTGCCGGTGACCATGGCCCGCGCCTCGGAGTTGGTGCGCGGCGTGCCGATCACGGTGAAGCTCTCGCGGTCCTTCAGGACGACGTCGGTGACCTCGGTGACCGAGCTGGCCGCCAGTTCGGTCAGCTCGCCGAACGGGAGCGCCTTGCCGTTGTTCCCGGTGATCAGGCCCTGCCGGCTGGTCAGGAAGCTCTTGTCCTGGTCCAGCTCCAGGGCCGCGGCGTCGAGCAGACGGCCCTGGGCCAGCGCGGCCGCGATCCGGTACGGGGTGTACGTGATGAACGTGCTGCTCGAGCCCGCCGTGAGCTGGTTGAACACCAGCTCGGGACGTGCGTCGGCCAGGGTGACGATCACCTGGTCCGGGTCGAGGTTCATCTCCTCCGCGATGAGCATCTGCGTCGAGGTGATGATGCCCTGCCCGTTGTCCGACCGGGGCATCTCGAACGAGACGGTGCCGTCCCGGTTGACCTCGATCTTGATCAGGTTCGCCGTGGGCCGGGCCGTGTCCCGCAGGACGTCGAGCAGGTCGTAGAGCTCGGCGGGCTGCGGCGGGGACGGGATCCCGACCGCGGACGCCTCGGGCGCGCCGAAAACTGCCTCCCGACCCATCTCCGCCGCAACGACGAGCGTCGGGGCAGCGATGACGTAGCCGAGAAAACGGCGACGGCTGACCCCGGTGCGTTCCGGGCGCGGCGTGGTGGTGGCTGCGCGATGAGCGGGCATCGTTGTCCTCTCCAACTGCCCGGTTGGTCACGAAGGGGGAGCGAGACCGTGCCGGGGGACTGTTGGAGGGTCAACGACATGGGCCGTTCTACGGATACGACACGAACCGACGGATATCCGTCGACCGACCCTGGCGGGGATTGAGAGGTTTGCGGGAAAACCGCAGTTCACCGGACTGTCACCCAGGGGAACCTAACCCGCAGATGCGGAATTTCCGGCGCGCGAGCGCGCTGTCGTGCGGATTCGCGGTACCTTACGAGATTCACTCGTCCAGGTGAGTGCCGAGCGA